>JBARBE010000118.1:0-32810 GCA_049792735.1 Candidatus Acidiferrum sp.
CCTCGCAGAATCTAAATTTTGAAGCGCGTGCACAGATTGGACCAGTTAAGCCGAAAATAACCGGCCAAACTGTTTGATTCAATGACAGTTACGGTGTCAAACAGTGTGGACCGGTTATTTTTAGCTAACCAGAAGTTATTCCGGGCCTCGTCCAATTCGCGGAAATCACATCCCCATCGATGATCACCAATGGCCGCCTCGCTAAAATCTCTGTGTACCCGCCGTGTACCTCACTTGAGTGAATTCGATGTTTTTATAGTTTCTGCCGTCTTGTAGAATGAGCAAGTTACATGGAATCAGTGGGGGTCTGAATTCCGATTCCCCCCGCCGGCACCATTCAACGTGATTCCCCTTCGGGATTCCGCCTGCAGAATCATTCCATCGCCACGCCGAGCCGTTCTCTGGCGATCCTCTTCCCTAAACATAACGGCCCGCGCCAGAGGTTGCTCGCGGCCAACCTTCGTCACCGTTCTGCTAACAACATTTCGTGGATTCTTGTTTCGCAAATTCTTTCGCACGTTCCCATCTATGAGAAAAAGGCTTCAGTATTCACGGCACTCATTCATCGGCAATTTTGAAGCTGGATGGGTTTCGTATCTGCGGCAAACCGTGCTGAGGATAATGTATACTCTGCGCGTCCGGTATGCTCCAGTCCGAACTGGAACATCGAAATTCCTAAATCTTTTTTGCTGGAGGTTTTTGTGACGCTCATCCGAAGCGGAAAGCTTTTCCTCGCTCTTCTGGCTGCCATGTGTTGCGTTTTCGCAGCACGCGCGCAGCAACCGGACTCCGAGGAGGGTGGACAATTTCGATTCCGTTTCGTCGGGCCTCGAGTCGGAAACCGCATCGCTTCCGTCGCAGGCGTCCCCGGCGATCCCAGCACGTACTACGCAGGAGCGGCTTCCGGAGGCGTTTGGAAATCGACGGACGGCGGTAACCGTTGGAGACCTATCTTCGACAAAGAGCCGGTCACCGCCATTGGCGCGCTCGCCGTCTCGCCCTCTGACCCAAGCATTGTTTGGGCTGGTACCGGCGAAGCCTGGGCCATCCGCGACAGCGATGTGACCGGCAATGGAATTTACAAGTCCACCGATGCCGGCAAAACCTGGACCAATATGGGCCTGCAAGAGACCGGCCGTATAGGTCGGATTATCGTTCACCCCACGAATCCCGATATTGTTTTTGCTTGCGCACTAGGGCGCACCACCGGCCCGCAGCAGGATCGCGGCGTCTACCGCACAACGGACGGGGGCCAGCACTGGGAGCGGGTCCTCTTCGCCGGAGAAAATGTCGGCTGCTCCGGTCTCTCCATGGATCCCCATAATACCCGCGTTCTTTTTGCGGGAATGTGGCAAGTCGAAATGCATACCTGGGCCGAATTTGGCGGTGGCCCCGGAAGCGGTCTCTACGTTTCTCGCGATGGCGGCACGAAGTGGACCCACATCGAAGAGCATGGCCTTCCGCAATCCCCTCTGGGCAAGATTGATGTTGCCGTTGCCCCAACAAATTCCAATCGTGTCTATGCGTTGATCCAGACCAAAGACCAGGGCTCCGTCTGGCGCTCCGACGACGCGGGCGGTCATTGGAAAGTCGTGAATTATCAGAGGGCCTTAATTGGCCGCGCCGGCTATTACATCCGTCTCGCCGTTTCGCCCACAAACGACAACGAAATTTTGATAGCCAACAGTTCGTTCTTCCAATCCCTGGATGGCGGTCTAAATTTTCAAGAAGTCCGCTGGGGCGGTGACACTCACGACATCTGGTTCGATCCGCTGAACGCCGATCGCTTCGTAATCACGGACGATGCGGGAATGAATATCACCACGGTCCACGGCCAAGGTTTTCACCGTGTCACTCTGCCCATCGGCCAGATGTATCACGTCGACGTCGACAACCAAATCCCCTACGACTTCTACAGCAACATGCAGGACGACGGCAACATGCGCGGCCCCAGCGTGCCCACCGAAGCTCAGGAATCGGCGTGGGATCGCCACATGGGCGGTTGCGAATCCGGTTTCACTGTCCCTGATCCCGTCGATCCGAATATTGTTTGGGCCACTTGCTATGGCGATGAAGTCACCCGCTGGGATGCCCGAACCAAAGAGGCGCGTTCCGTAAGCCCGTATCTTCATACGCTCGACGCGCCGCCCAACGACATTAAATATCGGTGCCACTGGACTCCGCCGCTCGCCATCGATCCCTTTGACCACAACACCGTCTACTACGGATGCCAGGTCATTTTCAAAACCACAAACGGCGGCCAAAGTTGGAAAGTCGCGAGTCCAGACCTCTCGACCCAGGATCCCAGCCG
Source organism: Candidatus Acidiferrum sp. (assembly GCA_049792735.1). Lineage (GTDB taxonomy): Bacteria > Acidobacteriota > Terriglobia > Acidiferrales > UBA7541 > Acidiferrum. Next base: position 2,312 of record JBARBE010000118.1, read on the forward strand.
CATCGTTTCCTCGGGAGGCATCGTCGGCGACAATCTTGGCCAGTTCTACGGAGAAGTCGTTTTCGCCATCGCTCCCTCCAAAATCCAGAAAGGACTCATCTGGGCCGGCACGAACGACGGTCAACTCTGGTATACGAAAGACGGCGCTTCCACCTGGACAAACGTCACCAAGAACATCTCCGGGCTGCCTCCCTGGGGCACAATCACCAGCATTGCCCCGTCGAATTTCGACGCCGGAACCGCCTACGTCGCCGTCGATTTTCATCTCGTGGATAACCGCGATCCCTACATTTATAAGACGACCGATTTTGGCAAGACCTGGAAGCCCATCAACAGCGATCTTCCCAAACACCCTTTGGCCTACGTCCGCACCATTGCCGAAGATCCCAATTGCGCAGGCTTGCTCTTTGCCGGTACAGGCAACAGCCTCTATTACTCCCTCGATGACGGCGGCCATTGGACACCATTCCGGAACGGCCTGCCGCACGCTCCTGTCACCTGGGCGGTCGTACAAAAAGAATTTCACGACCTGGTGATCTCCACCTACGGGCGCGGGCTCTACATTTTCGACGACATAACTCCGCTCGAGCAGCTCGCAAAAAATCATTCAGACGCTCCCACCGTATTCTTCGAGCCGCGTCCCGCTCGCCGGTTTGTTCATGGCGGCCAAGCCATGTTGAATTTTGATCTGAAGTCGGCGCCCAAAGACCCCGTCGAGCTTGAAATCCTGAGTCCCGACGGCAAAACGATTCGCAAACTGGAAGCGAGAGGCCACGCCGGAATCAATCGCGTGAAGTGGGACATGCATTACGACTCACCGCGATTGATCGCTCTCCGTACCGCGCCTGAAGACGACCAGCATATCTGGACGGAGCCTCGTTTCCGCGACGCCGACTCTCGTCCGATCACCCATTGGGGAATTAAACCCGCCGAAGTCGGCCCCATGGTTGCTCCCGGCAAGTACTCCGTTCGCTTAACGGTCGCCGGCCAGTCTTTCACCCAGCCTTTGACCGTGTTGCCGGATCCGCGCATTTCCACGCCAGAATCAGCCCTCGATGAGTCCGTAAAAACGCAGCTCCGCATCCGCGACGACATCACCAAAGTCTCCGACACCGTCAACCAAATCGAATGGATGCGCAAACAAATCGAAGTAATCGAAGCCATGCTTCGCCCGCCTAAGAAAAAGGAAAGTGAAAGACCGCCCTCCGAAGAACCGGGCTATTACGACGAACCAGAACCCCCGGCTGCGCCGCAGGAACCACTGACAAAGCGCAAGGCCGAGCTCCTCAAGACCGTCGAAGCCATGGACAAGAAGCTGGAGGCCATCGAATTCAAGCTGGTCTCGCCGGAGCAGGTCAACAGCGACGACAAATACTTCGTCGAAGCCGACAAAGTCTATCTCAACCTGATCTGGCTCAACGCCGAAGTCGGCACCGGCGGCGGCGACGTTGCCGGCGGCGCGGACTTTCCCCCCACCGATACCGAACTCGAGCTGCTGAAATCGATCGAGTCCGAACTCAATGGAGCGGTCTCCGACTACAAGAAGCTCATGGAAGAGGACCTGCCGGCTTTCAACCACGCTCTTTCTGAGGGTAATGTCGCCGCCGTGGTCGCTGCCGCTCCGGCGGCAGCTTCGACGGAGAGCGGCAAGTAGCGGCGGCTGGGCAAGACGGCCTCACGCGCCGTCGGCTACCCTAACAATTTCAATTGCCTTACGCCCGCCGAGTCCGCAGGCGCATGTTGTACGCCCCTGTTTCGCCTCGGCTTCAGATTTTTTGCTTGACAATTTATTACTTCTGCTATACAGTGACTTCCGTATATCACTAGGTCTTCCTTCTCTGACGCCAGCTCCGTTGCTGGCGTTTCTGCTTTCTGGAGGGGCCCCCAAGCGCTAACTACTGCATTTTCAATGGTTACGATACACTCCGGGTCTTGCACAATTTTGGTGCAATTTCGTGCACGCAACTCGTTTAGATTCAGCACTTTTAAAACTGAATGAAAACAAGGGACTTTAACTATCTTTAGAATGAACATTTGTGCAAAACCCCAGGGGGGGTCGAGCCGCCTCCCAGTTTGACCGCCGCCGCTTCGGCGGGCCAAATCATTCTGCCGTCACGCCCAAAGCCGCTCAGTCACCGCCGCTCCATAAGTTCGGACGCTCTCGGTTCTCCCTTCTACTTCTTTTAATTGACAGGGGCACACGTCGCCGGGCAGCATGGCAAACTCAGTGCCCGACTCCAGCCGATTTTCTTCGCTCCCGCCCGCAGTTGTGTTCGCTAACCTCGCCGCCGGCGGGGGACGCGCCCGCTCCCTAATCCCGCCAATCCGAAGGGTGTTCGAGGCGGCCTCTGTTCCGGTCGAGTTCATCCCCTCTGGGAGCGCGAGAGAACTTGAAACGGCTGCGGTCTCCGCGATTCGGAGTGGAAACCGCCTGCTCATCGCTCTAGGCGGCGACGGCACATTTCAGGCGTTAGTGAATGCCGCGTTCGGAGCGGAAGTGCTCCTGGGCGTTCTTCCTGCTGGCGGCGGAAACGATTTTGCCGCCGGCCTTCAGTTGCCCAAGAATCCGGTCGCTGCCGCCTGGGCGATTCTGCGAGGGCAACCCAGACCGGTCGATCTTGTGCGGGTGCGTACAGCGGACGGCCGAGTTCGCTTCTATTTGAGCGGCGGCGGAGTCGGAATTGATGCGGAAGCTTCCCGCCACGCAAGCGGAGCTTTTCGCCGGCTGCTCGGCAGATCTCGCTACATAGTGTCGGCGTTGCGTGCTTTGTGCACCCATCAACCAGTGCGCGTGAGAGCGGAATTTCCTGGAAGTGACTTGCCCCCCATAGAAGCCAAGGCGCTTCTTGCTGCCGTCCTAAATACTCCGACTTACGGCGCCGGCATGCAGCTCGCGCCCGAAGCGCGCTTGGACGATGGCTGGCTCGATGCCGTCATTATGGATGATCTGAATAAAATTCGAGTCTTGGCCCTGTTGCCGCGGCTGCTGAGAAGTGGAGAGCTTCGCACCCCGCATTTAAAGCGCTTCCGGGTTCAATCGGTAAGGCTCACCACCGACCCTCCCCGCATGTTTCACGGAGATGCCGAGCTGCTGGGTTTCACGCCAGTAGACATTGAGATAGTGCCGCATCCTGTGCAAGTCCTGGCACCGGCGAGAAATCTCTGATCAGGTGCGCCATCCTGCCAATCGACGGGCAAAGGTTGCCTGCAGGAAAGCTATTCGTCGCTCAGCAGAAAAACATGCGGCAAATCCGCACGCGCTCAACTCTTCTTCTTTTCCATTTTCAGATTCAGCGTGATGTCTTTCCGGCTGTCGAAACTAGACACCGTATGCGTCGCTGATGTGGTGCCTGCTTTCTCCGCGTGGATCTCATAGTCCACGTTGGGATCCAGGCCGCTAAAGCGGTACTTGCCGGTATTATCCGTATACGAACTCCGCACCACGTTGGTCCTCGTATTTTTGAGGAATACCACGCTCTCCGAAACTAGGTTTTCGGACTTGTCCAACACCACTCCGTGCACTGTCCGCAGCTCTGCTTCATGCTTGGCGTCCTGCGCCACAGCCGTCACGGTGGACAGTGCGAGAATCACCGCCACAAAGAAAAATCGTTTGGACGCAGTCATTTCTTCTCCCCTCCTTCGGGTTCCAGACGAAACACCACTCGGGCCTCGCTCACGCCTGTCTTGGCATCCAGATCGCGTGTTTGCTCCGCGAAATGCTTGGCGTGGACCACCAACTTATACTGCGAGCCCTGCGGCACGCGCACGGCAAAGTCGCCGCGGGAATCCGTATAGTCATCCCAACGGAATTTTTTCTCCGTGCTGCGGCGAATTTTCAGTTGCACGCCCGGAAATGCATAGCCCTTCGGATCGAACACCGTCCCAGTGACCAGAAAATCGTTGGCGTGGCTATACTTCTGCTTCTTGGGTTTTCCAGAGCTCGAGGATTCAGCGGGAGGCGCAGTCTGGGGGGCTGCAGGAGGAGGCGGTGGTGCTTCCTGAGCCATGGAGATGATGGCAGCAATCCCCACTAGGATTGTTGCTGCTCCCGCGAGGGCCATCCACCGGGGACACTTCATCAATGCGCTCCCGTAAAATTAGATGCCGGTTCTGAAGATAGGAGATGCTGGACAGGCAGGGCGAAGTCCGCTACTCCTCGTCGTCCTCTTCTTCTTCATCTTCCTCGTCTTCCTCAGCCAGGTCGCCGTTTTCGGCGGCTTCCTCTTCTTCATCGTCGTCTTCTTCGTCAAGGTCGTCGGAAATGAGGTTCAGATGCACGGGATGCGTCTGCGAAACCTCTAGCTCGGATTCGCACTCCGGGCAGCTCAGGATTTCGCCTTCTTCGACTTCGTCTTCATCCACGTCGATTTCGGTGGAACACTGAGGGCAGCGGATCACGGCTCCATCCTCCGTAGAAACGTTCGCAGGGCGGGGCCCCACAGATTGTGCCGCCGCCACCATGGCGTATTATATACCGCGTGGTCCGAAGTCAACGCTTATGCGCGGCGCGGCTGCTTCGATTGTAAACTGCTCAGGTCCGATTTCCTAAAGTGACTTCCTCCCGCGAATATCCCGAGCGTCCCGTCGTCGGTGTCGGCGGCGTCATCATTGAAAACGGCCGCGCGCTGCTGATCCGCCGCGGCAGCGAACCTCTTCGTGGCCAGTGGTCCATCCCAGGCGGGACGCTCGAGCTCGGGGAATCTCTGCAACAGGGCGTGGCGCGCGAGTTGCTTGAAGAAACCGGCCTCGAAGTGCGTGTGCTCGAACTGATCGAAGTATTCGACCGGATCTTTCCGGGAGACGTCTCGGAACCTGCCGAGAAGGGTCGCCGCCCTCGCTTTCATTTCGTCATAGTGGATTATCTCTGCGAGCGCATCAGCGGCGAACCTCGCGCCGGTAGCGATGTGACCGACGTGGCCTTCGCAAGCGAGGACGAGCTTGGCCAATACCACCTGACCGAAACCGCGACCCGCGTCTTGCAGAGAGCGTTCGCGATGGATCGCGCCAGGCATTCCACAAGTTAACTTGCCAGCCTAGGCTGGCACGCTTCGCGCTCACCGGGCGGTTATCACGGCGCCTTGGTGATTTCGATGCTTCCATTGGAATCTGTTAATTGAAGCTGGCAACCGCCCCCATGGATGGTCCCGTTCAATGAATCTCCACCAAGGTTTCCCGTCGCCGTAACCGGCAAATCGGAAGACACTCTGCCGAAGGAAGTCCGCGCCGCAACGTTGTAACCGACGCCGTCCGGGATGCTCACGCGGATGGAAGAAAACGAAGTCTTGAGCGAGATATCGCGGCAACCGCTCGAAGGGCGCAAAGCAGTCACGGAGATTGCGCCGTTCTGATTATCGACTCGAATGCGACCGCCGATGGATTCAAGGGTGACGCCGGAAAAAGAGGTCGTCACGCTGGCGTCGCCTTTGACGTTTCGCGCGGTGACCGAACCGTTGCTGTCGTCCGCTGTCAGATTGCCGTTGATGCGTTCGGCAACGATGCTGCCAAAACTGGTTTTCGCGTAGGCATCCGCTCCGATGTCGGCCAGCGTGATAGCGCCATTGCCGGTAACGGCGCGAATCCCCTTGGGCACGTTCGTCGCCTCGATGGCTCCGAAGGAGGATTTGAGCGTAACGATGCCGCGCACGTCGCGCACGGTTATTTTTCCGTTGGATGTTTCCGCATCCAGGCTGCCGCTGAGATTCTCAAGATCCAAGTTACCGAAGGAATCGCGAATGGTCACCGAGCTGCCACTCAAAGAACTGGCCGTGATGCGCCCATTATTGCTGGTGCAGTTTACGCGGCCCTTCACGCCGGAGAACGTGACGTTCCCGAAGCTATCGACGATATCCGCGGAACCGCCGACCGTCGAAAAATCCACGTTGCCATTGTTGTCGTGGATGGAAAGATCGCCGCGGATGTTTTGCGCATTCACGCTCCCGAAGGAGGTGGTAATGTTCGCCGAACCGGCGTTCGTCAGTGAGACCGCTCCGTTGCCACCCGTAATGGTCGCGCCCCCCTGAACGTTCTGCACGGTGATGCTGCCGAAGCGGTTCTGCACCTCGAGTGTGCCTTTCACGTCGGAAACCTGCACGGAACTATTCTTGTCGTTGACCACCGCGTTTCCCGCCGCGCCATCGAGCTCAATGCTGCCGAACGAATTATTCAAATTCGCGGCGCCGGCATCGCGCACCACGAGAGAACCAAAACCATTCTCCACTTGCACGGCTCCGTGAACACCCGCGACGTCAACACCGCCGTAACTGTTGCGGATGTTTAAAGGGGCGTCCGAAGGCATCGCGATGTCGTAACTGACGGACCAGGAAGAATGTCTGCTGATATGAAACCATTTGTTTTCTTCGGGCGGATAGATCGTGCGGATGCTCACACCGGACCCAGTTTGTTCCACATCAATCTGGATTTTTTGGGCGAAGGATTCTGCCTCTTCACGCGAGCTGGCCTGTGCGCGGATGATGGCGGAGATTTTCACGTCGCGTCCAGATTCGGCGTGTACTTTAATCTGTCCATATTTATGCTCGATGCTCACGGATTGTCCGGCGCCCAGCGTCACAGTTTTCGCAAAATCCCGTGTCACTTCTTCCTGCGCTGGACTTCCAGCCGCGAATAGCGGCGCTGCCGTGAGCAGCGCGACGCACACCACGCGGCCGACCGCGCGCGCACCTCTGCTTCGCAAACGCTCTTTATTCCTCGTCAACAGAACCAACTTCATTGCTTTTCCTCCAGAATATCTTCCAGCGTTTGCTGTTTCTCTTGATACATTGCCAAGAGTTGCTCGCGCAGATGCGCATTCGATGGATTCAATCCCGCCTGCGCGCGAAGATCGCTGATGGCGCTATCCAGCACGAGCAACTTTTCCTTGTAGTTCGCTTGCAAAGGCGTCGTGGGATTTTCGAGTTGCGGCTTCGCTTGCGCGGCGAGTTTGTCAATCGCCTGTTCATAGGCGGCCTGTGCGCGTTCCACGTCATCGAGCGCCGAGCTCTTCAAAAGCGAGTGGTCATCCGGCGCAACTTGTCTCGAGCGATGCACATAAACCCACCCGGCGGAAACTGTCAAGACCAACACCAAAGCAGCCGCCGCGGCCGTTTGGAGTCCGAGAGTGAAACCGCTTCCCAAGGCGAGCCAGCTCCACCATTTTGCGTGTGGTTTCGCGGCGGCTTGTTCGGCAAGAGCGCGCTCGATGCGCGGCCACAGCGTCGGCGAATCAGAGTAGTCGCGCAGTTCCATCGCCGCGGCGCTAAGCGCCATCCAGTTGCGCAGCTCTTCCGCGCAGGCGGCGCAATTCGCGCTGTGTGCTTCGAGGGCGGCCCATTCGGCGGGCGTCCCGTCTTCAAGAATCCTGTCCCGGTCTTCACAGTTGATGTTCATCTTCGTTCACCGTGCTCCCGCGGCGTTGTTGCCGCGCGGAGGCTCAAGCATCTGGCGAAGGTTCTTCTTCGCCTGAAAAAGCGTGTTCTTCGAAGCCGTTTCCGTAATCTCCAGCATCCCGGCGATCTCCGCGTGATGAAAGCCTTCCACTTCGTACAGCAAGAAAACGTCGCGCTGATGCTTCGTCAAACTGGCCAGCGCACGCTCCAGCGCCATTCGCAGCGAAGGATGCGCGCCCGGCGCCCGCGGCTCCGGGCGCGGAGAGTCTTCGCTGTCATCGTTCGCCACTTCTTTCTTGCGCATGCGGCTTCGGCGCGCGTCATAACAGGTGTTAATCAGAATGCGGTACGTCCAGGTGACAAAGCTGGATTGCCCGCGAAAGCCAGCAATGCTTCGCTGCACTTTCAGAAACGTTTCCTGTACCGCGTCTTCCGCATCGATCGCGTTGTTCAATAAATTGCGTGCCACGTTTTTCATGCGCGCGCCATGCAGCGCATAAAGACGTTCGTAGCCACCCAGGTCACCGGCGCGGCAGCGCGCGGCCAGTTCGGCGTCTTCGGAAGCTGCCGCGTTTGTAACAGCAGGCGCCGGGGTCTGGCCGGGGCGGCCTCTCAGGTCTTCGGAAGGTTCCACTCGCATCTCCCGTTCGCGCGGCACGGAAGAGATTCTAGTCTCCCAGGGCAGCGCAAGTCCCATAGTTCCCATTCCTCGCTCCTGGGGTATAGACGCCGCAAAAGGGCAAAACGTCAGGGTTGAGGTACTTAGCGCTTGTGGAAGACGTTCCGCGAGGTCACGGCAACAAATTGATTCGACGAGCATTAGCCGGCCAAAATGGTGCCGGCGAACAGATATGAGCGAAGCATTCGCTTCTGATTTATTTCCGCCAGAAAAGGCGGCTATCCGGCAATAGCGTCGGGCAGCGCGCCGCGCGTTCTTTCGCGCCTGCCGAATTCCTGCACAGCAGCTTCGAGGTCCGCGGCCGAGAAATCTGGCCAGCGTTTCGGCAAAAAGACAAATTCCGCGAAGGCACACTCCCAGAGTAAAAAGTCGGAAAGCCGCTGTTCGCCGCCGGTCCGGATGAGCAGGTCAACTTCCGTCGAACCGCCGCGAAGAACTTCCGCGAGGACTTTAGAGAACGACTCAGGCGAGAGTTCGGTGACTTTATAAAAGCGGCAGGCAGCGTGGTAGATGGCTTCCCGCGCGGAGTAATCGATGGCCAGGCGCAAATGGAGTCCCGTGCCGTTTGCCGTGGCTGCTTCCGAATCCGCGATGGCTTGGCGCAGCGTGGAGGGAATGCGATCGCGGCGTCCGATGATGCTCAATCGCACGCCTTCCTCGATGCAATGAGATGTTTCTATCAGCAGGTATTCGTGCAGAAGGCGAAGGATTGCGTGGACCTCAGCGGCAGGCCGGCGCCAATTTGCCGAAGACAGCGCGAAGAGCGTGAGCGTGTGAATGCCGAGACGCGGCGCCGCTGCAATGATGCGGCGGGCGGATTCGGCTCCGGCGCGGTGGCCGGCGGAGCGAGGCAGACCGCGAGAGGTCGCCCAGCGGCCGTTGCCATCGGAAATGATGGCTACGTGCAGGCCGGCTCCTGGAAGTATTTCGGGAAGCGAAGTGGCCAGGTTCTGCAGGGTGAGAGGTTGCATGTGTTTGCTGCTTTCTCCGCCGCCGGAAAAGCTACATAAACTACTCTGTCATACAAAGTACAAACCCAAAAAAATTTTCGTTTCTAGCCCTCGCGCGTCGCGCGAATGAGCGCTTCCATGTGATTCAGGTAGCGCTCGATAGCGCGCCGCCCCGAGGCCGTCAAGCGATACTCCGTTTTGGGCAGGCGGCCATCAAAGGACTTCGTGCACACGATGTAGTCAGCTTCTTCGAGCCTCCGCGCGTGTACGCTCAGGTTGCCGTCCGTAGTCTTTAGCAGGGCTTTCAGTTCGTTGAACGTCAGCGAGCGGTTCACAGCCAGGGCGCTCACAATGCCAAGTCGAATGCGCTCGTGAATCAGCCGGTCCAGATCCGGGGAGACCACTTCACTGGCTGCTCCGCGCACCGCCGCGAGCGAGGCGTCGCGCTCTCGCGTGCGCTCGGTGCGTTCCCTGCGTGCTGTCGATGACTTGGCCATGCCGTTCCTTCTTATCCTCCGTGGTGCCGGGCAATCCAAATTCCGAAGCCGATCTGCACCGCGCCGAATCCTGCCGCCATGAATGCATCGCCCCAAGCCGCTGGTGCAAAGAGCGAGGCAGCGCCGAGGCTCATCAGGCAAAAACCCATGACCGGGACGATGCGTACGGAAAACGCTCCGCCTGTGACGATGGCCGTTCCGTACAGAAGCAGCCACACTCCTGGAAGCACGGACGCAGCGCCTGCCGCGAAAAGAGCAAACGTCAACAAACCGCCGACGACGATGGGCGGAGCAAAACTTAACAGAAATTTGCGGCCCGGGCCGGAGAAAAGTGTCGAATTCGCGCGGTGCGCCTTGGTGGCGGCCGCAGGCGCGGCGATGGCTACGGCAATAAAAGCCTCGACCAGCCAAACCGCAAGCCAGGCGCGAGGCGAAGACTGTTGCGCCGCGAGGAAGGCGGCGCCAAGCGCCGTAACGCCCATGGCCACGCCGCCCCATCCGGGCACGGCGGTGAACTCGGCTGCGCGTTCCATGGTCTCGCGAATGTAACGGAGATGATCGGCGGCGCGAGCGTCGATAGGGATGGGTTCGCGCTTGTTAGAACGAAGCGGGCCAGCGGCAAGCATGGAGAGAGGCTAGCAGCAAAAAGTGATTCTGTCAAGTACTTTGTATCACAAAGTTAGTCACCTGGCGACGGTCTCTAAGAGGGCCTGGGATACCGCCCGCGGAGCGCGTTCCAGCGGATAGTGAACACATCCGCGAACATTTGAATGCTATCGCGCAGTATGTTCACCTTCGTAGCGTGCGAATGTCCCCACCGAACGGGGATTTCCACGGTGTGCAGGCCGTGATGCCGCGCCAGATAGAGCAGTTCGGGGTCGAAGCCAAACCGCTCGATGCGCTGTTGCTGGAAAAGAATCTGGCAGGGTTCGCGGCGGAAGGCTTTGAAGCCGCATTGCGTATCGACAAACGGGAGCCGCAGGATTACCCGCACGATGGTGTTAAAGATGATGCCGGCAAATTCCCGGAAGCGCGATTCATGGACGGTGATCAGGCTGCGGTCCAGCGCGCGCGAGCCGATGGCTACGTCGTAGTTCTTCAGCGCTTCGAGAAGTTTTGGCGCTTCTTCGATCGGGGCGGACAGGTCGGCGTCCGTGAAGAGCACGTTGCGGCCGCGCGCTTCGAGCATTCCATGGCGGACGCTGTAGCCTTTGCCGCGATTCTCGCCATTGGAAATGACTCTGAGGCTCGGCAGCTTGCTCCGGAAAGATTCGGCGACTTCCGCGGTGCGGTCTTTCGAGCCGTCATCGACGACGAGAATTTCCGTCTCGCCTCCCAAGCTTGGCAGATAGGCCGCGATGCGTTCGAGCGTTGCAGGCAGGCGCAATTCTTCGTTGTAAGAAGGAATTACGATCGACAGGCCGGGAACCTCGGCACTCATCGCGCCGGCGGTTCCTTCCATCCGTGATAGCCGATGAGGGGAACGAAGCGGCATCCGTCGAGAGATCGGGTGAGGAAGGAGTTGCCTTGCCGCTCGATGTAGAGCAATTCCTGATTATCGGCGTCGCCCACCGGCATAATCAGCCGCCCGCCCTCCGCGAGCTGTGCGCGTAGCGGCGCGGGCACCGCTGGCGCCGCCGCAGCGACGAGAATCGCGTCAAAGGGAGCCAAGTCCGGAAGCCCGAGCGTACCATCGCCGCAGTGAACGTGCACATAGCTATAGCCTAGACGCTCCAGGCGCGAGGCAGCTGCGGAAGCGAGTTCTGAACGTGACTCGACGGTGAAAACAATTTCCGCCATTTTCGAAAGGATAGCGGCCTGATATCCGCTGCCAGTCCCGATTTCTAGAACGCGCTCCTTGCCCGTAAGTCGCAACGCAGCGGTCATTGTCGCAACGATATATGGCTGGGAGATTGTCTGGCCTTCGCCAATGGGCAGTGGCGCGTCTTCATATGCACGTTGACGGAGCTCGTTCGGAACGAACTCTTCACGCCGCACGGACGCCATTGCCGCCAGTACCCCTAGATCAGATACGCCGCGGCGGCGCAATTGCTTTTCGAGCATCTCAGCCCGCTGGGCGGCAAATTCTCCTTGGTTGGAAGCGGTTCGCGGAGCCCTGGCACTTTCGTTTTCGCGGAATAATTTCATCTTGGTTCTACGGTCTCCTCATATTCCCACAGAGCTCGATTCCGGTTCCCCGTGTTCCCGCGAGCGAAAGTGTTCCCCGCCGTTATGCGTTGGCGACGGCAGCCGCGTGTTTTTCCCACGCCCGCGTTTCGAGGATTTCCGCGATTTGCTCAATGGCCAGACCGCACTCCTCTTCGCGGTTGTAGAAATGAGGCGAAAGTCGAACACCGGCCTTCGGGCGGTAATCCACGAGAATCTCTCGTGCGAGCAATTCGCGGCACACTTCGGCCGCATGCGGGCAATCAACGGAAACGGTGCCTGCGCGTTCCGCTGGATCTTGCGGCGTGTTCACGCGCCAGCCGTGTGACTTCGCAGCGTCGAAAAGACGCGCCGTCATGCGCATGGATTTCTCGCGAATTGCGCCAATTCCAGCTTTGTTTAGAATGTCGAGCCCCGGCTGGCAGGCGTAGAGCGCCGGAATGGGCGGTGTTCCATTTAAGTAGCGGAAGGAATCTTCGCGCGCGTCGATGGCTCCGGTCTCGAACGCAAAGGGCCGCTGGTGCGCGATCCAGCCTGTGATTGCCGGGCGCAATTTCGCGCGATGATCCTCCCGCACGTAGAGATAAGCAACGCCGGGGCCGCCGCAAAGCCATTTGAGAACTCCACCGACCGCAAAATCCGCGCGGAGGCTACGTACTTCGACCGGGATCGTCCCGGTAGCCTGGTAAAGATCGAGAATGACGTGCGCGCCGACGCGATGCGCCTTTTCAATAATCGCGCGAGCGTCCACGATGTAGGCGCTGCGGAAAAGCACTTGCGAAATCGGGACGAGCAGTGTGGTTTCGTCGATGGCCGCAAGAAATTTGTCGAGATCGAACCGAACTGGGTCATTGCTGGGAACAAGCTCGATGCGCGCGCCATTGCGGCGCTGCTCGTGATAGAAATACTGAATCGACGGAAATTCCAACTCTGTCATTACCACTTTATTTCGCCGGCCATGAAAATCGAAACAGGAGCTGATCACTGCCTGCATCAGCGTGACGTTTTGATGCAGCGAAATTTCGCCAGACGCTGCGCCGATCAACGGCGCGATTTTTTCGCCCACGCCGACGGCCATATCCCACCAGCCCTCCTCCCACGCGCGGACTCCACGCTCGGCCCAGGAATCCGCGTAGGCCCGCACTTTGTCGTACACGCCGCGCGGCATGGCTCCCAGCGAATTGCTGATCATATATGTCGTGCGTTCGAGGATCGGAAATTCGCCGCGCCACTTCAGCAATTCATCCATTTGGCAAAGCTCCATCCAAAATCCTGGGAGATCGGACCCTTCTCCACACAAGGTAGCACAGCGAAATGAGCGCAAGCCAGGGCACACCGGTCTTTAGCGTGATGCGAAGACCAGGGACCCACCAGGTGGAGATGAGCACTGCCGTTAGCGCTGCAAGCCCGAAAAGCGAGCTCCACGGCCCCGGAGGCGCGAACCGCAACGGCGGCTTTTCCCATTTCGCCGTGCGCCGGCGGAACACGAGATGCGTGACAAAAATCATTTGCCAAACAAAAATTCCTCCCAGGAAGGCAGCGCCCAGCATGTACACATATGCTTTCGCGGGAAACCAATGATCGACAAAGCCCGCCGCGAGCATTCCCGTGCTGGACACGAGCAGCGCCACAACCGGCGTCCCCCGCTTGCTCAAGCGTCCCACTGCCGCGGGTGCGTAGCCGCCGCGCGACAAGGAAAACAGCATCCGCGACATCAGATATAAATTGCAATTGACACTGGAAAGCGCCGCGGTAAGCACAACAAAATTCATGACCCCCGCCGCAGCGGGGATGCCCACCGTTTCAAAAACGCGCACGAACGGACTTTCTCCCAGCCCGACTTGATTCCACGGAACAATTCCTACAACGATTGCAAGGCCACCAAGATAAAACAGCCCCAGTCGGCCTAGCGTCCAACGCAAAGCCCTTGGCAGAGCGGTCGTAGGATCTTTCGCTTCGCCCGAAGTTACAGCCACGATCTCGATTCCAAGAAAACTAAAAATCGCCATCGCCACGCCAAGGCCCACTCCCAGCCAACCGTGTGGAAGAAACCCTCCATGCCCGGTGTAGTTCGCAGCTCCAATGCGGGGAAAGCCGAGTCCCAATAGAAGTGCTGCGCCGAGAATCAGGAACGCGGTGATAGTCAGGACCTTGATCATCGAGAACCAATACTCGAATTCGCCGAAATTCGCGACGCTCCGCGCGTTTACGTAGACGAGGGCCGCGGAAAATCCTGCAATCCACATCCAAGAAGGCACATTGGGGAACCAGTGCCTGCAATAAATCGAAGCGGCCACCACTTCGCTGCCCGTTGCGATCACCTGCGCCAGCCAGTACGAGTAGCGCATCGTAAACCCGGCCCACGGATGAACATACATTTCCGCATACACGCCAAACGAGCCCGCTACGGGATGTGCGACGGTCATTTCGCCCAGCGCCCACATCAAACAGAGTGCAATCGCCGCCGCGGCCAAATAGCTGAGCAGGACGCCAGGTCCCGCCAATTGCACGGAAATCGCGCTGCCGAGGAAAAGACCCGTTCCAATGGCTCCGCCGATGGCAATCATCGAGAGTTGCCGTGAGGTTAGATTGCGATGCAGGCCCGCTTCGCGGTCGAGGATTTCAGCGTGTGACGCTTCGCCGAGAGGCGCTGAGGCCGTAGAGATTGTCTCTGGCATTGCGCGGCATGGTAGCAGAAACGCACCGCCGCCACGACAGCATCACCTGAACGAACGGACAGTTAAACGGGAAGCACGCCTGTACCGCGCGAATGGCTTCACTTGCCGCGGCTTTTCCTACAATTTGAGAAGTGGCGGGAACGCTTGGAAATCACCGCCGCGGAGGAAGTCATGAAGGCGGTTTTAGCACTCGTCGTTATTTACGTCGGAACGTTTTTCCTTGCCATCCAGGGCTCCTCGCAAAATCCGGTCAGTGCGGCGCCACAAATCTCAGTAGCGCAGGATCAGGCCAATACCGCACAAGCGGCATCCGTCGATCCCGCCAAGGAAGCGGATATTCGCTCGCTGATGGAGTTGGTTGGAGCGCGCGATCAGGTGCAAGAGGCCATCAACAATTCGAGCGAGCAGTACCGCGAAAGACTTCTCGCCACCGTCCCCAATAATGAGAAGGGCCAAGCATTCGTGAATTCCTTCATCGAAAGCTATCAAAAGAAATTCGATGTCGACCAATTGACCGGGCAGCTTGTGGGCATATACGACAAGCACTACACCGATGACGAAATCAAGACCTTGCTGCAGTTCTATGGCACGCCGATCGGACAGAAAGTCGCCGCGGAGACGCCGAAAATTAATCACGAAATCCGGGCGTCCAGCCGGGCAGCCGGCCTCAAGGCCGCGAAAGAAGCGTTACAGGAAGTGAGAGAGCAGAATCCGCAAGTCGGCCAGAATGCCCGCCTCGGCAACGGTCCGCGCCGATGGCAGCAGGGTGCGCGCGGACAGCAATATCAATCCCAACAAGCGGCGCAGCAGCCCGATCCCCCGCAGCTCTGAGCTTTCTTCCGGCTGGCTGCTTTCTGTCTTAGTCAAAATGCTTTTTGATCTTGACGTCGATGCCGAAGGTGCCGTTGTAATCTCGCAGGGCGACAATGGATACGTTCTTGCTGATGTTGTATTCCACTTGAATGATCTGCTGCTGCGTCGATCCCACGTTGGAAACGTAGGTGATTGTCAAATTCCGCGTAACCTGCTGTTGCACCGTGACGCGCGCCGCCGCGTTTTGCGATGAAGTCGTCGAGCCGACTTCTGCAAGACCTGGGCCGACCCCAAAGCGTGTAATCCCAAACAATCGCTCCAGGCGCCCGCCCAGTTGGCTCGAGACGGCTTCGGAGAGAATCGCCGAAGCTCCCGAGGAGGCGTTTTGTTGCGAACCTGTTCCGCCGCCCCGGATGCTTGCCTCCGAGCTCGTCTGGCCCAGAGCCAGGAGCGTGATGATGTCGTTCGCGGGCAACGGGGGATCGGACCTGTACGACAGCGTCAGCTTACTCGCGGGTCCGTTAAAATTCAGCGTGATTTCGTACTGCTGAATGATCGTGGTGGCTTCCACATTCACTACCGGGTCTAGCTGGAACGGATTGGAGAAATTCATGTCGCCGCGGGTCACCTGATACCGGTCGCCGTGAAACGTCAAGTCGCCGGACAGAATGTGGATGTGCCCCAGCAGAATCGGACGCTCCCACGTTCCCCGCACGCGAAGGCTTGCTTCGGCTTCCAGCTCTGCTCCCGGCCATTCCATACGAGCGTCGGGAGCAGAAATTGCTGAAATATCAAATTGTAAGTTCCGCAGGAAGGGCGAACTGGTGGATGATCCGGAAATGCTTCCCCTCGAGGATACGAGCACGCCGGCGGCCTCGAGGTTCCGCGTCAGGGTCACCCGTTCAATGGTAACTTTGCCCGAAAGGAGGCCGGAAGTGGGCGTCCCCGCCAGCCGAAGCGATCCTCCTGCCAGCCAGCTCATTCCTTCGGGATAACGAATGCGCACCTGATCGGTGCGCATGGTTATGTCATAGCGAAGCGGACTCTCTACGTAGTTAACGCTGCCTGCCAAATGCAATGTACCCCCGCCCGATTCGGCGGTCACATTTTCAAAAAACAGCCGTGTGGCGTCAAACGTCAAATCGCCTTTGATATTGCTCATCCCGGTCGGGAAATCGCTCACACGCGCCGAAGCATCTTCGATGTGGACTTTTCCAGTAATACGCGGGCGGTCCAAGCTCCCTTCAAAGGAAGCGCTGATCTGCGCGGGGCCGCTGGCTTGTAAAGATGGAACGAATCCTGTCAGCAAGCGCAAATCCAGGGCGCCATTCAGCTTCAAACCCAGCGTGCTCCGTTCTGCGAATCGCACTGCGCCTGCGATGGTAATGTTCGTATCGGTCCCTTTGAAGGCCGCTTGATCGATTTCCAGGCTCTCCTTCGAAGAGCGCAGATGAATCGGCTCTGAATTTTCCAGCTGTACGTTGGCGTAGGTCAGGGCCAGCTTCGAAAATTTCGCGTCGACGACGATCTTCTCCGGGTGCTTTAACTCGCCAGCGACGGTAATGTCGCCGTCGGCAACGCCGTGCCCGTTGAACTGCTTGAGATGCAGCGCCGTAATCAAATAGGGATCCAAATCCATGTTCACGATCGAGACGGTTCCGTTTAGAGCATAGGGATCAGCAAGCCCTAACGTGATCTCACCCGATATGCCTCCGGTAGCCATAGCGGACCCAAGCTTCAATTTCGCGACGCTCCCATCTGAGTTCAGACTGCCCTCGAAGCTTCCGATCACGTCCTTGCCGACGCGAAAATCCACGACACGGAATGTGCCGTCGGCTTGCAGGGCGGTGATTGGACCGCTGGCCTTCAACCGAAATGTGACTCCACCTCCCACGGGCAGGCGCACCGATTGGAGTTTCTCTACGTTTTCCAGCGGCAAAGACGCTCCGACGAGATCCGCCGTCACGCTCTGGTCCGCAAAACGGTAGATTACCTTCCCGGTGACAATGCCGGCGCCATGCCCAATCTCTTTTCCGGGAGCGAAAACGCGCAATTCGGCATCGGCGATGCTCACTTCTCCCGGAGCGACGTCGAGCCGGCCGCGTAGCCGGTTGAAAGACACGCCGAGAACTTTTCCCCCGGAGAGATCAAAGAGGCCGGTGATGTCAGGCTCTTTGCGCGTTCCGTGGCCATGTAATTGGCCGCTCAGGACACCCTGCACCGGGTAATCCCATTTAAAGAGCTTTTGAATTGCGTCCACCGGTGCTTTATCGAAATTCACATCGGCGGTCCACTGATCGGCCGGCAGGAAGCTCCAATCAGTCAGTTCGAGTTGTCCATCAATCTGCGTATCCATGGCTCCGAATCGCACATGGCCGCGCGAAAGCGCGAGCTGTACCGGGGAGTAAACCAAATCGCATTCGAGGGAATCCAACGCAAGGCCGTCGTAGCGCACCCGTTCTCCGCGCACATGGCCGGAAAAAGTAGGGTGGCCGTCAGGTCCCGTGATTTTGCCGTCCCATAGCGCGTTTCCGGAGATTTCCTTGATTGCGTCGGGTGTGCCGGTTTTGGAGCCGCGAATCGCGTTGATGAAGTCTTTGTACGATTCCAGCGAGCCCGTTTCGAAGTGCACGTCGAGTGTTGAATTGCGCGGTGCGAGGATGCCGGTGATCGTACCCCGGGAAGACGGCGTTTCGAACTCCCCCGAGCTGATCGCGAATACGCGGGAATCTTGACGATAGCTGATCTGCCAGCTCGCAGTTATCGGCAAGTGGCCCGCCGCCGGCAACTCTTCGGGGGTCCACACCATCTTGCCGCCCAGCTCGAAGTGCTGAAAAGCATTGTCCCACGTCTCAATGGTGTCACCACCGAGTAGCGCGTCCCATTCCAGCTCATCGATCGGGAAACCCCGGTGCTCGATCGCCGGAAATACTTCGGCGAGGCGCATATTCTGAATGTGCGTGTCCGCGCGGAACTGCACGCCAGCGAAACGCAATGTCACTTTTCCTTTCACGCTCCCGCCAAATCCTTCCGCGAGAAAGTCGGGCACCACTAGCCCTTCGTTATTGATGTTGTAGCTGCCACGGCTGGTGAGTCCCTCGGCGTGAAAAACCGTGTAATTCAGATGGATGGCGCGTCCGGCGTAGCTCCCTGTGCCTTTGTATTGGCCGTCTGCAAAAGTTCCTTCGCCGCGCACATCGACGTGGCCGGTCGGTGTCTCCGGAGAACGAAAGGTCTCTCGTATATCCTGCAGCTCCAGCCAGCCGCGATAACGGAAACTCCACTTGGGCTTTATGAAGCCGGACACTTCCCCCTGCGCATCGAGATGTGAATGTCCCGCGGTCAGCACTCCTTGGTCCAGCGTGAATCCACCGCGCCAGACCGTAAACTTCGCTGTGAGATCCGCAGGAGGCGGCACCATTTTCCTGGCGCTGAATCGCACGCCCTGCCATTCCAGATTTCCCAAATAAAGAGGATTCTCGGGTGTCCCGCCTGCGTCGAGAGTGAGCCGCATATCGGCTCCTTCCAGCGATAGGGGGGCTTTCACTTCGTTGTAAAGGAACCACCCATTCTCAATCTTCAATCGGCGGACGCGAAATTCGAAAAGCGACTCGCGTAGGGGCTTTCCCGGGGCACCGGCCCGCCGGGGAGTCGGCAAGTTTGTTGAGCCGTCTCTCCCTACAAGGACGTGTACCTCCAGTTCCTTCACCACAAGTTCCCGCAGCGACACCTTACGGCCCCAGAAGGAGTCGATTTGCAATCCCGCCTGCACCTCCGTCGCCGAAAAAAAAGGCCTCGTGCCCGCGGGTTCAGTTCCGTGAATCACCAAGCCTCTCAACGTGCCTCGGAGAGACAGCCAATGGATGGAAATCGCCTGCAATTCCACGCGCCCGCCCGCCGCCTTTTCGAGGCCATGGATAATCCACCGCCGCAGGATTGGATTTCCAGAGCCACTGCCGAAAAATCCGATCAGAGACAAGCAAGCAATCACCGTCAGCACCCACGGCGTGTGGATCACCCAATTCCAGATCGGATGCCGCTTCCGGACTTTCATTTCGTCCCTTCGTCAAGAAACTTTTGAATGTGCAAACGGTCCCGGCTCTCTTTGAGCCAGCGGTCCGCCTGGTCCGTGATGTTGCTTTGTATGAGGGCTTCCTGGATGACTTCGCGCGAGGCATCCAGCGTTGGAGGAGTCTGCCCCCGCTCTTTCGCGGTTGGTAGTACCTTGTTTTGGTAGAAATCCTGGATCGCTTTTTCGTCGACCTGCGCCGACGGCCGGAACCTCGAATCGAGGTAGTTGCTTAGGTACAACTGCGAAGCCACTATCTTTCGCACTTCCGCATCGGTCAGGCCACTCTGCTTCTTTCGGTCTTCATATTCCGCGGGAGAGGCGAAGGACTTCTCTACCCGCGAAACTCCGCGATCGATTTCCGATTCGTTGGGTTGCGGAAACTGCGAGAGATCCGCCTCGGAGCGCACGATCCACTGATCGATCAGCCGGTCGAGAATCGCGCTCCCGCTTTCCGATTTGCCCTCCACCAGTTCCTGGTAGCGCTGCAGCTCTTGCACGTCGCTGAGCAGAATGATGTCGTTTTCCACCCGCGCCACGATGCGATCGACAACTTCCTGCGCCTTCACCAGCCTGGCTGCCGCGAGAGCAAAGAAAATCGCGCAACCCGCAAAAATTAGACCGGGTCGCATTAGAAAGTCGACCCCAAATTGAAGAAAACTTGCAGCCTCGGCAGTTGTCCGCCTTTAAGACATTCGGGTGTCGCCGGCACTGCCGTCGTGAGAGGCACACACGGGAGAACGAAAAATGGGCGATTAATCTGGTAGCCTAAATCGATCCGAATCGGCCCCACTGGCGTGGCATACCGGATGCCAAAACCAACTGTGTGCGCGAAATAATTCAGCTCGTTCGTGCAGTTGTAGACACAAACTGTGGGATTTGTTGCGCTCGGCGGCATGGACGGATCCTGCAGCACAAACACGGGCTTCGGTGAGTATGCTCGAAAGGTAATGCGATCCAGCCGGCTATAGACGTTTCCGCCGTCGTAGAATAATGCACCGCCCAGTTGTGTGCCTACAAACGGCAATCGCATCGGAAAGCGAAATTCCTGATTCAGCACGAGCATGGCCTGGCCCCCCACCGGGAAGCCCGTGCACGGATCGCGCGGTCCGGCTTGGTTCAGCGCAAAGCCGCGGAGGGATGTCCCCCCTCCAGAAAAGAACCGTTCTGGCAACGGAATGATTTCTGGAGTCGGACCCGGCGTCGCTGTTCCCGTACATTGTGTCGCCGTCGGCGGGGCAAAGGTGAGAGACTCCGTATTCGCAAACGGTTCGAGAATTCCGATCCGAATCGAACGGGCAAAACTGAAGCGTCTTCTGATGGGGTGATAGGTCGAATTCTGGAAAAAAAACCGCAGGAAGCTTGAGCTAGAACCAATGTTCGTGCTGGCGATGTCGAAGTCCGCACTATTGAAACTGCCTTTGGTGGCGTCGGCAGGATTGTCTCTCCTGTCGCGCAGCCACGAGACGCCGAACTCAGATACCAGTGTTGGCTGCTCGTACAGCGGAACCTCCTCCTGAGTAATATGCAGGTTGGAGGCCAGCACTTTCCGGAACGCATAGCGGTAGACCACAGTGGTGAATGGCGTCACTCGGTCTGTCAGTTGCATCGATCCCTCATAGCGCGTTGCCGTGAACGTGTTGATATCCTGCGATTTTTCGGTGTAAGCCGTCGCTTGCGTGCTGTAATGCGAGCTGCCAAAGGTGTTTGGGATCGAATATCCCAGGAGTGCGCGGTCTTCAATCGTGCTCCCACGCAGCTTCAGAGAAAGTGAATCGGCCCTACCCGTCAAATTGATTTTCGTCAGCTCAAAAATTCCGCGCGGCGCGGCCTGGACTTCGCCTCCGGTTGGGTTGGTCGTGCTCGCCAATCGCTGTACTTCAAATCCTCCGCCATAGGCCATGGTGTAGCGCTTCGCTTCCTCCACCAAAACCACAATGTCCTTTTCCGGGTCTGACCCGCCCGGATTTTGCGGTTCGATCGTTACCCGGTTGAATATGCCGAGATTGTACAAACGCCTCTGCGATTCCACTACGTCGCCTTCGCGCAGCGGTTCGCCAGCCTTGAGGCGAATTTGGCGTCGGATGACTCCCGTCCGAGTATGCTCATACCCAGTCAAGAGAATTCGCCGCACCCGCG
The DNA here is from genome assembly GCA_049792735.1 of Candidatus Acidiferrum sp. Classification (GTDB taxonomy): domain Bacteria; phylum Acidobacteriota; class Terriglobia; order Acidiferrales; family UBA7541; genus Acidiferrum. The sequence continues at coordinate 23,685 of JBARBE010000118.1, forward strand.
TCTGCGGCCCCTCTATGATGTGGTACACGAGCCGCACAGGAGCAGCTTGGGCGGCTTCCGGCTGCGAATTTTTTCCCTTTGCTGCCTCTTTTTTTTGGCTCTCTTCACTTCGAGCCGTACCTTTCTCCGTCTCTTCATTCGCACTGGGGGACTTTTCAGGAGTTACCGGTTCCGCGGTCGACGTGAAACTCGCCTCCGGAAATCCTTCGTTGAAATACAGCGCCAGAATATTGTCCCGGTCCGTTGCGACGTTGAAATCGGAGTAGGGCTGCCCAGGCGTTGATCCAATCACTCCCTGTAATTCGTCTTCCGAGAGCGCATGATTCCCCTCGATCTTGAGTGAGGCAACTCTCGTCTGCGCGCCTTCCTGGATGGAAAATTTTACGAAAATGTCTCCAGTTTTCCCCTTGTAGTTGTCCAGAATTTGCCCAACCGCCGTTGCATCCAGAAAACCGTTTGCCTGATACAAGCCCTGCATCGAATCCGCATCGGATTGGATCAGCCTGCGGCTAAATCTTCCTCGCGACCCGAACGCCGCCCCGTAAATCTGGAGGCGGCTCCGTAGCAAGTCCGTGCTGAAGTAGCGATTGCCGGTGATCTCAATTCCCACAAGCCTGTGCTTATCGCCCCGTTCGATGTGATACGTGATGACCTCTTCCGTGCCTTTGGCTCGCTGCTCCTTGCTTTCCACTTCCCGCGTTTCGGTCGTGTAATCCACTTTCGCGTCGAAGTAGCCGTTCCGCTCGAGACGCTCCAGCAGATTCCGTTTCCCTTCTTCCAAAAGGTCCGCATCCACCGCGCCTTCCTGGTATATGGGAATTAGAGTCTTCAATTCATCCTTCGAAAATTTTGCACCCGTTACCGCTACATCTACTCGTGGCCCCTCCGTCACCTCGAGCACCAGGGGCACGATATTCTTTGCGGCGTCGTATTCCCCTCTACGGACGGACGCACGGGCGCTCAGGCGGCCTTTTTTCACCAGGAACTTTCGGATCCGGCTTGTCCCGCGCTGGATACGCGCCGTTGTCACCGTATCTCCAACTTTCATCTTCAGCCGCGAGAGAAGTTCCGCGTCGCGGTACTCGGTCCCGTTCTTTAGTTCGACGGATCCCACTCGTGCCCGCGGCCCGAGCTTTATGTTCACGATGACATCCATTTCATGAGTCTCTGGGTGCGCTACATCCTCGGCCGATACTTGTGCTAGATATAGCCCCTCTGCCTTCAGCACATCTCGCAAGCGCTCTAAACCCTCTTGCACGTTATCCTGGCGGAATGGATGTCCTAGAGCTAGCTGCATGGCGGCTGCGGCCGAGGCATCCGTTGGCGGCGGCGTCAGTCCTTCGATGAGCACCCTGTTGAAGAAAAGATTTTCACGAACCACGAAATCAAGCCGCACGCCGCTGCCTACTGGGGTCATAATCGCTCTTAGATTCGCGTAATCGCCGGTTCCGTAAAGCGCACGGATGCTTTTCGCGACTTGATCCCGATCGAGCGGCTTGCCGATCTCTACCGCAATTCCCGTGGGCGATTCCGATAGCACGTGCCCGTCTTCCGTTACAATCCGGACCGCAACCACAGGCGCTCCTGCTCCAACCAGAGTGTTTTTAGCCTGCGGCTGCGCTTGTGCCTGTCCATAGCTCCACGCCGCTGCCAACAGCAGCGTGAAGCCAACGATTCTCGTGAAGCCCTTGCCCCATCTCGAAACCATGCTCACTATCGCTCAGACGAAGCGTAGCATAAGGCCGTTGCCCGTCCCTCTATCTCTAGCGTTATGATGAGTTAAGAGGGACGATGACCGATACCGCAGCACCGCGCCCGCTCTCGCTCGATTCGCTTCAGGAAAAATACTCCCGTCAGATGCTTTTCGCCGGAATCGGTGAAGAAGGCCAGCGGCGTCTTCTTGCTTCGAGTGCCGTCATTGTAGGTTGCGGCGCGATTGGCGCGGCCGCCGCGGGGCTGCTGGTGCGCGCCGGCGTCGGCCGCATCAGGATTCTCGACCGCGATTTCGTCGAGCCCTCCAACTTGCAGCGGCAAACTCTCTTCGACGAGGACGACGCCCGCGCCGCTACTCCCAAAGCCGTCGCAGCCGAGCGCAAGCTCCGCGCCATCAACTCGAGCGTCTCCGTCGAAGGGCTGGTTGCAGACTTAAACCCGCGGAACACCGTAGAGTTGCTCGCTGGTTTCGATCTCATCCTCGACGGCACCGACAATTTCGAGACTCGCTTCCTGATCAATGATTACGCGGTCCAATCCAATCGCCCCTGGATCTACGCCGCCGCCGTCGCGAGTTACGGCATCACGATGACCGTCCGCCCAGGCCTTACACCTTGCCTCGCTTGCCTTCTCGAATCCTCGCCCAACGGTCACGGCCTCGAAGAGACCTGCGACACCGTCGGCGTCCTTGGCCCCATCGTTAATCTCATCGCCTCGCTCGAAGTGGCGGAAGCGCTCAAACTCCTTGCCGGCCGCGAAGAGGCTCTCCACGGCCGCCTAATTTCTTGCGACGTTTGGACCGGGCACTTCCAATCCGTTGGCGTCACGCGAAATCCCGCCTGTCGCGCTTGCGCCCTCCGCGAATTTTCTTATCTCCAGGGACAAGCTCAGCCTCACATCACGTTATGCGGTCGAGATTCCGTGCAGATTCACGAACGGGGCCGCTCTCTCGATCTCGGAGCGTTGCGAGGCAGGCTCGCAACCACTGTTTCCGATGTCCGTCACAACGAGTTCTTGGTCTGTTTCCGCGTGGAACCCTATCAAATGACCGTCTTCGCCGATGGCCGCGCCATTCTCAAAGGCACAAAGGATCCGGCGGTCGCGCGCTCCCTCTATGCGCGCTACATCGGCGCCTAATCTCTCTCTTTTGCGGTGGAAGTGGTGCTTTTCTGGCCTTAGCGAGTGTGCCCGGTCCGCCCAAACGAGCCGCGCATATTTGCCCGATCCAGGTTTTCCCGCAGGTTCATCAGCGTCAGGAACGTGCTGAGGATTCTGGCCTTCAAATCATCCGTCAGGTGCAAGCCGCTCGTCGCCACGCGCGCGAGCCGTTCGCCACTTTCCGTAATGAAACGCATGATTTCCCGCTGCCGCTCGTGCGGAGCGTTCCCCAGCGCCGTTTCGCGGCGCATCTCCGCGCAGCTTCCCTCGATCGACAGTGTAAAGTGGAGAACGCAGACTTGCTGCTGCTCCGCCAGGGCTGGCGGCGAGTCGTTCTTGCATCCCGTAACTTTGCAAGGTGTAGCCATGGGGCGCGCAATCTGGGGCTGAGAAGATAGGTAACCACTCCTGGCCTCGAAAATCCAGCCCACTTCCGCCAAACGTTCCCAATCCTGCATGACCTATTTCCGCACCCCCCATCTCTCAGCCAAGCGCCTCCGGCAACGGCCCCCGAAAATTTCGCTGTTCACATTCAAAAGTGATTGTATAAAAATGCAGGAGCCTGTATATTTGTGGGAGTCATGAGCACTGGTAAGACATTTCGCCACGGTCAGATCCTGCGGCTCGTCAGCGGGCAGCCCATCGCTAATCAGGAGGATCTCCGCAGGCGCCTCGCCCAGCAGAAGATGCGCGTCACGCAGGCCACTCTTTCCCGCGATCTGCAGGAACTCCGCCTCGTGAAGACTCAGGAAGGCTACAAGCCGGAAACCGTGCTTCCCGAGGACAACGGCGCGCTCCCTCTTCCTCCGCTCGCCCGCGCCCTGCGCGAATTTCTCCTGGATATTCGCCCCGCGGAAAACCTTCTCGTTCTTAAGACGCCTCCCAGCGGCGCTCAGCCACTTGCCGCCGCCGTGGACGCTTCTAAATTTCCGGAAATCGCGGGCACCATCGCGGGGGATGATACGGTCCTGATCATCACTCCCAACAAGAAAACCCGCGAGTCCCTCCAAAAAAAGATCGAAGCCCTGGTGAAATGAGAGATCCCCGCCAAGTCGCCGTCGTTGGTGTCACCGGATACACGGGTCTCGAGCTCGCCGGCCTCCTGCTGCGCCATCCCGCTGTCGCTGCTGCCACCTTTTATGTGCGCGAAACGCGAGGCGCCAATTGCATCGCCGAGCTCTTTCCCCAATTCCGTGGCTGGGGCCAGGCGCCGCTGCGGCCGCTTTCTCTCGATTCGATCACCTCGTCCGCGGCCGGAACCGCTTTCTTGGCCACACCACACGAGGTCTCCGCGGACCTTGCTCCCGCGCTTCTCGAAGCCGGCCTGCGCGTCATCGACCTAAGCGGCGCCTTTCGCTTTCGCTCACCGGAAACATTCGCTTCCTGGTACAAGCTGCCGACGCCCCATGCCGATTACCTTGGCGAAGCCGTCTACGGTCTTCCCGAACTCTACTCCGACGAAATCGCCAAAGCGCGCCTCATCGCCAATCCTGGCTGCTACGCCACCAGCGTCATCCTCGCCCTTCGCCCGCTCGCCGAAGCCGGGTTTATCGCTCCGGACCAGAACGTCGTCTGCGATTGCAAATCCGGCGCCAGCGGCGCAGGTAAAGATCCCCGCCGCGATCTGCACTTCGTCGAAGTCGACGAAAATTTTAAAGCCTACAATCTTTTTTCGCATCGCCACACGCCCGAGATCCTTGAACACACCGGTCTTGGCGATTCACAGCTCATTTTTTCGACTCACCTGCTGCCTCTCGCCCGCGGCATTCTTTCCACCATTTACGTCTCGCTTGCGGAGCAGCAATCGCCCGAGTCCATCGAAGCCCTCTATCGAAAATTTTACGCGGGCCGCTCCATGATTCGCATCTGGCCCGTCGGTTCTTTGCCGGAGCTGCAGCATGTCGCCCACACCAATTTCTGCGATATCGGCTTCGCTTTGGATAAATCCGGCCAGCGTTTGATCGTCGTCTCTTGCCTCGACAATCTCGGTAAGGGCGCTGCCGGCCAGGCCGTTCAGAATTTCAACCATATTCTGGGTATCGAGGAGAAAACCGCACTTCAATGAAAACCGTAATCAAGTTCGCTGGTGCTTTGCTCGAAGACGAAGCCGCGATCCGCTCGCTGGCGCGTCAGGTCGCAGCCCTCGCCCTGGAAGGCCACGAAATTCTGGTTGTTCATGGCGGGGGCCACGCCTTCACCGAAGCCCTCAAGCGCATGGGCATCGAAAGCAAATTTGTCTCTGGCCTGCGCGTCACGGATCGCGAGACGCGCGACGCAGCCGTCATGGTTTTCGCCGGCCTGTTGAACAAGCGCCTTGCCGCTGCCATCTCCGCCGAAGGCTATCCCGCGATTGGCATCTCCGCCGCTGATGCCCAGTGTTTTCTCGCGGAGCCCATGTCGCATGGCGACGTGCAAGGAAGCCTTGGTTTCGTCGGTTATCTCACCGGTTTGAACAACGCCTTTATCGAATCGCTCTGGCGCGAACGCCTCGTTCCCGTCGCTCCCTGCCTCGGCCTCGGCCCCGACAACGAGCTCTATAACATCAACGCCGACCACATGGCCGCCGCCTGCGCCGAATTCCTCGGCGCCGACCAGTTGATCTATCTCACCGACGTCGCCGGCGTTCTCGATGGCGACAAAGTCCTTTCCGCCATCACTTGTGAAGAAAGTGAGCGCCTCGTGCAGTGCCGCGTTGTCTCCGGCGGCATGATTCTCAAGCTCGAAGCCGCCAAGCGCGCTCTCGAGGGCGGAGTCCGTCAGGTTCGCATCGTCGGCGGTATGGCGCCCGATGCGCTCCTCCTCGCGTTTCACTCGGCCGATCACGCCGCCGAAGAAAACTCTTCCGCGATTCCTGGGACTCGCGTTCTTCGCGAGTCTTTCCCCAATGCCCAGGCGGCTCTTTCGGCGGCATAATGCGCAAGATCAACGCAAAAAAGAAAGTGGGTTCTCCCGCGCGCGCGGCGAAGCAGGCGCCTCCGCGCCCCTCAAACGCAGCCTCTGTCTTGCGGGATGCCAATCAATTTCTCTTGCCCACCTATAAGCGGCAGCCCATCGTCTTCACCCACGGCCGCGGCTGCTATGTTTACGATTCGCGCGGCAAGAAATATCTCGATTTCCTCGGCGGCATCGCCGTCAACGCTCTCGGTCACGCGCATCCGCGCATCGTTAAAGTCATTCGCCGCGAATCCGCGCGCGCCATTCATCTCTCAAATCTTTTTCACAATTCCTTTCAAGGCCCATTGGCGCGCAAGCTCGCCCAATGGTCCGGCATGGACCGCGTTTTCTTTGCGAATAGCGGCGCCGAAGCCGTAGAAGGCGCCCTCAAACTAGCCCGGCTTTACGGCCGGACCGATGCCGACTCGCCCTCTTCTCCTGCGCGCAAGCACCGCATCTTGGCGCTCGAAAATTCCTTCCATGGCCGCACCTTTGGCGCCGTCAGTGTCACCGCTACGGAAAAATATCGTCTGCCGTTCGCTCCTCTCGTCCCCGGCGTCGAATTTGTCCGTTTAAACGACGTCGCCGATCTCGAATCCAAGTTTGACGACACCGTTTGCGCCGTCCTCCTCGAAACCATCCAAGGTGAAGGCGGAATTTATCCCGTCAGCGAAGATTTCTGGAACCGCGCGCGTTCGCTCGCCACAAAAAACGGCGCGCTCCTCATCGCCGACGAAATTCAGTGCGGCCTCGGTCGTACGGGCCGCTATTTCGCGTACCAGAAATTCACCTCGAAGCCCGATGTCGTGCTAATCGCTAAGCCACTCGCCGCGGGTCTTCCTCTCGGCGCTGTCCTCACCTCGGAAGCCGTCGCTCAGCGCATCTCTCCGGGCCTGCACGGCACAACCTTCGGTGGCGGCCCGCTCGCCTGCGCCACCGCGCTCGAGTTCTTGAATATCGTCGACGACGAAAATCTCCTCGAAAACATTCAGGCGCGCGCCGCTGAGCTCCGCGAAGGCCTTTCCGGTCTCGCCGCCAAATTCAGCTTCATCCGCGAAATTCGCGGCGAAGGCTTGATGATTGGCGTCGAGCTTTCCATCGATGGCGCTCCCTTTGTCCAGCAAGCCATGCAACGCGGCCTGCTCATCAACTGCACTCACGATTTCACGCTGCGCTTTCTTCCGCCATTCATCGTCACCCGCGCGCAAGTGCGCCAATTCCTGCGCCTCCTGGAAAAAATCTTTGTAACTACCCCGCAAAAGGCCGCCGCCTCGGAGCCCGCGAAACCCGCGCCTCCGTCGCCTGCTGTCCTCGCCGCGGCAAGGTAAAAAGGCAAAACTATGACCACAACTACGCTCGTTGCTCCCATTTCTTTATCGAACGATCTCCTCACCGGAGCCGAATGGAGCCCCGCGCACACGCGCGATCTTCTCCTCCTCTCCGCGGATATGAAGGCCCGTCCCGGGCGCTACGCTTCCACCCTGGCCGGCAAATTCATCGCCTTGATTTTCGAAAAGCCCTCGCTCCGCACTCGTGTCACCTTCGACGTCGGCATCCAGAGCATGGGCGGCGGCGTGGTCTTTCTCGATCACACCCAGGCTTCCGCCTCCCTAGGCGCGCGCGAATCCATCGCCGATGTCGCGCGCAACCTCGATCGTTGGGTTCACGGCATCGTCGCCCGCGTGTATCAGCAAAAAGTTCTCGAGGAAATGGCTGCCAACGCCACCATTCCGGTCATCAACGCGCTCTCCGACAAATTTCATCCCTGCCAGGCTCTCGCCGATTTCTTCACTCTCGAGGAAAAATTCGGCGCGCTCCGCGGCCTCAAGCTCGCGTACGTCGGCGACGGGAACAATGTCTGTCACTCTTTGCTGTATCTTGCCGCGCGTCTCGGTGTGCACATGCGCGTCGCCACACCGGCCAACTATCAGCCGCTTCCCGAAGTCGTCTCCGACTCCAAGCGTGTTGCCCGCGAAACCAAAGCTAAAATCGAGCTGCTCACTGACCCACGCGAGGCCGTTTCCGGCGCGCAAGCCGTCTACACGGATGCCTGGACCAGCATGGGCTTCGAAGCCGAGTCCGAAACTCGCAACGCCGTGTTTTCGCCGTATCAGGTCAACTCCGAACTCATGGCTCTCGCCGCTCCGGACGCCGTCTTCATGCATTGTCTTCCGGCGCACCGCGGCCTTGAAGTTACGCACGAAGTTCTCGACGGCCCGCAGTCGGTCGTCCTCGACCAGTCGGAAAACCGCATGTACGTGCAGAAAGCAATCCTGCACACGCTGTTCTAATGTGGCGCGCCGTTCTTCCCCTGGCGCCGCGCCATTTGAACTGTAGGGGAGGGGCTTGCCCCTCCCTCGATCCGTAATCGCGATTGTGGCACATGAGGGTTTTTCTGGTTTTTAGCTGTCAACTGTAAGCTGTCGGCTTTTTAAACTTTTGGACCTTGAACTTTTGAACTTTATTTCTAAGGAGCTGTAAGCAATCGTGAAAAACGCAATCACAACGATTCAGGTCAGATATACGTTCCCGAATCTCTTACTTCGACTTTCAACATTTGACTTTCAACTCTTTCCAGATAAGGAGCTGTAGAACTAATCGTGAACAAACCCAAAAAAGTCGTCCTAGCTTATTCCGGAGGTCTAGACACCTCCATCATCATTCCCTGGCTGAAGGAAAATTATCAGTGCGAAGTCATCGCGATGATCGGCGATGTCGGCCAGCAGGAAGATCTCGAAGCCGCTCGCAAAAAAGCCCTCGCTACCGGCGCCTCAACCGCCTTCGTCGAGGACTTGCGCGAAGAATTCGTCCGTGACTATATCTGGCCGACGCTGCGAGCAGGCGCAGTCTATGAACACACGTACCTGCTCGGCACCTCCATGGCTCGTCCCATTCTCGGCAAACGCCAAGCCGAACTCGCCCTGCAGCTCGGCGCCGACGGCCTCTCGCATGGATGCACTGGAAAGGGCAACGACCAGGTGCGCTTCGAGCTGGCCTACAAAGCCATCGCGCCGAACGTCCAGATCATCGCCCCTTGGCGCGAGTGGGACATCGACTCCCGCGAAGACGCCATCGCCTACGCCGCGAAACACAATGTCCAGGTCGAGCAGAGCAAGAAAAACATCTACAGCCGCGACCGCAACATCTGGCACCTCAGTCACGAAGGCGGCGAACTCGAAGATCCCGCCAATTCGCCCAACGACGCCATGTGGCAATGGACCGTCTCTCCGGAAAAAGCTCCGGACAAAGCCGAAGAAGTCGAGATCGGCTTTGAAGCCGGAACACCCGTCAGCGTCAATGGCGCGAAGCTCGGCCCCGTCG
>JBARBE010000119.1:0-5705 GCA_049792735.1 Candidatus Acidiferrum sp.
AGATGCAGTTTGTGACCGATATATTCGCGACGCTCGCTCCCGCGGACAAAGAGAAAGCCGCCGCCATGGAGGAGAAGTACGCGAAAGAAGTGGAGCGATACAGCAGCGACAAGGACGACATCAGCGAGAAAGCCAAGGATTTGGAGAAGGAGCGGGATTTTGTGAGCCGACGGGCCGATCGTTTTGACGGAGGCGAAGGTTTGCTGGAGGTCGGACTGGTGATTTGCTCGATGACGCTGCTCACAAAGCGGCGAGGATACTGGTTTGCTGGGATGTTGATTGCCGCCGGAGGCGTAGGGTTTGCGCTGACCGCTTATCTGGTGCGCTAGCAGTGCAGCTTCCCGGGACTGAGCGACTAGGCACTCGCCGGCGGCTGAGAAGCTCTCAATCGAGTCACTTCTTTCATTAGTTTTTCCAAACGGTCGAGCAATTCCTGGTGGCGGACCTCTTCGGAAGCTGGCCTTTTGCCGACGAAGGAGAGCGTGCCCCCGGGTTCCAAGATGCACCTGTCGACGTCATGAAGGGAGTCGAATCCCTGTTTTCTGGCGGCGGCTTCGAGCTGAGTGGTAGTGATCAACTCCTTCTTCAAACGGGCCTTGTTTACTTTCCCAGCCTCGATCAAGACATCCGCTTGACCTTCCACTATCTCTTCGAGTTTGCTGTGCCCGTAGAGAAAACGAACCACAAGGTAGTTGATAGCAAGAAGGGAAGTGGCACCGATCAGGCCGCCGGAGACGCTGTTGTCGTCGCCGATGATCGCGTTTTGCACGGTATTGGAGAGAGTGAGCAAGACGACGAGGTCGAAGGGGTTGAGCTGAACCAGTTCGCGTTTTCCGGAGAGCCTGAGGCTCACTACCAGGAACGCGTAAACGATGATGGGGCGAAGAATTTTCTCCAGCAGAGGAAGGCCGAGGACGAACATATCTTTCCAGATGTCATGCGATGGCACGTTGCCTCCTAGCACGCAGCAGAATTGTGCAGACTCGTGGAGCCCGATTTGAGCGGAAACAAAAGGGAGGTTAACACGCTAACCGCAGGGTGGAAAGAACGGAAGGATTAGAACGGAGCCGGATTGAACCGCTTTACCTGTACTTCCGGACAGTCATGTTTTCGCAACACCGCGGAACCGATCATCTGGTCAGATACTGCCAATCCGGTATGATTAAATCGTTTCGCAAAACTACTACCAGTTAGGTCGTTCTAGAACGCGATCGTAAGGCGGAGGAGTTCGCATCCTCCGCGGTCCTTTGGGGTACGAAAACGTTTACGCTAGCTGCGACCCTATGTCACAACGCCCTTCTCTCGCTCAAAATGTGACGGTCACTCCAGAGCAGCTTCTCGCGTTGCTGGACTACGCGCGCGAGCTTCTAGTCATTCTCAGCACAGACGGAATTGTGCTCCAGGCGAACGGGGGAGCCGCGAACATCCAAGGCTTGCGGCCGGAGGATCTGTCTGGACGGGCGGTGACGGACTTTTTCCATCCGGACGACCTGGAGGTAATGCAGGAGTGTCTGCAGGGACTTGCGAGTGCACGGCACGGTTCGAGGAAAGGACGCTGCCGGCTGCGAAGCAAGTCTGGCGAGTGGCGATGGTACGAAGCAACGATCACGCATTTTCGGGACAGTTCCGGTTTCGACGGATTGGCCGCGAGTTTTCTTGATGTGACTGCGTTACACCGCATGGAAGCGGAGCGGCAGGTTATCTCGGAAGTGGTGCACGCCTTAAATCAGACGGCCAACCTCGATGAACTGCTCGAGGGCATTCACCAGGCACTAAAAAAAGTTTTGTACGCAGAAAATTGCTTCGTGGCACTCCACAACCCGAAGGAAGACACGTTTTCCTTCCCGTTTTTTGTGGACCAGTTCGATACTGCGCCACCGCCGCAGAAGGTCGGGCGCAGCTGCACGGCGTTCGTATTTCGAACGGGAAGCGGGATGCTCATTCCCCAATCCGAGTTTGACCGCCTTGTGGAGGAAGACGAGGTCGAACTAGTGGGTTCGCCGTCGCCGGCTTGGCTGGGCGTACCGTTGAAAACTCCGACCGAGACCATTGGGGTTCTCGTTGTACAGCACTATCAAAATGAGAGCGCTTACGACATGCGTGATCTCGAGTTCTTGGATTCCGTGGGGGGCCACATTGCTCTGGCAATTGAACGGCGGCGTTCCGAGGAAGCGTTGCGCAAGAGCGAAGCTGTGTTTCGGCTGCTGTTTTCGCACAACCCGCTACCCACTTGGGTGATGGACGATGAGACGCTGCAGTTTATCCAAGTGAACGATGCCGCGATTCGGCAGTATGGTTTTGGAGCGGAAGAATTCAGCCGGATGACCTTGCACGACATTCGCCCCGAAGATCCACGCGCCGTGGGCAAGGAAGAGGTGGAGGAAAATGGCGGCGCGGGTCGTTTTCAGGGCGTTTGCAAGCATCGCAAGAAAGATGGAACGCAATTTGAAGCCGAGGTGATTTCGCATCAGCTGGACTACGCGGGATGGAAAGTGCGGCTGGTCGTGGCGCAAGACATCAGCGAGCGGCACATCCTGGAGCAGCAGCTACGGCAGGCACAAAAGATGGAGGCTGTCGGACGTTTGGCCGGTGGCGTGGCGCACGATTTCAATAATCTTTTGATGGTCATCAAGGGGCATACCGAGCTGCTGATGAATGCGCTGCCGCCGGCGGACCGGATGTCGCGAAAAATTGCGCAGATCGATCGAGCTGCGGACCGCGCGGCGGCGTTGACGAAACAGTTGCTGGCGTTCAGCCGCATGCAGGTGCTGCAACCTCGTGTAATGAATTTGAACGGCGTCGTTGAAGATATGGGGAAGCTTCTGCCGCGGCTGATCGGCGAGGACGTCGAGCTTGGGATTCGCATAGCGCCGGACCTGGGCGCTATTCGCGCGGACGCCAGCCAGATGGAACAAATCATTATGAATTTGGCGGTGAACGCGCGAGACGCCATGCCCACCGGCGGGCGGCTGCTTATCGAGACTTCGAATGCGGAGCTGGATCGCACTTACAGCACGATGCATCCGATTGTGCAACCTGGAAGGTACGTATTGCTCGCTGTGTCCGACACCGGGACGGGGATGGACGCGGAAACGCAGGCGCACATTTTCGAGCCGTTTTTTACGACCAAAGAACCCGGCAGAGGAACGGGACTCGGCCTCGCGACCGTGTATGGCGTTGTGAAGCAGAGCGGCGGCTTTATTTGGGTGTATAGCGAGGTGGGCAAGGGGACATCGTTCAAGATTTATCTGCCGCGCGTGGACCAGCCCGAAGACAAAGCCAGCATACCAGCAGCCCTTGCGGAGGCGCCACGCGGGACGGAGACGATCTTGCTTGCGGAAGACGAGCAGGACGTGCGCGAAGTGGCGCGAGAATTTCTCGAATCGGGAGGATACACGGTCATCGAAGCGTTCAATGGCGCGGAGGCGTTGCGTCTCGCGACGGAGCACAAAGCCGCGATCGACTTGCTGGTGACCGATATGGTTATGCCGGGCATGACCGGCCGAGAACTCGCGCGACGATTACAGCACCAGCATTCTGGGGTTGGGGTGATTTACATGTCTGGCTACACGGAACAGACGGCCGCCGAAACGGCGCAGGCGGATGCGGATATGAGGCTGCTCACGAAGCCTTTCAGTCGCGGAAGTATTCTTCGCGCAGTACGGGAAGCTCTCAACGACTCCGCCAGCGTCTAACGTCCGCGTTACTTCCAATTCATTTAAATGTAATCAGGCAATTCTTGGATGTTTGTGGTGCCATTCGGTATGAAGCTGGAAGGTGTGCGCAGCCTTGATCACCGCAAAGTCGTCTCCGGCACGCCCCACGAACTGCAATCCAACGGGAAGATTTGTTTCCGTGAACCCGCAGGGCACGGAAAGGGCGGGAAGACCGCAGAGATTGCCGATGCCGCCGAGAGGATCCGGAAAAGAGAGGTCGGTCTCCAGGTTGGTCTCAAGCGGCGAAGCGGGAACGGGTTGGGCGGCAGTCACCAGGACGTCAAACGAATCAAAGAGTGCTTCCACTTTTTTCTGTAGGATTTCTCGGACACTAAGCGCGCGCAAGTAATCGGCGGCTGAGTATTGTTCGTTGACGTAGCCGGCAAGTTGCCCCAGGGGATCAGCCAATTCGCTGACTTTTTCGGAACGAATCAACGTACGAAACGAAGCGGCGGACTCGGCTGCCACGATAACGTTGCCCGCGTCTTCACATGGACCTTCGGGGAGAACTGCTGCTTTCGTGCTCGCAAAATATTTGCGGACGACTCTTTCAGCGCCTAGAAGGGCCTTTGCGACTCCTGAATCCAATTGTTTCCAAGCATTCTTCAGCCAACCGACTCTGATTGGACGCGCCTTTAGATCCAAGGACGGAGAGTATGTGAAGGCAGCCTTGTCAATCGGCAGGGTGCTGCGATCTTTGGGGTCGTGGCCGGCAATCGCAGCAAAAACACGCGCGCAATCTTCGGCGGTTCGCGCGAGAGGACCGATTTTGTCCATCGAAGGCGCAAGCGCCATCGCGCCGTAGCGGCTTACGCGTCCGTAGGTGGGCCGCAGGCCGCTGACGCCGCAGAATGCGGAGGGACAGATGATCGAACCCCAAGTTTCGCTGCCAATGGCGAATGCCGCGAGACCGGCGGCAACGATCGCTGCAGAACCAGAGGAAGAGCCGCATGTCCAACAGTTCGTGTTCCAGGGATTTTTCGCAGCGCCTTGCAGTGAAGCTGAAGCAAACCGGTAGCCCATTCCGCCAGCCAATTCGATCATGGCGGCTTTTCCGATGAGAATCGCCCCAACGCGATTCAAATGTTCAATGACTGTCGCATTGTAGGGGAAGATTTGATTCGCGTAGGGCTTTGCTCCCCAGGTTGTCGGGATGTCTTTGACGGCCAATAAATCTTTTGCCGCATAGGGAATTCCGTGTAGTGGCCCGCGGTAGTGGCCGTGCAGAATTTCTTTTTCCGCTGCTTTCGCCTGATCCATGGCGATTTCGGGAGTCAAACGTGCATACGCATTGAAACGAGGACCGAGCTCCGTGCTCCGGTCGAGGTACATTTGTGTCAGTTCGACCGGAGAGAGCTTCTTTGTTTCGATTCGCTTAGCGAGTTCGCTGAGCGGTAGATAGAAGATTTCTTCGGAGGGCATCGTTCGTTCCCCTAGGGTTTCCTCGCGGGCTCAGCGGTTTTGTGGGAAATCGTCGTTGGCTCGGGATTCTTTTCCCTTTCGACGAGCGGTTTTAAATAGAGTGCCTGGCCATCGCCATTTTCGATTTTGTATGCGCGCAAGCGGTCTAGCGGGGGCTGCGCCAGGAAACTTAGCCGCCGCAGCTCGGCTTTTTGCGAATCAGAAAATCGGGAGCCATAAACGGAGAGGATTGCTTGAAAGCGAGCTTCTGATTCTGCCTGACTTGCCGGCGGCAATAGCGGCGTTTCGGAAGGTTGCTGCGGAGAGGACGGTCGGACGGTGGAGTACGTGGTCGTTGCACCTGGCGGCACAAGAGAGGCGGCAGAAACGATGGCTGCGCGACGGGCAAACTCACGCCGCGAGATTGAAGATCCACTCTTCTCATCCATGGTAGTCCCCCGGCATGGGATGTGTGCTCGAAGCGCCCTTGGCGAAACTACAGAACTAGCAAGTCACCGTCAACTTTGTGGACGATCACGACGAACGCAAAAGTAACTCCGCAGTCGTCGCTCAGTCCAGCCGCGTCAG
>JBARBE010000120.1:0-2402 GCA_049792735.1 Candidatus Acidiferrum sp.
TGTCTAAGGCGCGATAGACAACCCCCATGCCTCCGCCGCCAAGCTTTTCGAGGACGGAGTAATGGGAGATCGTGCGTCCAGTAATGGAAGATGTATCCGGCACTCGCCCCGGAGTTTACTCCAGCCATTCTGCACGGGCAATCGCACGAAATTCGTACCCCCGAGCCAACCGAGTGCCGATGTGTGGCAGGTCGCGGTGAAGCGTCAGGGCGACACCACTTCTCCGATAACCGCGTTTATCAAGAGTTGACCCCGATCAGTCCGCCAAGTCTAATTGCACACTCAGTGGCTTGGATGATCCCGTCGCGTTTATTTCCACAATGACGGATGTACAGTTCCATTCGGTTGGCTTACTGCATCGCAGCTCATATTTGCCTGCCGGAAGGTCAAACGAGAACCCTCCGTCTTTTCGTGTCACACACGCCATCAGTCTTTTCTGACCCTTGCGGGTTGGATCGGCGCCCATCGCCAATTCGGGGTGATCGAACACCTCGACGAGGATTCCGTCCTTCAATACGTCAGGCTTTCCAAAGCCAAGCAGCACATTTCCGCGCAGTTTTTTGATCGGCTTGGAATTTACATAGACGGCATTTTCATGACCCCAACGAGTCGTTAGCGAGTTAGACGCGGCTGCGCTGCACTGGCCCAAAGCCGGATATGCACAGCCGACACTAAACAAAACAAATAAAACCTCGCGGAACATATAATCCTCCTCATTCAGTGAGGAACAGTCGTTCTCACTTACCTCCGCCGATATTCAGCTCTCGTCGAATTATGGCCTCCATAACCTATTGCGGTTAGTCGCCAGACCGGACAAGTCAAGTTCTAGGACTTCACATGGTCGGTAACCGCGTTTACTAGGACCTATCAGGGAATTTGATAACGCTTTACTATTTG
This sequence comes from Candidatus Acidiferrum sp., assembly GCA_049792735.1. Classification (GTDB taxonomy): domain Bacteria; phylum Acidobacteriota; class Terriglobia; order Acidiferrales; family UBA7541; genus Acidiferrum. Next base: position 898 of record JBARBE010000120.1, read on the forward strand.
CAAGAGTCGCTACTTTCAGCGCGTACGGTGCGGACCGAGAACTGCCCTTTCGCATCGTGTGTGATTTTCACAGGAACAACAACAGTTGCACTCATCAGCGACGAAGGATTGCTCGGAGGATAGTCTGGTTTCTCAAGGGTGGCTATCGTTGTCGTATGCATAAGCGGCGAGGTGGCCTCCACGCGCTTTCCGCCCTTCGTCGTGCGGAAGCGGACCAGCATGCCATCTTTGAAGTTCACCCCGTGGAGTGTGATGGTTTGCGCCGAATTCGCATCGTCGCCGCTGGTTAGCTTGATGAATCCGTCAGCGTAAGTTTCACCTACCTCGTCAACTCGGAATTGTCGAATGGATTCGGCCTCTTGCCGGTCCACTCCGGGAGCGATTGTCGCAATGGGTTGGTCCGTCTCTTCGTCCGTTTCCGAAGCGCTTGGAGCCGGGCGAGGTGCTGCAACCGGCGGGACGGAGTCTGGGCTATTCAAAGCTAGGCTGAGAGCAGGGCCTTCCGATCCGTCCGGCTCGGGCAGGGCCATCTCGAAAAGTGCAGACGACGAAGTCGTGTGTAGACCCGCCGCAACGGTGACTGTTTGTACTCCAGGGTGTAAATCCCCTATCGGCGTGGTGCTGATTACAACGCCGTCCTCTGTATAAATGATTTCACCCCGCTTCAGGTCCCCGGATTCCCCTCGGGCCTCGATGGTGATGCGTACCGGCTCCGTCGAGTTTCCCGCATCATCCACGCTCAGAAACTCTGGGACAGATTGCTGAATTCTAATGCAGGACTTTGCGCCTTCGGTGTTCGCTTTCGCATGACCGCAGCCGGCGAGCATTGCCGCCACCAGAACTGCAAATAACGTGAGTCCTCGACAGGACCAGTCGCCTCTCTGGGTTTCCAAAATCGTCTGCTCTGAGAAATGCACGGATGGGCCCCTCCGCGGTTTTGTCGGTAACGCCATGCTCAATCTTCGCCCGATTAGAGGCTGCGCCGAACTCTTGGCGTTGACCTACTTGTCGAAGAGTTAACTATGTCTCGCTTGACAATTCTACTCAAAAAATTGACTAACCCCTGGTAAGTCGAATTACCGGACAGTTGATTCGTCGTCGCTCGGGCCTTGAAACAGGACACATGAAGAGACGGTCGGTACGCTCGGCCGCAAATCGGCGGGCTTAGCGGTCCGAAGTTTCGGCTTTGGTTGAGCGCGTGGCAAGCCGGATGCTATTCTGGCGGATATGGCGGATCCCGCGATTTCCGCGCATGAAACAACTCCCGAAGCGCCGCTGGAACACTCGAGGCGTCAGCTCGAAGCGCTGCTCGAAGTGGCGGAATCGATTGCGCAGCACCGCGATTTGGCCGCACTTTTTCACGACCTTGCGGAACGGCTGCATTGCGTCGTGGATTTTGATTTTCTTACGCTGGTGCTGCACGACCCGGTGCGCAACGTGATGCGGCTGCACATTCTCGAAACGCGTTTGCCGACTCCTGCCAAGACCGGGAGCGAGACGCCGAT
>JBARBE010000121.1:0-9224 GCA_049792735.1 Candidatus Acidiferrum sp.
CACGTTAGGCCAAGCCCGCTTTGGAAAGAGGCAATTCGCGGATGCGCTTGCCCGTCGCGGCAAAAATTGCATTGCAGAGCGCCGGCGCAAACGCAGGCAACCCCGGCTCGCCCACTCCCCCAGGAGGCGCATCGCTCGGCACAATATGCACGCGCACTTCGCGCGGTGCCGTATTCATCCGCGCCATGGGATACGTATCAAAATTGGATTGGTCGATCACGCCGTTCGTCGCCGTGATCGCGCCATAAAACGCCACGCTCGTCCCCATCACAGCCGCGCCTTCAAATTGATTCCTCACCATGTCCGGGTTCACGACCGTGCCCGCATCCAGCGCGGTGTCCACGCTGTCGAGATGCACGCGCCCAGCATCGTCGATGTGCATCTGAACAACCGAGGCGGCGTACGTCAGGAAGCTCCTGTGGAAGGCGAGCCCCATGCCGGCTCCGTTGCCCTGCTTTTTCTTTCCCCAGCCCGCTTTCTCCGCGGCGATTTCCACGACGCGCTTGAATCTTGCCGTGTCGATCGGATATTCGGCATAATCATGGCCGTAATTCGTGTAATCCTTCGGCAGCTCGCTCTTCGGAATAATGCGGTCCGGCCCCAGCAGCGTCAGAGCGTACTCGACAGGATCTTTTCCCGCCGCGTAGGCAAGCTCATCCTCGAATGACTGAATCCCAAACGCATGATAAATGTTCGCCACGGAGCGCAGCCAGCCGATGCGCACATGCGCCGTCGCCGGCCCGTTTTCCGAACGCTGATTCGCTATCGCAAATGGCAAATCGCTAAAACCAAGCCCTAGCTCATCCGCGTCGGAATAAACAGCGCCAGCATTGAAAGTTGAGCCGATGGGCGGAAACACCGTTCGCTGCAGCCAGGCCGTCGGCTTTCCATCCGCGCCCAGCGCCGCTTTCATATACATCGCGGAAACCGAATGGTAGGTATCAAATTTGATGTCGTCTTCGCGGCTCCAAACGACTTTCACGGGCTTCCCGGTCTTTTTTGAAAGCACAGCTGCTTCCACCGCAAAGTCCGGAAACGATTTCCGCCCAAACGCCCCGCCCAGCAGCGTTACGTGCACCGTCACGTCTTCCTTCTTTGCTCCCACCGCCGCCGCGATCGCATCTCGTGCGCCGACCGGACTCTGCGTCGGCGCCCAGGCTTCCACTTTTCCGTCGCGATAAACCGCCAGTGCCGCGGGGGGCTCCATCGGCGCATGCGCCAGCAGCGGCGCGTAGTACTCTGCCTCGACGATTTTTCCGCCCTTTGCAAATGCCGCGTCCACGTCGCCAAGCTCGCGCACAACTTTTCCCGGCTTCCGCGCCGTTTCCTGCAATTCCTTTTTGTACGGATCCGAACTGAATACATCGTGAGAGCTATTCTCCCACTCGATCTTCAATTGTTTCTTTCCTTGAAACGCCGCCCAAGTGCTGTCCGCAATCACGGCAACTCCACCCAGCGCCTGGAAAAGCACCGGTGGCTTAAACGTCTCGATGGTCGCCGTCTGCTTCACACCAGCCACCTTCAATGCCGCCGAATCGTCTAGCGATTTCACCGTGCTGCCCAGCACCGGCGGGTGCGCAATGCTCGCATACAACATGCCGTCCATCCGCGTGTCCTGTCCGTACTTGGCTTTGCCCGTGCACATCGCCTTCAAATCGTAACCAGCCGCGGACTTTCCGATGTAGCGCCATTCACTGCGCGGCTTCAGCTTCAGCTCTTCTTTCTTCGGCACTTCCAATTTCGAAGCCGCCATCGCCAATTCGCCATACCCAGTCTTTTTCCCCGACGCTTTGTGGTAGACGTGGTGCAATTCTGTCGAGCATTCCGCTTCCGGCACGCCCCACTTCTGCGCCGCCGCGCGCACTAGCATCAGCCGCGCCGTCGCTCCCGCTTCGCGCAACGGAACAAAAAAGCTCACCACGGAGTGCGAGCCGTCCGTATCCTGGTCGCCATATTCTTCGCTGCCGATCGCCTGCACCACCTTCACCCGCGCCCAATCCGCATCCAACTCATCCGCAACGATGCGCGGCAGGGATGTCCGCACTCCGTTTCCCATCTCCGACCGATGCGCCACGATATACGCCGTCCCATCCGTGTCGATCGCCAAATAAACGCCCGGCCGCAGGGGCGCTTCTGCTGCGGGCGGAAATGGATCGCCCGCGCTGCCGCTAACCCCCGCCGCGAAAAGTCCCTCCGGCATCACGGAAACGCCGAGCACAAAGGCGCCCGCTCCCAGCACCCCCTTCAAAAATTCGCGTCGGCCGCTCCCCAGTAAATCGCCGTTTTTATGCATATTTTCGATTCGAATCATGATGCCTCCGCCGCGCAAGCCCGCTATCCGTGATGAGCTCCAAGCCCAACATCCTACCGCTAATCCCCGCGCGTGCAACCCCGTGCCAACTACGCCTCCGACCACTCGCCAAGCGAGCGGCGCAGATCCACAAGCTGCCCGAGATGGTAGGAGTTGTGATCCGCAAGCAGCAGCGCTTCCCGCAAAATCGTTTGCCCTTGTCCATGAGGTATTTTCGCGAAAAGATCGTTCCGCGCGCTTTGCACCAGCCTCACCATGTCTTGGAGGTCGCGCTGGAACATGGCCACGCTGTCGTCCCACGCTTTCTCGTTGGGAGGTATCGGCACCTTCGGCCAATATCCGTCCGGAAAATTCGGCGAGACGTGTTTCGGATTTCTGCTGAACTCCAAAATGTCCCACTGCGCGAGCCTCACGTGTTCAAGCAGTTGCCAGCCCGTGTGCGGCAGCCCATTCGCGAAAATCCCTCGTTTCCCCGCGGTGAAACCATCCAGCGCGTCCATGAAATGAACGTGCGCCCCACCGCCCTTTAGCAGATACACCACCTGCTCGCGCAAAGCAGCGTCCGAGCTTCGCGCTTTCTTCGACGGCGTTGCCTTGGCCTTCTTCTTTGACAGTTTTTTCTTTTTCATAGTGTTTTCTCGCAGACCATCACCTGCTGCGGCATCCCCACCACTTGATGCAAGCTTGTCTTCGCAAACCCGGCATTTCGAAACATTGTTTCATATTCCGAAAACGTGTACGCATCCCCCGCATCGGTCCCCACGAGCATGTTCATACTAAACGCCGCCGCTGCCGGCGGAGTCACGCGGTCTTCGTTAGGCACAAACTCCAGCGTAAAGGCCTTTCCACCCGTTTTCAGCGCCGCGTGCACACGCCTCATCAATTTCTCGCACGTCGCCCGATCGAAATGGTGAAAAATATTCGTTAGCAGCACGAAATCGTATCCACTGCCCAGGTCCGCTTCAAACGCACTTCCCGGCCGCGTCGTATACCGCTCGAAAACGCCGGCTTTGTGCGCATTTTCTTCCGCCACAGCCAGCACCGACGGCCAATCCACCGCAACGATCTGCGCGTTAGGATTTTTCTTCGCAATCGTGATCCCGTAATTCCCGTGCCCGGCCGCGATATCCAGCACCTTGCATGGTTTCCCTTCTTCCGCGCCGATAAGCCCAGCGATAAAGTTCGCCGCCGGCGTCGTTAAGGGCGCCATTGATCTCGCAAACGCCACCCACACCTCATCTTGCGGCTTGGTATTGTCTCCCTGCGGCCCCGCCGTTCCTCCCTTGCGCACCGCCGCTGTCAATGCCTCTACATTTTTCTTATGCCAGCCGCTGGCAAGAAATCCCGTCACCGTGCAAAGACAAGCCGGCGATCGCCGGTCGAGAAAAAGTGCGGACTCCTCGGTCAACCCATAGCTCCTATTTTCCTTCGTCAAGAAACCCATGATCGTCAAAAAATCGCAGAGAATCCGCACGCCGCGCTCAGCAGCGCCCGTTTTCGCCGCCAGAAGAGCCGAAGTATTCGCTCCGCTGCCAATCGCAGTAAAAACGTCGAGCTCTATCCCCGTTTTCAAAGCTTCCGTATGCTGAAACGCATTCATCGTCATGAAAATGCGTTCCGGCGTCGGGCGGTTCGTTGTCGTGGGAGTCGCCATCTGGAGAGCCTCCGTCTTCAATTCTCGTTCGCTCAAATATACACCGCCCGCACCCATTGTTCTCCACTTCAATTCCATTGCCGCCGCCCCTCCTGGGCTGGCATACTTTCCCTCCCCGCGCACTCTGCGAGGCCCATCTTATGAAACGCGAATATCACCGCTGGCATTCTCCCCGCCTGGGCCTCGACCTCGGCGTTATTGTCCACGGCCATTGGGGCCAACCCATTCTCGGTTTTCCCACCAGCGCCGGCGACGAAACCGAACTCGAAGGCCAAAGCATGATCGGTGCTCTCGCTGATTTCATCGAAGGCGGCAAAATCAAAGTCTTCAGCATCAATTCCATCAACGGCCTCAGCTTCTACAACAAAGGCGCGCACCCATTTCACCGCAGCTACGTCCAGTCCGTCTTCGATTCCTATCTTCGCGAAGAGGTCGTTCCCTTCATCTGGGACAATTGCCAAAGCCCCGGCATCGCCATTTCCACCATGGGCGCTTCTTTCGGCGCCTATCACGCCGCCAACTCTCTCTTCAAGCATCCTGACGTCATCAAGCGCTGCTTCGCCATGTCTGGCGTCTACGACGTCCGCAATTTCATGGACGGCATGTATGACGACAATTTCTATTTCAACAATCCCGTCGACTACCTCGCGAACATGAGCGATCCCTGGTTCTATGATCAGATCCGCACCTGCGACATCCATCTCACCACCGGAACAGGCCAATGGGAGAACAGCGGCCCCACCTATCGCCTCTCCGAAATCCTCTCCCGCAAAGGCATCCATCATTCGCTCGATAATTGGGGCCCTGAAGGCGGCCACGACTGGCCCTACTGGAAGCATCAAATGCGTGAATACGTCACTCGCCTGTTTTGAACTATCCTATCGTTTGCTTGGGAAGTGCTTCGGAAGGGGGTTCCCATGGACGCAAAATCCGCAGCCAAAGAACGTTTTCAATCCGCGCGTGACGGCCTGATCGCTCTCAGTCATCGCATCCACGCTCATCCCGAGCTAGGTTTTGAAGAAGAGAAAAGCTCGTCCTGGATCTGCGATTCGTTGGCCGACTCCGGCTTCACAGTAGAAAAAGGCATCTGCGATCTTCCCACCGCATTCCGTGCCCGCGCTGGTTCCGGCCCTCTTCACATCGCCATCTGTGCCGAGTACGACTCCCTTCCCGGTATCGGCCACGCCTGCGGCCACAACATCATCGCCGCCTCGGCGGTCGGCGCAGCTCTGGCCGCCGCCAAAGTGGCCGACGAGGTTGGCCTCACCATCAGCGTCATCGGCACGCCCGCCGAAGAAGTTGGCAACGCCAGCGGCAAAATCCTCCTCCTCGAACGCGGCGCCTTCGCTGGCATCCACGCCTCCATGATGGTTCACCCCGCTCCCTTCGATATGGTCCAGGCCAAAATCATCGCCGCTTCCATGTTCGAAGTTCATTGCACGGGCAAGGAGTCCCACGCCTCCGCCTTTCCCGAACTCGGCGTCAATGCCGCCGACGCCCTCACCATCGCCCAAACCGCGATTGGCCTCCTCCGCCAGCACATCCGTTCGACCGATCGCATCCATGGCATCGTCACCAACGGCGGCGCCGCTCCCAACGTCGTCCCCGCCCACACTTCCGCCAAATATATCATTCGCTCCGAAACCCTCGATCAACTCGCCGAACTCCGCCCCAAAGTCTACCGCTGCTTCGAAGCCGGCGCCCTCGCCACCGGCGCCAAACTCTCGATCACCGGCGGCGACAAGCCGTACGCCGAAATGCGCCACAATGCGCCGATGGCCGACTTCTATCGCAAAAACTCCGAAGGCTTGGGGCGCTCCTATCCCAACATGGGAGAATGGGAAACCCGCCCCACCGGTTCCACCGACATGGGCAACGTATCCCTCGCCATGCCCTCTATCCACCCCATGATCGGCATCAACTCCTTGCCCGCCGTCAACCACCAACCCGAATTCACCGCCCATTGCATTACTCCAGACGCCGACAAAGCCCTCGAGGACGGCGCCCTAGCCATGGCCTGGACCTGCATCGACTTGGCGCTAGATCACGACGCGCGCGAAAGTTTGATGACACGCCAATAACGGTGGCTTTCTCTGGACAAGCTTATTGCATCGAGTTTTCTCGGTCTCGATGCTGGCATGAACGATGTCAGCTGCAGAGACCGCAGGAGTTGGCGCAATGAAGTCAAGGTTGGTCAGATGTATCTGCGTTTTTGTATTAACGATTGTGCCCGCGTCGCTGTGCGGTCAAGAACGCGAAGACGTTCAGCTCTGGCTCACCAATGCCGACAAATCTGCCGTCTTCGAGGAGCAGCAGCCTCTCTTACATTTTTCCAAAGCCAATACGCATCCGTCCGCCGACGAACAGAAGATCGAAATCGATGACCACAAGAAATTCCAGAGCATCGACGGCTTTGGATTTGCTCTGACCGGCGGCAGCGCCCAGCACCTCATCCACATGGACTCTGCAAAGCGCTCAGCGCTGCTGCACGAGCTCTTCGGAGTCGACGGCAACGCTATCGGCATCAGCTATCTCAGAATCAGCATCGGCTCTTCCGACTTGAACGACCATGTCTATTCCTACGATGACCTGCCCGCGGGCCAAACCGATCCAGAACTCGCCAAATTCAGCCTCGATCCCGACCGTGCCGAAGTCATTCCCGTCCTGAAAGAAATTCTGGCCATCAACCCGAAAATCGAAATTCTCGGCTCTCCCTGGTCTGCGCCTCCCTGGATGAAAACAAATGACAACGCGAAAGGCGGAAAGCTAAAACCCGAGTATTACGGCGCCTACGCAAGCTATTTCGTGAAATACATCGAGGGCATGAGAGCCGCAGGCGTCAGAATCGCCGAGATCACGGTTCAGAATGAACCTCTCAATCCGAAAAATACTCCCAGCATGGTGATGCCCGCCGCCGAAGAAGCGGACTTCATCCAAAATAATCTCGGCCCCGTCTTCAAAGCCGCCCATATTCGCACAAAAATTATTCTTTACGACCACAACTGCAACGTTCCCGAGTACCCGCTCTCGATTCTCAACGATCCCCGCGCCAATCGTTATGTGGACGGCTCCGGCTTCCACTTGTACGAAGGGAAGATCGAGGCCATGAGCGAAGTGCACAAAGCCTTTCCTCACAAGAATCTGTATTTCACCGAGTACATGGCCGTCGAGCCCACGGAGCCTTCCCGAATCTCCATTGCCGAACCTGTCGTGGGAACGTTCATCGGCGCACTCCAGAACTGGAGCCGCAACGTTCTTCTCTGGAATCTCGCTGCCAATTCCAAATTTGAACCTCATACCAATAACGGAGGCTGCCCGATCTGTCAGGGAGCAGTCACCATCGATGGAAATGAAGTCACCCGAAACTTGGCGTACTATGCCATGGCGCATTTCTCAAAATTTGTTCGGCCGGGTTCCGTTCGCGTCGCTTCCACTTCTTCGCCAGCACTTCCAAACGTGGCGTTCAAAGCGCCCGGAGGAAAAGTCGTCTTGATTGTTGTAAATCACGCCAGGGCGGAGCAAACTTTCGATGTTTTGTACCGCGGCAGGACATTCAAGACAGAGTTGAAATCGGGGTCCGTGGGAACTTATGTCTGGTAACAGAGAAGCTGCTATGCGCTCGAGGAGGCGGCAAGTGAAATGGAAAATGGCTGTTTCGGGTTGTGGCACGGCGATCCTGCTGGCATTCGCGGGGTCGGTGGTTGCTCCGTTTGCCCTCGCCGCGCAAACAGAAATGCCGCTCGAAGCCACGCATCTGAGATGCGAATACAAGATCGATCCGCTGGGGATTGATGTCGCAAAGCCGCGATTCAGCTGGGAATTGAGCACGGCCGAAAAAGGCGTCATGCAGACAACCTACGAAGTGCGCGTAGCGGCATCCGAAGCGGAGTTAACAAAAGGAAAAGTGATTTGGGAGAGCGGGAAACAGGCGTCGGACGCCTCGATCCAAGTGGAATACGGAGGGCCAACGCTTGTAAGCGAGCGAATCTATTACTGGGACGTGCGGGTAGCCGATAATCACGGCCACATATCCGATTGGAGCAAGCCCGCCCACTGGGAAATGGGCCTGCTCGATCCCGCCGATTGGAAAGCCAAATGGATTACGCCGGATCTCGTGGAAGATGAAGCGAAGTCGAACCCCTCGCCGATGTTGCGCAGTGAATTTTCGGTGAAGAAGAAAATTGAACGGGCGCGTCTTTACGCCACCGCCATGGGTCTTTACGAAATGTCGCTAAATGGCAAACGCGTCGGCGACCAATATTTCACGCCGGGATGGACCTCCTACGATTTCCGCTATCAGTATCAGACCTACGATGTGACCAATATGCTGAAAAACGGAGAGAACTGCATCGGCGCAAGGCTGGGCGACGGCTGGTTCCGCGGCCGGCTCGCTTGGGGCACCATGAGAAACTCATACGGCACGAAATTGGCTCTGCTCGCGCAACTCGTCATCACCTACACGAACGGCGCGCAGGAAATTATCGGCACCGGTGACAAATGGAAAGCGGCAACCGGCGCCATCCTCGAATCTGACATTTATAACGGCGAGACCTACGACGCCCGCCTTGAGCGCACTGGCTGGAATGAAACCGGCTACAACGATGGCGACTGGAAAGGTGTGACGGTTATTGACGCGCCCAAAGTCCAGCTCGTCGCCCCGACCGGGCCTCCCGTAAGAGAAATCGAAGAAGTGAAGCCCGTGAAAGTGTTTCGCACCCCGGCTGGCGATACCGTCCTCGACATGGGACAAAACATGGTCGGCTGGATGAAATTCCGTCTGACGGCTCCGGCGGGAGCCACCGTCACTTTGCGCCATGCGGAAGTGCTCGATAAAGAAGGAAATTTCTATACCGCGAATCTTCGCTCGGCGCAAGAGACCATTCGTTACACCAGCAAAGGCGCGGGCACGGAAACTTTCGAGCCCCATTTCACATTTCAAGGATTCCGCTACGTCGCCGTTAGCGGTTGGCACGGCGAAGTGAATCCGGATGACTTTACCGGAGTCGTTGTGCATTCCGCCATGGAACGCACCGGCACCTTTGAAACCTCGAATCCCATGCTGAACCAGCTTGAACACAACATCATCTGGGGTCAAAAAGGAAATTTCGTCGATGTGCCGACCGATTGCCCGCAGCGCGACGAGCGCCTCGGTTGGACCGGAGACGCCGAAGTCTTCGCCCCGACGGCCTCCTTTAATTTTGACACCGCGGGCTTCTACACCAAGTGGCTCAAGGACGTCGCGCTCGATCAGGAAGACGA
>JBARBE010000122.1:0-3416 GCA_049792735.1 Candidatus Acidiferrum sp.
AAGCGTATTTGCCATTTCAATGGCCCAAATAGACGGAACGAGAGCAGTTGAGCCTACTGCCAATCTGCTTCTGACATTCAAGGCGTAATCTGTTTCGGGATCCGGAATAAACCATGCGGCTGTTAGAGACGCGTCCAGTACAAAGCCGCTCACATCCGGCCCTCCTCGATCAAATCCTTTATGGTCACGCCCTTTGGAAGAGGCTTGGCGCGCTTCCGAATTTCATCCATCTTTGCGAACAACTCTTTGAGGTCGACCAATTCCTGTGCCGGCCCAATCTCCGCCGCCACTTTCCCTCGCCGCGTAATCCGGATCCGCTCTCCCCGCGACGCCCCGTCCACCAACTCGGACAGCTTCTGCTTCGCCTCAAATATCCCCACGGTGCGCATGGCCAGGCTCCTCTCGAACAACCTAGGTTAATAATCTAGATGATTAGTCTAGCGGGTTCACAAGAAATCTGCAAATATCGAGCGTTCATGGAATAGCCCTGTCACATCGTATCCCCCTGGCGAGGTTGAAGTGTTTAAGCGGGAAAAGGCGGCCACAGCACTTTTCCACACCTTTCCACAGCCGTAACAAGCGCGTTACTCCTCGTCCAAGTCTCTCAGACCTCGCGACTTCCGCCACCCCCGTTCGGATCCGGCCTCCTCGTTCGAATAACAATGCAGTAACCTAACGAAAGTAATTGACAAATCGCCAACACCCTGTTATCACTCCGTATGTTTCGCCTTTACCCTGAACCTCGAAGCGAACGAAGAGAAAGCGCGCGCCCCGATCCTCCCCCCACCCCATTTCTCCCTCTCCCGAATCTCTACGTATTCTCTGCCTCCGCGTTTAGCTCTCCCTCTTGCCCTTGGGGGTGTCGGGCTTTAGCCCGGTCCGTTCATCGCCGATTGTGTAGTGGCGGGTCTTTAGACCCGCCTCCTCACATGCCCGCTAACTCGCGCAGAATTCGCACTTACGAAAAATACGCCTGTAACTCCTGTGAAATGAGCACTTTCGAAACAAAAGACTTAAAACTCCATAGAATGAACAGTTACGAAAAAACCGCAGGGGGGATCCCGTCTTAACCAGATACCCGCCGACCAAAAGTTCCGGCCTGGTTGCAATGGATGCTTATCCCGAGTGGCCAACGCATGCGCGGCGCCTCGCCGCTCGTCACCCTTACTTCGTTACACCGCTACTTCCTTGCTTCTTTCTCGCCCATTCTCCTTTACAATCCCCGCGCTCTATTCCCAGGACTCCTTCGGTCTGGGGGCGCACTTCACCATGGGGGATCGATGAGCGTTAGTCTGCGGCTCCAGGAAATTCGCGACGGTTTCGAACGCCCTTTCTGGGTCGCCAACACCAGTGAAATCTTCGAGCGGCTATCCTATTACGGTGCGTTTTCCTCGCTGGCCCTCTATCTCCATGAACGCCTTGCTTTTTCCACCGAGCTCACGGACTCGCTCACCGGCTTCTTCGGCGGTATGGTTTGGTTCCTGGCAATTTTTGGCGGCGCCGTCGCGGACAAACTCGGCTTTCGCCGCGCGCTTTCGATGGCCTATTTGATTCTGGCGGCCGCGTATTTTCTGATTGGCTCGATCGGCGCGTCCTGGCTTGCCCCCGTTCGCAACGCCGTCCCCCTCACGCTGTTTGTCGGCGTCATCCTGCTACTTCCCGCCCTCGGCATCGCCCTTGTAAAGCCGAGCGTCGTCGGCACCACCGCCCGCGCTTCCAAGGAAAATGTCCGCACCCTCGGCTATTCGATTTACTACACCATGGTGAATATCGGTGGCACCGCCGGCCCCTTCGTCGCGGATTGGGCCCAAAGGCATCTGGGCCTCGAGAGGGTTTTTCAAGTCTCCGCTCTCAGCGTCTTCGCGATGTTTTTCCTGGTCTTCTTTTTCTTCCGCGATCCGCGCAAACCGGGCGACGTGCCCGCGCCCAGCCTCCTTCAAGTCGTGCGCAACTTTCTCGCGATTCTCTGGCCGCCGCGTTTCCTGATTTTCCTTCTGATTTTCACGGGCTATTGGATTGTCTACTGGCAGCAATACACCAGTCTGCCCGGTTTCCTCCATACCTATGTGGACCCACGCGCCCGCGTCCAACTCATTCTCATCACTGATGCAGCCATCGTGGTCTGCTTCACCTTTATCGTGAATTACATTGCTCGTAAAATTCCCCCCTTCCACGCCGTTATTCTCGGCACGGTGATTACTTCCATGTCGTGGGTAGTCTTGTCGTTCTGGCCGACGGTCACCGGCGCAGTCGTCTCCATCGCCGTCCTCGCCATCGGCGAAATCATCCAGCAGCCCCCCTACTACGCCTACATTTCCCGCCTCGCGCCTCCCGGCCAGCAAGGCACTTATATGGGCTTCGCTTTTCTCCCGCTTGGAATTGGCTCACTGGTAGGAGGCTGGTTCGGCGGCAGGATGATGCACCACTTCGGAGAAGTTCAGCACCAGCCCGCTCACGCCTGGTGGGCCATCAGCGCCGTCGGCTTCATCACCGCTCTCCTGCTCCTCATCTACGACCGCGTCGTCAAGCCCACCGCGCAAAAAGCCACCCCATGACGCTGAGCAGCGCAGGATTTTCGCCGGACGCCTTGTCTGGATTTGAATTTCTAACTTCGTGCCGTGAGAATCGGCTGTTTCAGTTAACCATGCGGCGCAGAGAAGCGAGAGCCTGCCGCGCCAAAGAATACCGCGGCTCGACCTCGAGCGCCTCTTGAAAACATCTCATCGCGCGACCGTACATTTCTTTGCCCAGATAGGCGCGGCCGAGATTGTAGTGCGGAAAATGGCGCGGCTCATAGCGTCGCGCTTCAGTCGCGCGTTCGAGCCAGGGAATCGCGTCGTCAAAACGCCCCAGCTCGATGAGATAGGCTCCGATGTCGTTGTAGGGATTGCCGAATTCCGGATCAACTTCGATCGCCCGTTTGCACTCCGCGATGGCGTCTTCGATGCGGCCCTGAAAATGATAGGTCCAGCCAAGAAACGTGTACGCTTCCGCCGTCGGGTGCAGCTCGAGGGACGATTGATAGAGTTCGACGGCCCGGTCGTAGTCGCCTTCCATTTGGGCCTGATACGCGTCTTGAAGGATTTCCCAGGCTCGTGTGAGGGTTTCCTGGCTCATGGTCTAGAGTTAACACACGGTTTTAGCAAGGTCAAAAGTACGAGAGTTCCATCGGTGCGCCGGGGGAACCTGTACTTTGTGCCGGGCGCCCGGAGTGGAAATTATGCCGATAAAAAGAGAAGATAGAGGCGAAATTCGCATGACGCAATTTGTTGGCAAAAACGAGGGGGAGACGTGAAGCGAAATTATCTGTTGCTTGGGATCGCGTTGTTGAGCATGTGCGTAGCGGTGCTGTCGCAGGATGCGCCGGCGAAAGCGCAGGAAAAGACGGCCGGGGCAAGCAAATCATCCGGCTCCGC
>JBARBE010000123.1:0-7113 GCA_049792735.1 Candidatus Acidiferrum sp.
ACTTCAATATCGCCGTCGGGCATACGGCGAATGCCCTTGTCGCGATTCTTGCCGAAGACGAGCGGTTTGCCGTGCTCGAGCTGGAGGATATGCTCGCTGCGCGCGTCGCGGTCAGTGAGATTAAACCAGGCACCGTCGTTAAAGATGTTGCAGTTTTGCAGAATCTCGACGAAGGCGGAACCTTTGTGGGCGGCCGCGTGTTTCAGCGTTTCTTTGAGGTGCTGCTGGAAAACGTCGACGGAGCGCGCGACAAAGGTGGCTTCCGCGCCGATGGCGAGAGAGATGGGATTGAATGGGCGGTCGAGAGAACCGAAGGGAGTCGACTTCGCCTTTTTGCCGATCTCGGAGGTCGGCGAATACTGGCCTTTCGTCAAGCCATAGATGCGGTTGTTGAAGAGCAGAACTTTCAGGCCGACGTTGCGGCGCAGCATGTGAATCAAATGATTGCCACCGATGGAAAGGGCGTCGCCGTCGCCGGTGGCGACCCAGACTTCGAGATCCGGGCGAATAGCCTTGATGCCTGTGGCGACTGCAGGTGCGCGGCCGTGAATGGTGTGAAAGCCGAAGGTGTTCATGTAATACGGGAAGCGGCTGGAGCAGCCGATGCCGGAAACGACCACGAAATTTTCACGCTTGATGCCGAGCTCCGGAAAGACAGACTGAACGGCCGAGAGAATCGCGTAGTCGCCGCAGCCGGGGCACCAGCGAACTTCCTGGTCGGTTTGGAAGTCTTTCTTGGTGAGAGGCGTGATCGGCGGAAGCGTGGCAGTGCTCATTGCGAAATCTCCCCAAGAAGCTCTTCGATCTTTTGCTCGACTTCAGCTTGTTTGAATGGACGTCCCTGAATTTTGTTGAGGCCGATGGCATCGACCAAATATTTGGCGCGCAGGACCCAAAGCAGCTGGCCCATGTTCAGTTCGGGCACGAGGACCGTCTTATAACGTTGAATCACCTCGCCCAGATTCTCAGGCAGCGGGTTGAGATAGCGCAGATGAACATGGCCGATTTTGCGGCCGCGCGCGCGTTGCGCTTTCAAGGCTGCGGTGATAGCCCCGTGTGTCGAACCCCACGCAATGATCAGAAGATCGCCTTCGGGGTCGCCCGCCGGAACTGCGTCGGGGATCTCCTGCACGATGGCCGCAACTTTGGCTGCGCGGATGCGCACCATGTTTTCGTGATTCAGCGGTTCGTAATTGATGTTGCCGGTGACGTCTTGCTTCTCGAGGCCACCGATGCGGTGCTCGAGGCCCGGAGTGCCAGGAACAGCCCAGGGACGCGCCAGCGTTTGTGGATCGCGCTTGTATGGCAGATAGCCGTTTGGACCATTGGTTTCCGTCGCAAATTTGACGGGGAAGGCGGGGATTTCATCGACGTTGGGAATCTTCCAGGGTTCGGCACCATTCGCAAGGTAGCCGTCGGAGAGAACGATTACGGGAACCATGTATTTGATGGCGATGCGGCTGGCCTCGAGAGCGGCCCAGAAGCAATCGCTGGGAGTTGCTGCCGCAATGATGGGGATCGGGGCTTCGGAGTTGCGGCCGAAAAGCGCTTGCAAGAGATCGGCTTGCTCAGTTTTTGTGGGAAGGCCGGTGGAAGGTCCGCCGCGCTGGATGTCGCAAATGACCAGCGGAATTTCGACGGCTACGGCCAGCCCCATCGCTTCGGTCTTGAGCGCCATGCCTGGGCCAGAGGTTGTTGTGATTGCCAGCGCGCCGGCATAAGCAGCGCCAATCGAGCTGGTGATGGCGGCGATTTCGTCTTCGGCTTGGAAGGTCATCACTCCGAAATCTTTGTATTGCGAAAGCTCGTGAAGAATGTCCGACGCGGGCGTGATGGGATAACTGCCCTGGAACAGGCGCAGACCCGACTTTTCAGAGGCGGTGACGAAGCCGAGCGCAAGGGCCTGGTTCCCGCTGAGATTGCGGTAAAAGCCGGGCGCGAGTTGCGCGGGCGGAATCTCGTAGCTGATTTGAAAAGCTTCCGTGGCTTCGCAGTAGGAATAGCCGGCCTTCATGGCGAGCTTGTTGGCTTCGACGAGCAGAGGCTTGTTCTTGAATTTGCCTTCAATCCAGCGGACGGTGGGATCCATCGAGCGGTTGTAAAGCCAATAGCACATGCCAAGAGCGAAGAAGTTCTTGCAGCGGCTGATGGATTTGGCGTCGAGACCTAGATCATCCAACGCTGTTTTGGTGAGCCGTTCCAGTTCGACGGAGAACAGGCGGTACTTGTCGAGCGAATGATCCTCAAGCGGATTGTGATCCATCTTCGCTTTGCGAAGATCGTTTTCCGCAAAGGCATCGGAATTTACGATGAGGATGCCGTTGGCCTTGAGGTCGGCGACATTCATCTTCAGCGCCGCGGGATTCATGGCGATCAGGACATCGACCGCGTCACCGGGCGTGTAGACGTCGTTTGAAGAGAAATGGAGCTGGTAGCCGCTGACGCCTGGAAGGGTTCCGGCAGGGGCACGGATTTCCGCGGGAAAGTCCGGGAACGTAGCGATGTCGTTGCCATAGAGAGCGACGGTATTCGTGAACTGGCTCCCGGTAATCTGCATGCCGTCGCCGGAATCGCCGGCGAAACGAATGACCGCGCGATCGATCACCTCGCGCTTGTGCTTTACCGGCGGCGTTTCCATCAAAGTTGACATAGTGGCCAGGGCTCCGCTTTCACTGAACTCCCGGACGAATCCCCCGAAGGAGTGTGGCTCGATTTTTTAGTTGGGCATTGCGAAAACCAGGTTGGATACAGCATCCAGCCGCCCGGAGCCTACGGGAGAAGGATACCACACCGTGGTTTACATGGCGGTGCGAGGGGCATGTGAGAGCAAATGTGTCGTTATGGGAAAGACTGCCGAGCGATGCGCAGATTGCGCCGAAGCCCAAAGGGTCAAGTCTTCTCGGCTGGGGCCTCAGCAGCCTCTTCGAGAAACAGCGAACGCAGGAAGACGAGAACCCCCATAATGGCACCAACGAATCGCAAGCAGGGAGGAAACGTGCCTGCCACTCGTGCGTGTATCATTTCCAGAAGTGCTACCAGAGGGAAGTGAAAGTAACGCGAAAACAATTTGCTGCTTGACGTTCGCTTTCTTTTCGCCTAAAGTGGCTGTGGAAAACTCGATCTTACGGAGGCGCGCCATGGCCCTGACAAAACGCCAAAAAGAAGTGCTGGATTACCTGGTTTCTTTTGACAACAAGCACGGCTATGCGCCGAGCTTTGAGGAGATTGGCAAGGGTTTGAAGCTGACTTCGCTGGCGACTGTCCACAAACACATCACCACGCTTGAGAAGAAAGGGTTCATCCGCCGCGGCTACAACCAGAGCCGGTCGATCGAAATCCTGCAGTTGCCAAAGCCGGTCAAGGAACAGATCAGCGATCGGCGAGTACAAGAGTTGCCGTTGGTCGGGAGGATCGCCGCGGGACGGCCGCTGGAGGCGGTGGAAGAGCGCGAAACGCTTTCGCTTGGTGATTTTGCCCGGGGCGGGAACTCTTTCGTACTACAAGTGAAGGGCAGCTCGATGATTGAAGATCACATCATGGATGGAGATTACGTGGTGTGCGAACAGACGCAGGTGGCCAACGCAGGCGATATAGTCGTGGCGTTGATCGGCGGAGAAGAAGCGACACTGAAGAGGTTCTATCGCGAAGGAGCCGGGAAGATTCGGCTACAGCCCGCGAATTCAGAGATGGCGCCAATCATGGTGGCCGCGAACGACCTCAAGATTCAGGGGCGCGTCATCGGAGTACTTAGAAAATACTGAAGATCCGTGACGCGCGGCATCTCGGCCGCTTCAGACTCAAATTTACGCGCGTTTGTCTTTAGACCGCTCGGTCGCATTTCCTCGCAAAGCAGAGTCGCGATCCACTCCGAACATTCCTTAGGTAAATCGAAACCGGGTTCCCATTTGAAATTCCGCTCTCGATGTGACTTAATTGTGTCCATTCGGAACCGCCCCGCGTCAAAGGTACGGGGCGGGGTCTGCTCCAAAGGCCGCCCGAAGGAAACCACCCAATTTGTCTCCCAAACGCGAAAATATATTGATCGTCGAGCCTGACGATGCGAAGCGGCAGCAACTTGAGGGCGCGCTGCGTTCCGCGGGCTACCAAGTTTCTACTGCGCCCTCGCAGGAAGAAGGATTCCGGCTCGTTCAGACGGGTGCCGTCGATGTGTTTCTGCTTTCCGCTGATCTTGCCGATGTGCTCTGTTGCAACTCGCTGTCGGAAATTAAGGGCCTGGGCTCGACGTCCAATACGCGCGTGATTCTTTTCGCGCGAGGTGGCGCGGCCGAGCGGGCGCGGGCTCTGGACCTGGGAGCCGATGACGTGTTGACGCCACCGTGGGAGCCTGCCGAGCTGCTCGCGAGGGTGCGCGTGCAATTGCGCGACAAACATACGCTCGAAGAGCTGCAAGAGAAATCCCGCCTCGCAGAAGAAGGGCAGGAAATCGCGCACACCGCGTTTCAAGCCATCGCGGTGACGGAAAAAATGACGCGCGACGCATTCTCCCTGGATCGCGCGCTGAAAATCGGTGTCGGCGCGCTGCTAGGGGTCGCCGGGCTCATCTCGGTGATTTTTCTGCTCTATTCACGGCGGGCGGAAAAAGAAACGAAGCGGGCGTATTCCGTTATCGCGCAGCTCGAGCACGGGGTGCATACGGAACAGGCGCTGGTTGACGAAGCCAACAAGGCGCGCACGCAGCTGCAGCAAACGGACCTCACCGCCGAAAAACAAATGCTCCAAAAACAGACGGACGATCTTCGCCAGAAACTGTCCGCGGCGGATGCCAGCGAAGTGTCCGGACTGCGAAAGGAATTGCAAGAAACCACGACCCGCCTGAAGAAAGTTGAAAATCAATCCAATGCCGCCGAAGGAGTTATCCGCGCCAATGCCCCGAGTGTTTGTTTGCTGCACGTGTCGGTAGTTTTCCTCGATAAAGCCTCGCGAAGGCCTTTGCGCTATGGGGCGATTAATCCCGACGGCCAGCCGCTCAAAGACGGCGACGGCAACGTGGTGTACAGCCTGGACGGCGTCGCGCCCGAAGTTCGCGAGGATTTTTTCGGCACGGGATTCATTGTTGGAGACAATCAGGTGCTCACCAATCATCATGTGGCCCAGCCCTGGTGGGAAAACGAAGAGCTTAGCGCAGTGACCCAACAGGGTTTGCAGCCGACCATCTCCGAGATGGCCGCCTACTTTCCAGGAGCGACGACCGGCATTCCGATGAGCGTGTCGCAGATATCAGACGAAGCCGATTTAGCGGTGCTGCACGGCGACCTTTCCTCCCTGAGACGGCCTGTTCTGAGAATGGATGGGAGCAAGCAGGCAGCAGTGAGCGGCGAGCTCTTGATTTCGCTGGGATATGCAACTGGTTTGAGCGCGATCCTGGCGCGCGCGGGCGAGGGCACGGTGAAGGACATCGTAAAGGAGTCCGGCGGCGACCCGAAGAGAATTGTCGATGAACTTGAAAAGCGCCAACTGATCCGGCCTTTGGTGACGCAGGGGCACATTGGCGACGTCTTGCCGGACAAAATTGTTTACGATGCGCAAACGACGCATGGCGGCTCCGGCGGGCCGCTGATTAACCGCGACGGCGAAGTGATTGGCGTGACGTTTGCCGTGTTGAATGGATTTGGCGGATCCAATTTTGGAGTGCCCATCCGATTTGCGCAGCCGTTGCTGAAGCAATAGCGCTTTTCTCGCCCCGCTTCGCGCAGGCAAAGAATTTCTCTTGCCAATCGAAAAATATGCTCCAGCCCTCCCGCGCATGCGTGAAACAATGTAAAGTTTCGCGTAAGCTTCTTGCCGGTTCTGTGATGAAGAAGAACACACCCATTCGGAAACTGCTGGCGGCGAATCGCAGCGAAATCGCCATTCGGATTTTCCGCGCCGCCACCGAGCTCGGCCTGCGGACGGTGGGAATTTATTCGCAGGAAGATCGCCTGGCGCTTCACCGCTTCAAGGCGGATGAAGCCTACCAGGTGGGCGTGGGCAAGGGCCCAGTCGAGGCGTATCTCGATATTGCCGGCATTGTGGCGCTCGCCAAAGAAAAGGATGTTGACGCGATTCATCCTGGCTACGGTTTTTTGGCCGAAAATCCTGCGTTCGCTCGCGCGTGCGAAAAAGCGGGGATCGCGTTTATCGGGCCAACGCCGGAGTTGCTCGAACTCTTGGGAGACAAGACGGCGGCGCGGCGGCTGGCTGTCTTGGCTGACGTGCCGGTGCTTCCGGGCACCGAAGAAGCAATCAGCTCCGCGGGCGAGGCGCGCAAATTCGCCGCCGAAATCGGTTACCCCGTGATTGTGAAAGCTGCGATGGGAGGCGGCGGGCGCGGCATGCGCGTGGTGCGCGACGAGACGGAACTGGAATCGCGGCTCGAAGAAGCTCAGGGGGAAGCAAAATCCGCTTTCGGCGACGCCAGTGTTTTTCTCGAGAAATATTTGCCACGCGCGCGCCATATTGAGGTGCAAATACTCGGGGACAATCACGGCAATTTGCTGCATCTGTGCGAGCGCGACTGCTCCGTGCAGCGGCGCCACCAGAAAGTCGTCGAAGTTGCGCCCGCCGCGAATTTGCCGGCAAACGTTCGTGCGGAGCTTTGCGAAGCGGCGGTGAGGCTGGCGCGAAAAGCGAAATACCGCAATGCTGGTACCGTCGAGTTCCTCTACGACGTCGACGCGAAGAATTGGTATTTCATTGAAGTGAACCCGCGCATTCAGGTCGAGCACACTGTCACGGAGATGGTGACCGGCATCGACCTTGTGCGCTCACAGATTCTCGTGGCGCAGGGCCACAAACTGCATGAGGAACCGCTCGCTCTGCCGAAGCAGGAAGATGTGCCGCTGTATGGGGCCGCATTACAATGCCGCGTCACGACGGAAGATCCGGGAAATAATTTCGCACCCGATTACGGAAAGCTCACGACTTACCGCTCGCCTGCGGGATTTGGAATTCGGCTCGATGGCGGAACGGCGTATGCGGGCGCGGTGCTGGCCGCTTACTACGATTCGTTGCTCGTGAAGGTCACCGCTTGGGGCACGAAGCTTCCCGAAGCTTGCCAGCGGATGGACCGCGCGCTGCGTGAGTTCCTAATTCGCGGCGTCAAGACCAACATTC
>JBARBE010000124.1:0-24084 GCA_049792735.1 Candidatus Acidiferrum sp.
CTCTCACGTCCTCAAACGCTCAAGTGGGGGACGACGTAAACTTCGAAGTTTCAGAGAATGTGATTGTCGATGGATACGTCGTAATCCCCAAGGGAGCCATCGCGCTCGGCGTCGTCAATGAAGCCGAGCCCAAAAGAGCACTCGGCCGCGGTGGAAAGCTCGGTGTGCTCATCAGGAGCGTCCGGCTTGCGGATGATGAACAGGCCGTTTTGCGTTCCGGCGACGAGGGCAAAGGATCCGGATCGGCGGCCGGTTTGGTCATTCCCGTGATGCACGGAAAAGACATCACCTTCCCCAAGGGCATGGATTTCGTCGGCTACGTGAACGGCGATACGCGCCTGAAGCGCGAAAATTTCCACCCCTCGAAGGAAACGCCCGCCGCCCAAGCCTCAGCTAACCCGCATCCTTAGCAGGAAATTCGCTACGTCAAGTTTTGTGCGGAGCCGCAAATGGTGGACGTTCGCGGCCAAGACTCCGCGCGCGAATATTTTTTCGCCCGTCGCCAGTCTCAAATCCATTCGTGGCGCGGCTGCCCTGACTTTCGGATGCAAACTCAGCTCCCGAGTAGATTCGGCTGCAACCGGCTATATCCATGCTCGTGCGCCCAAAGAGTCAGCGGAATCGCCGCCAAGTCATCCACTACGGGCACGGCGTGCCCATCCTTCGTGAGGTCGATCGTTCGAATGAAAAACTTGCAAGTGTCGCAAGTCTCCACGCGAATATGCGGAAATTGTTCCGCGACATAAACGGGAAGCTTTCTTTCATCCTCCTCGCCGCACGTCGAGCAGAGAATGCGCCGGAAGCCCCACTCATTGCCGCAAAAGGAACAAATGAGGAAGCGCTTCCCTCCATCGCCTTCCACGCGCAGCACGCCCAGCATCGGCTGCCCGCCGCACAGCGGGCACGCGCGCGGTGTCACGTGCTCCGGCGGCCTCGCCGTCCTCCCCGCAACATAGGCTGCGTAGGGCTGCAGAAACGCCCGCGAAAAAAACTGTTCGAACGCCCCAATTGGCTGCTCTGAAAGACCGCCGTTTTCCCAATATTCCGTCAGCAGCGCGACCCAGGAATCCGCAGGCATTCTTGCGAGTTCGCGCGCCGCTGCTGCCAAGGCGTTCGGTGAATTCTGTTCAACGACGGACAAAAAAGTTCGAAAGTGCGGAAGCAAGAGCGTCAGATCCAAGCTCTCCCGCATGGAGCCGAACCGCGGAGTCTCTGTGTGTAAAGCGCTCCCGGCAATTTGGGTGAATAGGCTCTTCTGAAAATTGGCGATCCGCCGATAAAACGAAAGCAATTCGCTGGCGGATGATTTGTCCGCAATGAGTTTCTCGGCGCGCTTAATTCTCGCGTCGTACTCACCGCTTACCAATTGTTGGAAAGTCATTTTTTCGGCGAGGCTGTTTGTCCGGAAATCTGTCGATACCATCCGGGGTGATACCGTTTCACGAAATCAACCGAAACATCTCCGTGAACCATGGAATCCAGCGCCCCGCGCTCCGCGAAAACTCCCATGTAAACGTGAAGCAGGAACAGCCCAATGGTGAGCAGCGCCGACGAGGCGTGGACCAAAACCGCGATATAGCGCAAGTAACGAAGATTCCATGGAATATCTTCCGGAAACCACAATACCAGCCCGCTCAAGACAAGAAGCACCATGCAAACCACAAAGCCCCAGAATAGTGATTTTTGCCCTGCGTTGTATTTCCCCGCTGGGGGCATCCGCTCGTCCTCGTTCCGCACATAGTACCCGACGGATTTGAACCAGGTTTTGTCGTTCTCATCCACATGCATCTCGGAAGCCCACATTCCAAACATCATCAGCACACAGACTGCAAAAACCAGTCCCATCCACGGATGCAGCATGCGCGAAACCTGCCCGCCTCCCAACATCACCGCAAGCCAGAAGCACCAGGGCGACCAGAACGCCAGCCCCGTCGCTAGCAAATAGATGTAGGAGCCCGCGGCGACCCAATGCGTGAGTCGTTCCCTGAAGTTGTAACGCGCCACTCGTCCCGAAGGTAGGGTTTGCTCGGTCTGGCTCACGGCTCTGCTCCTTCATGCGGTTCCTTGATCGTCTCCTCGCGTTCTTTCGGTCCAAACCGCAGGTAATGGATTGCCAGCCCAAGGACCCCGCCAATCATTGCCACGTTACCTAGCCACTTCAACGGACCCTTCCATAGCTTCACCGACCACGGAATATGCGGATCGGCCGGCAACCCGCCGTATAGCTCCGGCTTGCTCGCGTCATGCAGCACGTAAACCACGCCTGTGCCGCCGACTCCGGCCGGATCGTAAACGCCAGCCTGAGGGAAATCGTAATGTTCGCGAAGCTGCGTCGCGCGCACATTGGCTAGATGAAGCATGTCTTCCTTGCTGCCAAAGTGCAGGCAGCCCGTGGGGCAAGACTTAATGCAAGCCGGCTCGAGTCCCTCGCTCACCCGGTCCGCGCACAGCGTGCATTTGAACACCCGATTCGTCTTCGGGTTCATCTTCGGAATATCGAACGGGCATCCCGTGATGCAGTAGCCGCAACCGATGCAGTTGGCTTGCTGGAAATCCACGATTCCATTCGCATATTGCACGATGGCGCCATCCGCGGGGCACGCTTCCAAGCATCCCGGCTCCGCGCAATGCATACACTGATTCTTCCGCATCAGCCACATCAGCGAGCCGTCTTCCTTCTCGTGCTCGTTGAAGAGAATCAGGTTCCAGTAATTCCAGCGCGTTTCCGGCATCGTTTGGTACGTGTTGTCAAACGAGGTCTCGCCGAACGGCAAATCGTTCCACTCCATGCAAGCCACTTCGCAAGCCTTGCATCCGATGCAAGTGGTTGTGTCGATGAGTTTGCAGACGGCATATTCGCGCTGGGCGTCGTGGCCCGGAACGCTGCCCGCATGTCCAGACATCTTTTGAACGCGTAAGGTCGCTTGGCTCATACGCGTCTCCTAAACCTTCTCGACTTTCACGAGGAACCCCTTGAATTCCGGCGTATGCGCGTTCGGATCGACGATCGTTGGTGTCAGCCCATTTACCAGCATCCTCGAAGTCCTGCCTTCATCCTCCGAGATTCCTCGATAACCCCAATGAAACGGGATTCCGATCTGGTACGTTTTCTTCCCGTCGATCATCATCGACTTGATCCGCTTGGTCACCATCGCTTTGGCGATATACTCCCCGCGCGCGTTCGAAACCTTCACCTTTTCTCCGCCGCGGATACCCATCTCGTCCGCCATTTCCGCGCCCATTTCGATGAACGGTTCCGGCACCAGCTGCACGTTCATCGGGTTGTTCTTCGTCCAGTAGTGATAGTGCTCCGTTAGCCGGAACGTGGTGCAAATCACGTTGTAGCCTTCCTTCGCTGTATCGTACTTGTCGTCGGGTGTCTTGAATTGCCCCACCACAGGATTGTGCGTTTGTTCCGGATGAAACGGATTCTGGAACGGACTCTCGTACGGCTCGTAATACTCCGGGAACGGTCCGTCTGCGAACGATCCCAGTGGCCCAAAAATCCGTCCCACGCCTTCCGGATTCATGATGAACGGTCCCATGCGATCCTTGGGCTTCGAGTCTGGCTTGAAATCCGGCACGTCGTTCCCGACCCATTTCTGCAGATCCTCATTCCACCAAACCTGCTTCCGCGTTACATCCCAAGGTTTGCCATCCAGGTCACACGAGGCGCGGTTGTACAGCACGCGCCGGTTGGCCGGCCACGACCACGCCCAGCCCGGATGCACGCCCATGTCCGAGGGGTCCGAAGGATCGCGTCGCGCCGTCAAATTTCCTGCTTCCGTGTAAGCTCCCGAATACAGCCAATTGCCGCAAGCCGTGGTCCCGTCATCCTTCAGCCATGCAAACCCCGGAACCTGCTGCCCCTTTTTGATCTGCGCCTTTGTAGCCGGGTCTTCCAAATCGGCCAAAGCCTTCCCGTTCAATTCCTTCAACACCTCGGTCAGCGACGGATTCATCGGCTCTGTGTAATTCCATGAGAGCTTCAGGATCGGATCCGGGAACTTCCCGCCCTCTTTTTTGTACAAATCCCGCACTCGGAAAAAAATCTGCGCGAGGATTGCCTGGTCCAGCCGCGCATCGCCCGGCGTCGGAACCGCCGCATTCTTCCAAACCAGCCACCGCGCCGAATTGGTGAAGGATCCATCCTTCTCGGCAAAGCCCGCGCATGGCAAACGGTACACGGTCGTCTGGATTTGCTTCATGTCGCCCTGCGCAATCACCCGCGGCGACCTCCAGAACTCGCTCGTCTCGTCCGGATAAATCTCGCCAACCACCAGGAAATCTGCTTTCTTCAGCGCATCAATGTTCTTATTCGAATCCGGCCCGATGGCTACTCCGTTCATCCCAAAAGCAAGCAGCCCTTGGACCTTCCCGTTGTACATGTCGTCCCAGATGTGCACCCACGAATAGTCGCGGTCCACCTTCGGCAGATAGTCGAATGCCCATCCGTTCTGCTTGGTCGCCGCGTCTCCGTAAAACATCTTCAGCAAGCTCACCACGAATTTCGGCGTGTTGCCCCAATAATTGAACGATTCCCACTCGGCAGGTTTCGAGGGTGTCGGCGTGATCCGCTTCATCCATGCATCGAACGAACCATCGCCAGGCGTCGGCACTTTCAAATATCCCGGCAGACTGTCGAAAAGACCAGCCATGTCCGTAGCGCCTTGGATGTTCGAATGTCCACGCAGCGCGTTGACGCCTCCGCCCGCTCGGCCCACATTCCCCAGCAAAAGTTGCAGCATCGCCGCCGTTCGAATGATTTGTGTCCCGAAGCTATGCTGCGTCCATCCGACCGCGTAAATAACGGTCCCGACCTTCTTCATATCGCCGTCTTTGCGAATCGAAGTGTAAAGGTCGGCTGCTTTCAAGAACTGTTCCTTGGGAATCCCGGTGACTTTCTCCACCATCTCCGGCGTGTACCGCGAATAATGCTTCTTCAACAGTTGAAACACGCAATTAGGATTTTGCAGTGTCGGGTCGTATTGGACCTTCTCAGGAAGCCCCGGCAATGGCGCCGGCCCGTTCCCATTCGCGCTCGCCGCCGGCTTTCCGCCCGCGTAATTCCAGCTCGCGCGGTTATAGCTGTGCTTCTCCGCATCAAAGCCCGAAAAAACTCCATCCGTATCCGTCGGCAGCTTGAAATCGCTATCGACAACGAACGCGCCATTGGTGTAATTGGCAACGTACTCTTTTGCGAATCGGTTATTTTCGATCGCGTAGTTGATCACACCGCCCAGAAACGCAATATCCGTTCCAGCTCGAATCTGGCAGAAAAGATCAGCAGTAGAAGATGTCCTGGTGAACCGCGGGTCGACCGAAATCAGCTTCGCGTTCCGGTTGCGCTTGGCTTCCATCGCCCACTTGAAGCCGCACGGGTGATTTTCCGCTGGATTCCCGCCCATGACCAGCATCATGTCGGTGTTCTTGATATCGATCCAGCCGTTCGTCATTGCGCCCCGGCCAAACGTTGGTCCCAAACTTGAGACCGTGGGGCCGTGTCAAACCCTGGCCTGATTTTCCAGATGCACGACCCCCAGGGCGCGCATCGCTTTCACTACTAGAAAGTTAAACTCATTCGTGTCCGTGCACCCGCCGGTAAACGCAATCGACTCCAGCCGGTTGACCGTGATTCCCTTGGCGTCTTTCTCGACAAACGTCTCATCCCTCGTTTTCTTGATCCTCTGTGCGATTTCGTCAAGCGCCTGGTCCCACGAAATATCTTCCCACTCCGTTCCGCCAGGCCTGCGCACTTGCGGCTTCAAAAGCCGCCGGTCATTCAAAATATCCTGCGCCAGCGATGAGCCCTTTGGGCACAACGTCCCGCGATTCGTCGGATGATCGGGATCGCCCTCTACGTGTACCACCTGCGGCGTCACATTCTTCGCTTTGTCCCCAATGGTGTAGATGATCGTGCCGCATCCAACGGCACAATAAGGACAAAGAGAACGCGTCTCGCTAGCACGCGCGATCTTGAGCACACGCAATTGTGCATAAGCGGGCTGAAGGTCGAATCCAAAAACCGCAGCTGCCGCCCCACCTATGGTTGTGAATTTAAGGAAATCTCTTCGGGTAGCCTGCATGATACCCCCTGGAATGACTACGAGCGCACTTCGCAAGCACCCATTTCATAATCCCGAATCCTTGTGAAGTCAAGACTTTGATGCAAATTTTCACATAAGGGAGAACAATAATTTCTTCGATTAGTGCACTTGGCCCGTACAGTTTTACGAATCAAGGGGTTTTAATCGCACGAGTGTCCTTTCCCCGCGTCGTGCGAGCGGTGTAACACATTTATTTTTAGTACTTTGCGTCAACACTCTTTTTCAGAAAGCGCGGAACAGAGTACGAACTGCCTGTCTCGGTTTTTCGCTAAATCGTGGCCGCAGGATTTGCAGGAGCCGCGTCCGTGTCCGTTCCGGTTTGCATGCCGGCAGCGCGGTAACGCACTATCAGCAGCGTAAGATCGTCCGCCTGGCTCGCGCCGCGCGCGAAATTCTCGACCGCTTCCAGAACGCATTTTTGCAGCTGATCCAGCGGACATTGCGGCTGCCCCGTCAGCAGTTCCCGCAGCCGCGGCACGCCAAACATCTGCTCGTCAGGATCCATCGCTTCGGTAACCCCGTCGCTGAACAACACAATCGTGTCGCCGGCCTCCAGTTTCAGCCTCGCCGTTGTGTATTCGGCTTCCGGCACGAGCCCGACAGGGTAAGAGCCCTCGCTGAAGGGCTCCTGTGCCGCCCCATGCCGCAGCAGAAAAGGCGACGGATGCCCCGCATTGATGAACTCCAGATCCCCGTCTTGATCCAAAATGCCGAAAAACATGGTCGCGTACCGTCCGACTTCCGCATGATCGCAGAGAAAGCGATTCACATGCGTGAACACCCGCGCCGGATCGGTGCCAAGGCTCATAGCGGAAAGCGCGCCCTGTAGCATCGTCGTTAAAAGAGCCGCGCCGAGCCCCTTCCCGGAAACGTCCGCAATCAGAAAAGCGGTCCGATTGTTGTCCAGCGGGAATACATCGAAATAATCCCCTCCGACGGACAGGCACGGAAAATTGCAGCCCGCCACGGCAAGGTGCGGGTGATCGGGAAAATTTCTCGGCAGCAGCGCCTGTTGGATGTCCCGCGCGATGTTGATTTGCTCTTCCATGCGCTGCCGCTCGCGTTCGCGCACCACCAGCCGCGCATTGTCCAGCGTGCTCGCGGCATCCGCGGCGAGGGCATCCAGAATCTGCCGGTCGAGCTTTGAAAAAGCCGCCGGCCTGCGCGAATCGAGATACAAGACTCCCAGCGAATGCCCAAACGCCGGGGTCGAACTCGAGTCCGGCGAAGCGTGCCTGTGAACGGCGAATAGCGGAATCACCACCACGGCCCGCAGCCGCTGCGCAATTACGCTCTGCGCCGCCTGCAGATCCATTTCGCCTCGTTCGATGTCTTCGGTGACCACCGGAGAATTTTGCCGCAGCGCCAGTTGAATCGCCGTCTGGCTGGGAGTCAGGCTTTCCGGCGGAAGCCGCAGCCCGCCCGTGCGCCGCGCGAGCCTCACCTTCAGAACCCCGCCGGCGTCGGCCTCCAGAAGCATTCCACGGTCCGCGTCCGTCACGGAAACCGCATGATCCAGCATCAGCGCCAGCGCCTCATCCAGCGGCCTCTGCGAATGAAGAAGCGTCGTCGCTTCCAGCAACAAGTTAAGCTTGCGCAGCCCGCCTCCCACCGGCTCCGAGCTGGTGATGTGCTCAATCCGCGTCAGCAGATTTGGCAGCGATTCCTCCCCGCTCGACGTCCCCGACCGAAATACAATTTCGTAGGAGTCCTCTAAGCCGAAGGTAATCGAGTCGCCGTCGTTCAGCACCCGGCTTTCTACTTTTTCCCCGTTGATGAACAGCCCCCGCCGCTGCCCGCGATCCTCGATATACAGCCGCCCCGCTTCCGAAACGATCGCCGCGCAATTCCGCGAGATCCGCCGGTCCGAAAGTTGCAAATGATTCCCCGTCTCCGCGCCGCGCCCCACCAGAAAAGGAGTCTGCGTCACGCGCACATAGCGCCGCGCGCCGTCCGGTGAGACGACCTCGAGTACTGCTCCGCCAATGCTAATGGATGCCGTGTCGGGCATGGGATCTTAGCGACGGGATTGTAGCACGCGAACTGGCCCCGGCGCTGCTGGACTCGACCACACCTTCAGAACGTTAAGTGACGCTGCAGGTTTTACTCGTGGCGAAGCGCCTCAAGAGGATCCAGTTTCGACGCGCGCAGCGCCGGGACATAAGTCGCAGCCAACGCAATCCCCGCCAGCAGACCCGTCGCCATTGCCAGCGTTGCCGGATCATACGGCTTTAATCCAAACAGCAAAGACGCCGCCGCGCTCGACGCCGCCACCGCGAGCGCTACTCCTATTCCCAATCCAATCGCCAGCAGCACCAGCGCCTCGCGCAGCACCAGCCCGATGATCGACCTCCGGTCCGCCCCCAGCGACATGCGAATCCCAATCTCATTCCGCCGCCGCGCCACCATATACGAAATCACGCCATAAAGGCCTATCACCGCCAGCAACACCGCCAGCCCTCCAAAAAATCCCGAAAGCCGCGCCATCAATCGGTCCCGCAGCAATCCTTCCTCAATCATCTGATGAAAAACCGTAAAGCTGACGTCCATCCCCGGACTTGCCTCGTTTGCCACGCTCTTCACCGCCGAGATCAGTCCAGCAAGCGGCATCTTCGAGCGAATCAATATCAGGGCGTCCGAGTCCGGATGCGCGTCTTGCGCGATCGGTAGATACACGATTCCCCACGGTTTTTCCCGCAAATCGATGTACTTGGTGTCCTTGACTAGCCCGACGATTTCATACGTTCCGAGGATCGTTCCCAGCCGCCGCACTCGAAACATCGCCCCAATCGGGTTCTCGCTCTTCGCGATCGTCCGCGCAAAAGTTTCGTTCACAATAGCCACCAGCGGCGATCCCGCAACATCGTGCGAGTCGAAATCCCGTCCCGCGATCATCTGCGTTTGCATCGCCTTAAAAAATCCTGGGCTCACTTGATTAAACGCCGCTACCGGATTTTCCGTCTTCGGCGGGCTCGAAACCCCCATCAGAATGTCGTGGCCGACTCCATTGCCGCTCAGCGGAAGCACCTCGACAGTGGCTGCCGCGTCCACGCCGGGGATCGCTCGCACGCGCTCCAGCAGCTCTTCGGCAAACGAGACACGCCGCTCGTTGCCCAATTTGAGCGTGGTGAAATCTAGGTCTGTGGCGAGAATTCCGGTCTCGCGGAACCCTGCGTCCACGCTCTCCAGCTTCCCCAGGCTGCGCGTAAAAAGCAGCGCGCCTGCCAGCAGAGCGAGAGAAAGCGCGATTTGCGTTACCACCAGCACGCGCCGCAGCCCGAAGCGCCCACTCTTGCCCGTCGTCCCTCTCGCCCCTTCTTTCAACACCTCGATCGGCGCAACACTTGTTGCCCGCAGCGCAGGCGCCAATCCGAATAGCAAGCAAGTCAGTGCGGCCAGCGCCGTCGTAAACCCCAGAACGCGCCAATCCATGCCGAGATCGACGAATAATGGATCGCTCTTCGTGCTCAGCGAGGCCACCAGCACACGGCTCAAATTTTGCGCGAGCAGAGCTCCCAGCGCTGCCCCGATGCCCGCCAGTAGCAAGCTTTCCGCCAGTAATTGGCGCACCAATCTTCCGCGGCTCGCGCCAACCGCCATCCGCATCCCCATTTCCTTTTCGCGCGCGCTCGCCCGGGCCAGCAGCAAATTAGCCAAGTTCGCCGAGGCAATCAGCAACACCGCCCCCGCAAGCGCAAGCAACAGCCACAACGGCTGTTCGTAATCGCTGCGAAGTTCGGACACGCCCGTGCCCGCGGAAAAAGCCCCCAGCTTGTACTGCAAGAATCGTTTCGTCTGCTCCGGATTGTAGTCGGTAGGCAGCGTGTCCTCGAAGAGGCCGGGAGAAATCGCCCGCAACTGGGCCGTCGCGCTTTCGATGTTCCAGCCTGGCTTCAAACGCCCCATCGATGCAAGCCACCACCCCGAGCGGTTTTTCATCATGCTGTCTTCACCGCTGAGCATCGGCTCCGAGCACAATGGTATGGCCACATCGTAATAGCGCCCCACTTCCACTCCGTGGAAGCTTGCCGGAGTGACGCCGATAATCTCGAAAGGCTGCCGGTTGAGCGTGATCGTGCGCCCGATGACGCCCTGCTCGCCCGCGTATTCTCGTTGCCAGAATGAGTAGCTGATCACCGCCCCGGGCGACGCGCACCTGGCAGTATCATCCGCGGGAGCCAGAACACGCCCGAGCGCCGGCTCCACGCCAAGTGTCCCGAAAAATTCCCCGCTCACCCACATGCCCTGCACATTGTGCACTTCGCCGCTGGGCGCGATGTTGAACTGTGTGGGACTCCACGCAAACACCTTCGAAAATCCTTGCTGCTGTGCGCGAATATCCGCCCACATCGGATAAGTCAGATCGGAATATCGGCTGGTAAAGTCTCCGCTCGCATCGTGCCGCTGATCGATGGCGATTCGCGCAATCTCCTGCGGATTTTTCACCGGCAGCGTTCGCAATCGCACCGCATCCAGCAACTGAAAAATGGCCGTCGTCGCCCCAATTCCCAAAGCCAGCGAAAGAATCGCCGCCCCCGCAAACACGGGATTGAACCGCAGCAGCCGCGCTCCGAACCGCAAGTCGCTCCAAAGCGTCTCCACATGCGTCTCCCAACTGACAGACCGCACGTTCTCTTTCACCACTTCCACTCCGCCCATTTCGATCCGCGCCTTACGCAACGCCTCTTCGCGCGTCATCCCGGCTCGCATCTTCTCCTCCACCGATTTATCCAGGTAATCACGCAGTTCGTCGTCAAGTTCCTTCTCGGTCTCTCGCTTGCCGATGAGGGCATGGACGCCCCCGGAAATATTTGTCCAAAGTCCCATCTCGATTCCCCTACGACAACCCAAAGCCCCCACTAAAAACAAAAGCCATTCCGAGCGTAGCGAGGAATCTGCTTTTGCTTCTCTGCTTGTATCTGCGGCAGATCCGCCCTACGACGCCGTCTGCAAAATCCTCGCAATGGCCGCTACTTGCCGCTCCCACTCCTTCGTCTCGCTGCGCAGCTTGTGCCGCCCGGCCTTTGTCAGCGAGTAATACTTCGCACGCCGGTTATTTTCCGACGTCCGCCATTCGCACTCGATCAACCCCGCCCGTTCCAGCCTCCGAAACGCCGGAAAAAGAGATCCCGGATTCACCTCAAACACCCCATGGCTCAATTGCTGAATCCGTTGCGAAATCCCCCACCCATGCAGCGGCTCCAGCGCCAGCGTCTTCAAAATCAGCATGTCCAGCGTCCCCTGTACAAGCGTCGCCGTACTCTCTGTCATCGTTTATCCTTTAAGTTCACTCTCTCCATTCGCCCGCGCATTCGTAACGCATCCCCTCGTCTGGCTCCGCCGTTGCGCGCCGTCCTGGCCGGCTGTCGCTCCCGCTCCGGCACACGACAAGCTCTTCTCTCGGCAATCGAGAGGAATATACGCCCTTCCTCTCGATTGTCAAGAGAAAGCCCCGACGCCAACAGGCGCTCCAAATCCAGGAACGTTCCCCTCCAGAATCGAAAAACGCCTCAGCTCATCTCTTTTTAAGGTTGGAATTGATTCTGATGCAGCGCCGCCGCAGCCAATCCTTCATTTCCTTTACTTCTTTTACTTCCTCAATGCGAAGCCGTCGCCAGCCGTCTAGTCACATAGTCCGCGACATAAGCGTCGAACAGATCGTTCAGTTGATGCGTTATGGGCCCGGGCGCAGTCGCGATCGTGTGCCCCGCAATTTCTCCGACGCCGATCAAATTGCGATTGGTCGAAGAAACAAAAATCTCATCCGCCGAATATAAGTCCTCAGGCCGAAGCGCCTGCTCAATCACCGCCACTCCCGCCTCCGGCGCAATCTCAAAAAGAATCCCCCGCGTCACGCCCTCAAGGCACCCCGAATTCAGAGGCGGCGTAAACACCTTCCCGTTTTTCACCGCAAATATATTCGCCGCCGTGCACTCCGCGACTTCTCCGCGCTCGTTCAAAAGCACAACCTCATCAAATCCTTCTTTTTGCGCTTCCGCCACTGCCCAAACATTCTGCAGCCAGGAAGTCGTCTTCACTCCCGCCAGCGGCGAAGCCGCATGCCGTCCCTGCTCGCGCAGCGTCAGCCGTACCGGCTCGCGATACTGCGGCAGCGGCGCCGTATAAATAATCAAATCCACTTCCGGCTGCTTTTCCTCGCTCTGCCAAAATCCCACTTGGTTGTAAACCAAATATATCCGCGCGCACCCTTCCGTAACCTGATTCGCCCGAATCACTTCATGCAAATTTATCCGGACCTTCGCCGAACTGTACGGCATCGGCAGCCGAATGATCGCCGCGTCCTTTTCCAGCCGCCGCCAGTGCCGCTCGTAAGCAAACGCCTCACCATGAAATATCCGCAGCGTCGTGAACAACCCCCACCCGCATGCCAGCCCAGCCTGCCCCGGCGAAAGCCTCACTTTCTCAATCGGCAGCAAACTCTCGTTGTGAAAAATATTCTTATGGATCAAGCGAAGTCCTTTGCCATCTTCGTTCGTTCTTTCCTCCTTATCATTGTAGCTGAAAAGTTCGGCCCCTCCCATTTGCCACACCTTTGAGTTAAGAGCCAAATTCGCGCCATTCCGCGTCGAACAGCCATCAAAAACAAAGGGGCGTCCGCCATGGCGGACGCCCCTTCGCGAAAAGTGTTGAACGACTCGGCTTAGAAGGTCAGCTTCAGTGCAAACTGAATTTCCCTCGCCGAGCCGAAATCGCCCGCCGGGAAGCGCGTGCTCGTGACCTGCCCAAACGAGGCCGCGGTAGCGCTGTTATTGGGGTTCCCAAAGTTCGGGTGGTTGAATATGTCGAAAAACTCCGTCCTGAATTGCAGATTGACCTTTTCCGTGATTTTCGTGTTCTTAACCACGGAAAAGTCCGTGTTTATGAAGTCTGGTCCGCGCAGCCCATCTCGCTGCATGTCGCCGGGCGTGCAAGATCCCGGAATGACGGGATAGTTGTTAGACCCGGGCGTCGTTGGCACGTCGCTGAAGGTGCAAGGAACCGCGAACGCGGCATTCGGCGTCGTGGCGCAATTCGCTATCGTAGGTGCTGTTCCCGTCGGCGTCCCATTGAATGGTTCGCACAGCACCGTGTTGTTGTAGAACTCGTGCGGGTTCCCCGTTGGCGTGACGTGTTGCAGCTGATTCGGCCGCACCGTCAATGTCGTTCCTGTCCCTGTATTGATCGTAAGCAAAGGCGTCAGCGGACTCCCGCTCTGCGCTTGCGAGACCATGCCCAGTTGCCAGCCCGATACCAAGCGGTTTCTTTTGAATGGCAGCTCGTAAAATCCGCTCAGAACGAAGCGGTTGCGCACGTCAAACTCCGACGGGCCATAATCCCCGCGCGGATTGTACGCATTCTGCAGCGGTACCGCGTCGCCGGAACTGACCGAGCTGTAATCAAACGATTTCGAGTAGGTGTAAGAAGCCAGAAACTCAAAGCCACGCGAGAAGTGCTTGTTGAGCGTCGCCCATAGCGCATTGTAATTCGAGTTTCCGGGACTGTTGATTTGCGAGATGTTCCCGAAAGTGCAGGTCGGATTCGGGGCCGCGCACTGCGCCGGCAAGACGGGGCTCGTTAAAGGAAGCGTAAGAAACGGCCGCGCCGTTCCGTAAAAGCCGTTGGTTACCAGTGGCTGATTCACGTTCTCGGCGATTTGCAAGTGAGTGCCCTTGGTGCCGACGTAAGCCACAGTCAGGCCCATGCTGGAAGTGAGCTGGCGCTCTACCGTGACGTTCCAGTCTTGTGCGTACATATTCTTGAAGTTCGGATTGACGGAACTTGGCCCCAGGCTGATTCTGGTGATGGCTGCCGCCGGATTCTCGAGCGTGATGCCCACCGCGGCCACATTGATCGGCAACGCGAAGGGCGGATTTCCGCTCAACCCAGTGATGATGTTCGTCGTGGGATCTTGCGTCAGGATCGCGTAGCCCGCGCGGACGGAAGTCTTGCCATCCTTAAACGGATCCCAGGCAAAACCAACTCGGGGCTCGAAGTTCTTGTTGTTCGTCCCAAATGGTTGGGGCGCGGGAATGAGGTCTCCCGTGGTGGTGTCAAAGTTCGTAAAGCGGTCACGCGCCT
This sequence comes from Candidatus Acidiferrum sp., assembly GCA_049792735.1. GTDB lineage: Bacteria > Acidobacteriota > Terriglobia > Acidiferrales > UBA7541 > Acidiferrum. The sequence continues at coordinate 14,187 of JBARBE010000124.1, forward strand.
CCGAGGGCGTCGAATTCCATTCATAACGCAAACCGATATTGAACGTGAAGTTGGGCTTCCACTTGAAGCTGTCCTGGGCAAACGCTCCGTAGGAAGGCTCGAGAACTCTGTTGTTTCCCGCGCCCAGCAGCACTGTAAAGTTTGTGGCGCTATCTGCAAGGAAGCTCGCCAGCGTTGGAAACGTGAAGCTGCCGATGTTTTCCGCGACGTTGTTGTTATAGAACCGCCGGATTTCTCCTCCGAAAGCAAAGGAATTGCGGCCCTTCAGCCAGCTCAAAGTGTCATTCAGCACGACGGTCGTATCCCCGCGTCCCTGCGGTTCTCCCGCCGGTCCTCCAAAGGACATGGCACCGGAGACCACAATGTTTGGTATGCCCACGCCTACTGGGGCTCCAGCAGGGAGAGTTATGTCGAAGTCCGTAGGGTCCAGCGCCGTCGGGGTGAAAAAGAGACTGATGCGGTTGTATCCCAAGCGGACCGTGTTTGCCAAGGTGTGGCTGAAGACGTGGTCTTCAGTGACGGTCACGAGGTCACGCAAGCCATCGCGGGTATCGCCAAATCCCGGAAGGTTTGCCCCCTGAGTCGGTTCCTGGCGATGGTCCTTTTGAATCACAAAATAACCATGGATTTGGTCTCTATCCGAAAGATTGTAGTCCAGGTCTGCCGAGCCTTGATTCAAGGACACGCTGGCTGCCGTCGATCCGCTGAATAGCGTATAACTGCTTGGCACGCCGGCCGTTCCCGTCCCCACGAGGTTGGCTGCTGGGACCAACTTCAGCAGCTCCGTAACGGCCGTCGAGGTAACGGTTGCAATCTGTGTCGCGCTCGGCACTGTGCTCGAAAGGGCTAACCCTTGCCGCTGGCGCAGCCCTTCGTATGCGAGGAAGAAAAACAATTTGTCTTTCTTGATGGGACCGCCAAAGTCGCCGCCAAAATCATTTCGCTTAAACGGATTCTGAGCTAGCGGAGCGCCCGCGGAATTTACCGCCGGGTTGAAAAAGTTTCGTGCATCGAGGTCATTGTTGCGGAAGAATTCGAACGCTTCGCCGTGGTAATCGTTCGAACCGGAGCGCGTTGCCAGATTCACCACCGCCCCTGAGTTGCGCCCGTATTGCGCTGGAAATGTCGAGTTGTCGATTTTGTATTCCGCGAGCGTGTCGATCGGCGGCTGGAACGTGACCTGGTTTTGCACCCCGTCGTTCAAGTTGATGCCATTGATCAGCCAGTTTGTCGTGTCTTCGCGTTGCCCCGCGGTGTTGATCGCAAAAGATCCCTGTCCGCGCAACGGAGCCGTGAGAAAACCGTTCGCTGGCGGCGTTACCGTTCCCGTCGTCAAAAGGCTGAGATCCACGAAATGCCGCCCGTTCAGCGGAATTTCCTGCACCGTTTTGTCGTTGATGACTTGTCCGAGTCCGGTTGTCGTCGTTTCTACCAGCGCCGGTTCGGCCACGATTTCTACTTTTTCGGATACTTCGCCGACTTTCAGCGCGACGTTCTGCGTGACCGACGTCGCTACTTGAAGTTTGAGGTCGGTAATCACAGCCGTTTGAAAGCTGGTCGCAGTGACTTCGATTCGATATACGCCGATAGGCAGTGAGGGAAACAAATAAGCGCCTGCGTCATCGGTCACCCTAGCCGATGCGACGCCGGTGGCTTGGTTGGTCACCGTTACTTTGGCATTGGGAACTACCGCGCCAGTTGGATCAGTGACGGTTCCGTTGAGCGATGCCGTGGATTGAGCGTGAGCGAGGCCGCCGAACCCCAGCGCAAAAACAAGCAGGGCCAGCCGCAGCCAAATAGGTCGAAGTGGAAAGGAACCTCCACGTGCAACTTCCATTTTTCAAATCCTCCTCAAGTTTTTGATAACGAACTATTTTCATCTTCGTCGTTTTCTCGACGTTCCTTCGAGTTCCAGCCCACTCGGCTGTTCCGTCCCACTCACCTGGCGATTTCGAACGAGCGCTTCTCTAGTCACCTCGTTTACATACACCTCAAGCCACGTAAGGCACGCCAAATCCCTACTTGCATGTTGGTGATTTCAGGTAACGCAATCGCGTAACCAGAACTGCAGCTTGATCCAAATTAGATAAGCTGCTTATTTTCAGTTATTTGCAGTGGATTTGGCGATGGAAGCGCAGGTCTGTTTCGCCCGCAAGGTATTAGATTCTGAAAGTCGCTCCCAAATTTGGTAGACGGCTTTGCCCGGTTTTAGAACTTAGGGAACGTAATGGCGGATGGGAGGAGGCTTTTGATGCACAGTCAAGGCCGGTCGCGGCGCGTCTGGACCGCAGGCAGTAGGTAGAAGTAGACGCTGGCCCCCGTAGATGAGGTTGGGGTTGCGGAGCGAGGGATTGGCGGCTGCCAGACAAGGCCAATCGGAGGAGCGACCGAGATTGGACTTTGCCAGACTCCACAGGGAGTCGCCCCTGCGAACTAGGAGGACCGAGTCGCCGCTACCGAGTCTGGTATCGCTGGCATGACCCATTGTTTCTGGAATTGAAGACGCCCTGGGAAGACGGAGCTGGGCGCCAGGCCGAATAAGGTTGGCGTTTGCGATCCACCGGTTTGCTGCGAGGAGCTCTGGCCAGCGGCTGCCGTGACCCAAAGTTTGTTGTGCCAGTCCCCAGAGAGTGTCGCCGGGCCGCACAGTTAAGGTCCTCTGCCTTGCTGTCGCCCCGGAAACAAAATCGGGCCGAGCTCCCGCTGGACGAATGGATGAGACCGGGGAGACCGGCGCGACGGGCGGCGCAGGCCTGGATGGAATCGGCGGCTGCGTCGGCCGAATGAGAAGGCTAGGCGGCGCGCGGCGCGAGAGAATCTTTGGCTGCGCGGGCGCGGTCAAGCGGCGGCCGGCAGAAAGCTTGGGACGGACAGCACGATTAAAGTTCTGGTGAGCATTTGGCCGAGCCACTGGGACGAACTCGTCGTGGGCTTTGGAGCGAACGTCGGGGCTGACTTCGGGGTGAATGTTGGGACGAAAGATTGGAAGAACGTCTTCTCGAATTTTGGGACGAGCGTTGGGGCGAACCTCGCCGCTCGTTTTCGGACGGGCCATTTCGGTGTGAACTGTTGGGCGGATATTTTCACGGACGGAAGCGCGAGCATCTGGCCGACTTTCTGAGCGAACAACTCCACGGACGCTTGGGGGAATTTCCGGAACGCGGACTTCGGACCGGCGAACTTCTGGGCGACGAACTTCAGGACGAATGGGAGCAGCCGAGAAGGGATCGCGGCGGAGAGAATGCGAAGAAATTCTTGGATGGAGTTCCGGTTGAACTGGGACGCGAATCTCCGGGCGCTCCGGAAGAATCGGGGAGGCGAGCGCGGGAGTTCCGATGGAGAGATGGAACGGTTCCGACTGTTTCGGTTTCAGAGCTTGCAATTCTTTTTGCTTGCGATATTTGCGCGCGACCTCGCCGAGAGATGTTCCGTCTGGTTGCGAATTCGCGTCCAGACTCCCCGGCGGATTTTGTGACGGGGCGGATGAGCAATTATTTTTCTGCGCGCATTCATTTCGCCTCGCCTCGACTACCGCGCGATCTGCCGGAGTAAGAATCTGCGCATGCTTGAGATCGTCGTCGTTGTAAACATGTGCGGAATGTTTCTGCAGATCTTGTTTGCGGGCGCGTTCCTGACGAGCGGCTTCGGCGACACTTTGGTTTGGTTGGTCTTGAGCGAAAGAAACAGTCGCGCCAAAAGTTGCGAAGCCCACAAAAAAAATTGCGAGCGCAGCGAAACGGTCGGGACGCGAGATTCTCCCGCAGCCTGCGCGGCGCGGCTGGGCGGACAAAGAGCAGTTTGGGTCAGTCAGCAGCATGGCAAACCGACTACGGGGGGACACCGTGTAAGAAGGATTGTATCCGGGGGACGGGATGGCGGGAAAATTTTTTCCTGCGGGATTTCCTGGGGGTAACCCGCTGCGGAGCCAGATTTTATGCGGTGTAAATGAGGAGTTTGCCGTGCTATCTTCCTCGTTTTCACTTCTGGAGAAAACTCGAGAAGGGTGGGGGAATTGAAAATGAAAAAAGAGACCAGCTCGAAAATCAAGATCGATCCAATCGCCGCACAGCCAAATGTCGAGGCGACTGAAGCGGAAGAACGAGAAGTCAGCCATGCCGGCAGACGAAGATTCCTGCAAGCGAGTGTGCTGGGCGGCGTTAGCGTTGCGGCTGGGCCGCTCCTCAGGCCGGCACTGGGCGCAAACGGGTCGAATGCGCGAGGCGACGAGAATTGTGGCGGGGCTGCTGAAGTTCCCGCGTTTGAGTTCGATGAGATCACTGTTGGCGAGCTGCAAGAAGGAATGAAGTCCGGGAAATACAGCGCGCGATCGATCGCGGAAAAGTATTTGGCGCGCATTGCAGCGGTGGACAAGAGCGGACCGAGAGTGAACAGCGTCATCGAGACGAATCCGGACGCGCTGGAAATTGCGGAAGCACTGGACAGGGAGCGGAAAGTAAAAGGGCCGCGCGGGCCGCTGCATGGAATTCCCGTGCTGATCAAGGACAACATCGCGACGGCGGACAAGATGCAAACGACGGCGGGATCGCTGGCGCTGCTGGGATCGAAGCCGCCCGAGGATTCGTTCGTCGCGAAGAAATTGCGCGAAGCGGGCGCCGTGATTCTGGGAAAAACGAATTTGAGCGAGTGGGCGAATATTCGCTCGGACCATTCGATTAGCGGATGGAGCGGGCGCGGCGGGCAGACCAGAAATCCGTATGCGCTGGACAGAAACCCGTGCGGGTCGAGTTCGGGAACGGGCGCTGGAATTTCGTCGAACCTGGCGGCGATCGGAATTGGGACAGAAACGGACGGGTCGATTGTGTGCCCGTCTTCGTCGAATGGGCTTGCGGGCATCAAGCCGACCGTCGGGCTGGTGAGCCGGAGCCATATCATTCCGATTTCGCATACGCAGGACACGGCGGGGCCGATGTGCCGGACAGTGCGCGACGCAGCGATTCTGCTCGGGGCGCTGACGGGAGTGGATCCGAACGATGGTGCGACGGCGGCGAGCGAAGGGAAGTCGCATTGGGATTACACCAAATTTCTTGATGCGGATGGTTTGCGCGGGGCGCGGATCGGAGTGCTGCGGAAGGCGTTTGGGTTTAGCCCGGCGGTGGATAAATTGATGGAGAGCGCGCTCGAAGTGATGAAGAAGCAGGGAGCGACGCTGGTGGATCCTGTGGAGTTCGAGACGTGGGGAAAATTCAGGAAGACCGAGTTTATGGGGCTGCTGTACGAACTGAAAGCGGACTTGAACGCATATCTGGCTTGGCTGGGGCCGAACACGCCGGTGAAAACGCTGAAGGAGATTATTGAGTTCAACGAGAAGAATGCGGCGAAGGAGATGCCGTACTTCGGGCAAGAGAATTTTATCGAGGCTGAAAAGAAAGGGCCGCTGACGACGCCGGAATATGTAGATGCGATCAAGCAAAACCACGAGATGTCGAAAAAAGACGGGATCGACGCGACGATGGATAAGCACAAGCTGGACGCGATTGTTGGGCCGACGGGCGGACCGGCTTGGCTGACGGACATCGTGAATGGCGATGCGTTTGGAGGAGGGAGTTCGGAGTTCGCCGCGGTGGCGGGATATCCGAATATTACGGTGAATGCGGGATTTGATTTTGGATTGCCGGTGGGGATTTCGTTTTTCGGTCGGGCGTGGAGCGAGCCGGTGCTGCTGAAGATCGCGTATGGATTCGAGCAGGCGACGAAGTTCCGCAAGGCGCCAAGATTCTTGGCGCACGTGGAATGAACAGGCAAAGACGAACGGAAATAATGAGCTAGAGATTTTGAAGAGATCAGCTCAGTGACGGCAGAGGGGAACCCGATCCCGAGGAGGTCGCGACGGGTTTCCGGGCCGGCATGGGCGATGGCGGCGCACGAAAGCGGCAGCAGAGCTGCCGCACTCCACGTTGGACTGCACAATGCCGAGGCTCCTGACGAGGCGCGCCGGCCGCGCTGGGCAACCTGTACAGACTGAAGTCTGTGCCACCGTTCAGGCGCGGAGGTCTGCGTACGACTTGGCCGCATCATAGTTTTCACCGTTGTGCTTTCCTGAATGGGTCCGTGCGCTAGCCCTTGCATCGGCGCGGTTGTTGTCTTGTGGGCCAGCCGCGGGTTGGTCCTTTGGGGAGTTGCGAGCGACTTCGGCGGCGGCCGCAGCCCTGACGGCGCAAGCGGGGCGCCAGGATTCCTTGGACCAGTCGATTTGGAAGGGTTGGTCGGAGGCTTTCTTGTCGATGACCAGCACGCCGCGGAGGATGAGGCTGAGTGCGTACGTGATGACGGCGGCACGGCGAGGCGAGATGCGGCCTTGCGCGACGAGAATGACGAGGTTGGCAAGCGTCGCGTTGATTTCCTCCGCGGATCTGAAGGAGGGCACGACTTCGCCGAAGAGATCGGCGGAGACGTCGGCGGATTCGTGAGCGTTGTCCGTATTCCGGGTTCCGCGAGTGGCATGGCGGAAGCAGAGACCGGTCGCAGGATCCTGGACGGGGAGGCGGCAACGTCCATTGGCGCGACTGCGGCGGCGGCAGCGGTCAGCTCCCCGTGGGAGAGACTGCGGTTTTGAAGTTGAAGCGGATGGTTCGTGTTGTTGTTCCATTTTGGTCCTCAAAGTTGGATATTGAAGTGAGCGCGGAGGCACACCCCATAGGTGACGGAAAGTGTGCGCAAGCCATTGGTACCAGAGGGGTTACGGACGCACGAGCGTGTCGGGTTGTGTGCAGTTGGATCGAGTAGCCGAGGCGCGCGGACAGGCGACAGAGCAGGGGAAAGCAAGAAGTTGGGGCTCTCCCGGGGGGTGGAACGGGCTGGGAAGGTAAATTTCACGGTGTATATTACCGCGAACTAGGATAACATGTCAAGTTATTTCTTCAGTAGTAATGATTCGAATCGCTTGTAGAGGCGGGCTAAGTTGATGAGGGGAATGGGGATGGGCGGGAAATTGAGGTGTGAAATTAGCTGGTTTGCCGAGCACTGGAAAAGCTTGCCGCAAAGTCAAGACCCGCACCCTTCACAAAAACCGTGAAAGCATGCGGCGCCCCGTCCGTGCCAACCGATTAAGGGCCTGCCACCCGTCCAGAAATGAAATCGAAGAGAAACGGAAAGAACGTGAAGAACACCCACCCAAGCTGGCAATGAGGTAGTGCTCCTGATCGTGCGGCACCGGAAATCTTGAAACGAATGACTCTGCGGCCGCGCCGCTAATCGACTCGGCCTAGATATTTGTCCAGCCACGCGAGGACATTTTGAATGAGTTCGGCGCGGCGCTCGTTGACATCGTGCGGAGTATCAAATTCCACGTGGCGTTTGTCGGCTGGTGGAGTGCCGAGCATTTTGAATAAAGGATCCGGAGCGGTGTCCACGGAGAAGACGTAATCAAAACGGCCATTGACCATCAACACGGGCTTATTGAGGCGCGGGGCGAAATCGGCCTGATCGCCGCCGGCGGGCGGGGTGTAAAGGAAGTAGCCGCCGTCGAGGAAGACCACCGCTTTTAGCCGATCTTGCGCAAGCGCCGCATAAATTACTCCCTCGGCCGAGCCCATGCTGACGCCCAGGTAAGCGAGTTTGTTCCTGTCGATGTCGCTGCGGGTTTCCAAATAATCGATCGAACGCGCGAGATCTTTATAGCGCTCGGTCATGTATTCCAAATTCTGGGAAGTTCCTGGGAGCACGTCTTTCACGCGCCGTTCGTAAGTACCCTGGTAGATCGGGTACAGCACGGCGCGGCCGCTCTGGACGATATAGTCGAAAAACTTTATGTCTCCCAGTGTCTGACTGTCCGACAAGTCCAGAACTCTGGCGCTGGGAAAGAAAACCACAGTTTGAAAAGGCGGCGAAACCTTTTGCGGCAGGAAAAGATACGCCGCCATTCGTTCATCGTTGTAGGCGGCATCGAAGGTAATTTTTTCCTCGCGCCAGTCCTCGGTATTTTGCACCACGCCTTCCACCTTGGCGTTCAAGGGTGTCTTGTCGTACGCGTAGAGTGTTTCGTAGGCGCGGAAAACGTCGTCGGTTGCGGGCTTAAACTTGGAGAAGTCGCGCTCGAACGTCTTGATGGGAGCCGTCAAATTCTCGGGGACTGGCGTGATGTTGCGGACGCACCGGACACCATTTGTGGGCGAGCGATCCCAGGCGGAGAGCGCCTCCGGGTTGTAGTAAAGATAAGTCGGAGACTTCCAGGTTCCGCCGAGTATGAAATGAGTGCCTGCAGTGGTGGCGTTTTGGACCCACTCGCGGACGTTCCCGGCCATGTCGTAAGTGCCGAACGGCCCCAAGCCTTCAAAGGTGCCGGCGGGCGCCAGAGCGGATTGGGAAATGTTGCTTTCTTTGACGATGTAGCTGGCCGCATCGGGCGGAGCCGCAACATACCACTGAACGAAGGTCGGCAAGCTCTTGCCCGCGAATGTCGCGTAGGCAGCGGCCTCGTACCAGCTAACTCCCGACACTGGAAAGTCCCCCTGCCCTTCCGGATAATGACCGCCGATCCAAGTTGAAGGACCAGCGCGCCCGGTAGTGTCTCGGAAGTGGGACTGGGCGTCTTGCCACGTCAGCTCGCGACCGTCGCGCAAAAACTGTTTTGGCCAGTACTCCCGTTTTTCGTAACCATCCTTGTCGACGAATTCCTGATACTGGCGATTGGTTACCTCCAAGCGATCGATATAATACGGCGGCACGTTGTAGGGACCGACCCAACCAACGAACGCGATCATATCTGTCCACGAGCCGCCACCGACCCAAGACATTCCTTGGGGAGCCGCTACGGTGGAGCCCAGAGCGAACTGCATATTCTTCTGGGTCGTTGGAGCAGCGACAAATTCGCCGATACCCGCTTTCGAGACTTTCCAGCGGAAGTAGCCGGTTGGAATCTGAACGCTGGTGAGTGGCGTTGCGCCCAAGCGATACCAAGCGCCATCGGGAGATAGATAATCCTGGATCTCAACCGTGGCGCTTGCGGGCGAGGACGTGACGGAGACGTGCGTGGTGTTTTGTTCGGCAAGCAGGGCGAGTTGCGGGTCGCCGGGCAAATATTGCTCCGCTTTCTTCAGTAACAGAAATGCCGCGAGGGATTTGTCTTCTGATTTGAGTTTGGCGATCGCCGGAACGGCTTCCTCGCGCGCCCAATGACGCCGCTCAGAGCGCTGATAGAGCCACATCACCGACCCCACAAGAAGCAGCAGCAACACGATGGCGGTGAGGAGAATTCTCGCCGAAAACCTTGCGGGCCGGTCAGCGGGCGGGAGTGAAGGAGCGCTGAGTTGCAGCAAAACTTCGGAAAGATCGCGAGAGATTTCAGAGGCACTCTGGTAGCGCTTGGAAAGATCCTTTTCGAGTGCGTGCGAGACGATGTGATCCGCGCCCTCGGGAGTCTCTGGGCGAATATCCCGCACCGACTTGGGATCCTCTGTGCTGACCGCCCGGAGGATTGCGAGAGCACTCGCTCCCTGAAACGGAGGCTTACCGGCGAGCGCTTCGTAAAGCACCACGCCAAAACTCCAAAGATCGGTGCGACTGTCGACAAGTTTGCCTTGGGCCTGCTCGGGAGACATGTAGAGCGCAGTGCCAATCGGGCCATGAGTGTCGGCTAAGGACAGAGTAGCTTCGGGAGTGCCGACCGGTTCCAGAAGCTTCGCTAATCCGAAATCCAGAACTTTGGCGTGGCCTTTGGGCGTGACCATGATGTTAGATGGCTTCAGGTCACGGTGCACGACTCCTTGCTCATGCGCTTCTTCCAGTGCGCCCGCTACCTGAACGCCAAGGGACAAGATTTCTTTGGCGGGAAGCTGTTGCGATCGCATTTTTTGCGAGAGGGTCTGGCCCGGCACGCACTCCATCACGAGGTAGTCCATGCCGTCCTGCTCGCCCACATCGAAAACGGCGGCGATGTTTG
>JBARBE010000125.1:0-4623 GCA_049792735.1 Candidatus Acidiferrum sp.
CCGGAAAACCCTTCCCGCAAATTATGAGTAATTTAGTCTTGCATCCCGCTGGCATGACTCACAGCACTTACGAGCAGCCTCTCCAGAAAAATCTCTGGCCCGAAGCCGCCACTCCCTATCGCGCCAATGGCGACCCCGTCAAAGGCGGCTGGCACACCTATCCAGAAATGGCCCCCGCCGGCCTCTGGACTACTCCTTCCGACCTGGCCCGCGCCGCCATCGAAATCCAAAATGAATACGCCGGAAAATCTTCCAAAATTCTTTCGCAAGACATGGCGCGCCAGATACTCACTCGCCAATTTGGCAATTGGGGTCTCGGCTTCGACATCGAATCCACCGGCGGCAAGCCCAGCTTCAGCCACGGCGGCGCCAACGAAGGCTTCCGCTGCAATCTCTTCGCCTATACCGACTTGGGCCAGGGCTTCGCCGTCATGACGAATTCCGATTCCGGCGGCGAACTCACCGAAGAAATCTATCGCGCCGTCGCCAAGGAATACGCCTGGCCCGATTTCCATCCCACCGAGCACGCGCTCCTCAAAATGAATCCCGCTCAATTCCCCGCCTACGCCGGCACCTACGAAATCCCCGACGTCGGCAAACTAACCGTCACCGCAAAACCCACCGCCCTCTACATCCAGGCAGATCCGCTAGGCCCCGACCCCGTCGAACTCCTCCCCGACTCTCCCACCCAATTCTTCATCCTCTCCAGCGACATCACCTTCACCTTCCAAAAAGACGCCAATGCCGCCGTCACCGGCCTAATCCTCCACGCCGGCCCCCAAACCTTCCAAGCCAACAAAATCTCTTAGTGTCGTGCCTGGGACTGTCATCCCGAACGCAGTGAGGGATCTGCTTTTTCCTTAGGGCCGCCCTCCCGGCACCGTCATTTCGATCGGAGCAGGCCGACGCTTTTCCCCTCGCGTTTGCTCCTGCAAACGCGTCGGTCTGCGCAGAGAGAAATCTCTCTTATCCTTTCGTTTTTCACCGTCTCGTCAATCGCCACTCGACGCCAAGATCTCCGAAGTTCGCCATCTGCTGCTCACCGCGTCAAACCAACGCCACTTCGCGGTTAAAGTCCGGCTTCTTCTCCGCATGAAGCCTCAGCGCCACTCCGCAACTGAATGCAATTCGCCCCAGCATCGGCAGCGAATGCCCCGTGTACTCCGCATCTTCCAGCCGCGCAATCACCGATTGCGTAGTACGCGCCTTCTTCGCCAGTTCGCTCTGCGTCAGCCCCGCATCCTCGCGCATCTCCCGCACTAACAGCGCCAAATCAATCTGGTGCAACGTCCGCGCAAACGCCTTCCGGTACTTCGCGCTCTTCCGCGATCGCTTCTCCACAATCTCCGCGTGACGATCTGTCTTCATACCCCGACTCCCAATCTGTTCCGCATTATAGCAATATTGCTATACCCCAACAAGAATCATTCTAGCCTTTATCATGGCGGCCGCGTCTCCCTAATGCAGAAACGCGCTGTTAACCAATCGACGAAGAACCACAGCAGCGAAACGATCCACCTTTATAGTTAAGAGTACAAGCTAAGAGCCGTGCCAAATGCACCTGGACGTTGTGTGAGCCGATGCCGAGCTCGCCTAGTTCTGCAACAATCGGATGAGGGGAAAATGTCGTTGCTTAGAAAGCACCGAATTATATCGACTCTAGGCTGGTTCATCGCGCTGCTATCCTTTAACCTGCTTTTGGCCTGGTCCCAAAACCCGTACAAAACCAAGCTATATATCGTGTTAACGGCGATCGATTACGCGCTGATGCTGCCAGAGCTGGTTCTCTCAGCGGCGGTGGTCTACGGCATCCTCTCAAAGCGCCCGCTGCCGCCAACCGCGCGCCTTGCCACCTACACCGCGGGTGGTCTAGCGGTCATTCTTATAACACTGGCTCTATCGCATCAGACGGTACTCGCAAAGGTTTCCTTGTGGATTCGAAAGGCCTACGACGTCATCATAGCTGTAAGCAATCGACCGCTCTCTCCCGTGGATGTGTTTCAGAAGGTTTCTCCCTCAGTCTTTGTTGTCGAGGCGCTCGACGAGAATGAGAAGCCCTTGATGCTGGGCAGCGGAGTAGCTCTGGCTAATGATTTCCTCATCACGAATTGTCACGTTGTTCAGAATGGCTCCTCGCTGACGGTCAGCCGAGGGAAGGAGCATTGGTCCGCGAGGCTCATTCAAGCGGTACCGGGCCACGATCTATGCGGGCTCAGGCCCACCGGATTGACCCTGCGGCCCGTTGAAGTTCGTCCTTCCTCTAAACTCGCCACAGGAGAGCGCGTCTACGCCATTGGTTCCCCGGAAGGGCTGGAGCTGACTTTCTCGGAAGGCGTAATCTCTGCTCTTCGCGAGACCGAGGGCGTTCACATGATTCAGACAAGCGCGCCCATCTCTCCCGGTTCGAGTGGCGGAGGACTCTTTGACGCGCAGGGAAACCTTGTCGGCATCACATCGTTTCAGCTCAAGGAAGGCCAGAGCCTGAATTTTGCACTGCCAGGCGAGTGGGTCGCAGAAGCATCGGCCAAAATAGCCCAGGCAGACCCGAAGTCCTCGATCCGCCCAAACGATGCGCAGATGGAATCGACCGCATGGCTAGAGATTGGGCTGGATGCCATGAAGAAGGAGGACTACGACCTTGCAGGACATTCCTTACGTAAGTGCGCCGATCTCAAGCAGCCCGACGCGCCGAGAGCCTTGCTGGAGTTGGGACATCTCGCCGAAATGGCTACCGGACTCGATTCGCCTTCAGACGCGTTTGAGTCATGGCTGCGCAAGTATGACATGACTGAGGCACGGGCGCAGTCGATTGCCATCGTCGACCTTGAAGCAGCCCTTGCGCTTAAACCAGCCTACGCAGACGCATGGCTCGAATTGGCAAGAGTCCGTGAGGTTCGGAAGGAATACAGCCAAGCCATCTCCGCAGCCAAAGAAGCAACCCGCCTTGAACCGGGCGACTGGAGAGCCTGGATGGTGTTGGGGGGCTCCTATGCTGACGCTGCTTTCTATCCTGAAGCTATAGAGGCCCTTCACCGAGCAGAGAAAATTTCCCCTAAGCAGGGGGACAAAGTTACCTCTGACGTGCAGGAAGCGGTTGTCCTGATACTTCTTGGAGAGGCATACGCGGGACAGGGCGACCGCGAACAAGTATTGCGAATCTATCAGGAACTTAAGAACACGAATCCGACAATGGCCGAGTCCTTTTTCCTGGAATACGTCCTGCCCCAGCCGAATGGACACCCGTCGAATCGACGATCACCGCAGGATCGTAACCTGATGAGAATTCTCAGAAACGCATCCACCACCGACGAGATAAGACAGGCCGCCTGGGATGCTTTCCACGCTGCCGCGACTCGCGAGGACTTCAAGCAGCGTTTTGACGCGATCTCACTAACCAACAATGTGAAAGCGGAATTATGGGAGCTGAAATTTGGTCCAAAGAACTCAAAATCCACCCCGAAGTGAGACGCCCCGCTTCATCCAAAAACGATAGTATCTATCGGGATGGGAACACTAGCTGAAATGGCTACCGCAACAGTCTACGTCATCGGAGTTAATCACGGAATCCAGACAATGGACGAGGGCAGCCTTTGGCCTCTCGACAACATAGCAGAGATAAGAAGACAGAGACTCCACTTCCGTCACCTACTTGAGACAATCTTTGCGAATGGTCAGATTGAATTCGTTGGGGAGGAGTGGGGACTCCCACACCCAAGCACCGCTCAGCTACTCTCAAACGAAAAGGGGATAGTGTGGGCCAACATCAATACCTCGCGCGAGGACTTACACCGTATGAGCATTCCGCACGATTACATCCACGGAAACTATGATGCGGAGAAAAAGAATCGCTGGAACCGGCACCGCGAAGAATTCATGGTAGACAGGATCGGCGAGTCTATTGGAGTTGCTCGGAACCTCGCGGTAGTCTGCGGACTGAATCATTTGGAACCAATACGGCAGTTGCTCACGGACCGCGGCCTCGTGGCCCAACCCGTCGACTACAAAGCCCAGCCGTGGTACCGCGGCGACGTTTTTAGCGAGGACTAGCCATTTGCAAGGCCCCCAGCGAGTGAGCTACCCGAACTCGCAAAAACGTCCCAAGCGAAACATACGAGGTACTCGCAATGACCCAAGAGAGGTTGTATGGAGTCGAATGCAAGAACGCAGCCTGTCATGCGGGCATTGTCTTAGGCAGCTATTTGACCAGGCCCCAGAACAGTGGCGACCTAATTGAGTTCGTCGTGGTCAAGAAAGCTGGCCGGGTGACCTGCCCAAACTGCCACAGAGAATATGAATACGACCGGCCCGATATTCGAGAATTCGCCCAAGGGCCATGAGGGTGGAACATCCTTGACCGGCGAGGAGTTTTTGACTTTGTCTTTCTCCCGGGGTCGGCCCATCCTTGCAGGTTTGGTTCGCGCATGGGCGAGTTCCGGGCTTTTTCTTGGATCGGCCGATCTCCCTGCTCCCTCACCGCCGTCAACTCACACCAAACGAACGACTTACAGTTTATCCTTGACAAATAGTAATAATATGTTATACTACTCTTGTATTTTCGGAGCCGTCCTCTGTCCGTGCCCCAGAAAGCGATGCGCCTCCGCCCCGCGGTACCTAAAACTCTCC
>JBARBE010000126.1:0-26523 GCA_049792735.1 Candidatus Acidiferrum sp.
GGTTTGAGCCTGTGCTTGCGGGCGCGAATGTCACAAGATTTAGCTGGCATTGCTTACGGCACACGTTTGCCAGCCGACTTGTTATGGCCGGAGTTGATCTGCGGACGGTGCAGGAGCTTCTAGGTCACAAAGTCATCGCAATGACGATCCGTTATGCACACCTCGCTCCCAAACATACGCTTGCTGCCGTCGAGCGATTGGACAAGCCTACAGAGGGCTTCAGTGACACCACTACTGACACCAGGCCTCCAGAGCAGCCAACTGTTCAAGCGATGGTCTTGCAGTAAGTGATTGTGTTCGTTAGATTTGTAGTGCCAGTGCCCGGGTGGCGGAATGGCAGACGCTGAGGACTTAAAATCCTCCGGGGATTTTTCCTCATGTGGGTTCGACTCCCACCCCGGGCACCATTTTTTATTTTCAATTGCTCGCCGAACCCGCGACCGCGGGCTTGCGAACTTGCAGGCTGCATTGACGCCAAAATCGGCCAATGCTACGCTCTCGCCGCACTCCCATCCCTCATGCGCGCCGTCGATCTCATCCGCAAAAAACGCGATTCCGGTGAACATTCTCGCGAGGAAATTGACTTTCTAATCTCCGGCTACACCACCGGCGATATTCCCGATTACCAGATGGCCGCCTGGCTCATGGCCACCTGGATTCGCGGCCTCAATCGCTCCGAAATCGCCTCTCTCACGGAGAGCATGCTCCGTTCCGGCGAACTCCTCAATCTCTCCGAGCTTCCCGGCAAGAAAGTCGACAAGCATTCCACCGGCGGCGTTGGAGACAAAACCTCCCTCATCCTCGCTCCCATAGTCGCCGCGGGCGGCCTCACCGTTCCCATGATCAGCGGCCGCGGCCTCGGTCACACCGGCGGCACTCTCGATAAGCTCGAGTCCATCCCCGAATTCAATGTAAATCTCTCGCTCGAAGAATTTCGCCACGTTCTCCGCGAATGCGGCATGGGCCTCATTGGCCAAACCGCCGAAATTGCCCCCGCCGACAAAAAAATCTATGCCCTTCGCGATGCCACTTCGACCGTCGAGAATATCGGCCTTATCTGCGCATCCATAATGAGCAAGAAGCTTGCCGAGGGCATCGACGCTCTCGTTCTCGACGTTAAAACTGGCTCCGGCGCCTTCATGAAGCGAGAAGAAGACTCCATCCGCCTCGCCGAAGTCATGGTCGAAACCGGCCAGCGCATGGGCAAAAAAGTCGTCGCGCTCATCACCGATATGGACCAGCCCCTGGGTCGCATGGCGGGCCACTCCAATGAAGTCATCGAGTGCATCGAAACTCTCAGCGGCCGCGGCCCCGCCGATCTCCGCGAACTCAGCATCGAACTTTCCGCTTGGATGTTTTTCCTTTGCGAACGGACCAAGTCTATTGAGGAAGGCCGCGCCCTCGCCGAATCCATGATCGCCTCCGGCCATGCGTTGGAAAGGTTCAAACACTGCGTTCGCTTGCAAGGCGGCGACGATCTGATTGTCGAAAAGCCGCAGCTCCTTCCTCGATCCCGCTCCCACGCCAATGTCCTAAGTCCCTCTACCGGCTTTATCGTCGCAACGAATTGCGAGAATCTCGGCATCGCTCTCGCCATGCTCGGCGGCGGCCGCGAAAAAAAGGAGGATGCCATTGACCATGCCGTTGGTCTCGAATTCCACAAGCGCATCGGCGATCGCGTAGAAAAAGGCGAACCCCTCGTCACAATCCATTACAATAACGCCGCAAAGTTGGCCGAAGCGCAGACTCTCATCGCCGGGAGCTACCAGATCGGTGAAGCTGCGCCATCGGTCGAGCGCCCGCTCATTCGCCGCATCATCGGCGGCTAGCGCTCCGGCGTTTTCACCTGAATCTGCACGGCAGAAAGAGGACACTGCATGGGACGATTCACCGGAGTGCTCGGCCTGCTCGCAATGCTCGGCCTCGCGTATCTCTTCTCCACCGAACGCAAAGCCATCAAACTCAAAACCGTTCTCTGGGGCCTCGGTCTGCAGCTCTCCTTCGCCATTTTTGTGCTGCGTGTTGCAGCCGGCCGCGATCTCTTTCAATGGGCCGGAGAAAAAGTCAACTTGCTTCTCGGTTACGCTTTTTACGGCTCACAATTCGTATTCGGTGAACTGGGCCTGCCATCCACAGCCAATTCAAATTTTCCCGCGTCTCCTGAGCACTTCCTCTTTGCCTTCCAGGTCCTTCCCACGATCATTTTCATCGCTGCTTTTTTCGCGCTGCTCTATCACATCGGTGTCATGCAGCTCGTCATCCGTGCCGCCGCATGGATCATGACTCGCGTCATGGGCGCCAGCGGCGCCGAATCCCTCAACGTCGCCGCCAGCATCTTCATGGGTCAGACCGAAGCCCCGCTCACCATCCGTCCTTTTCTCAATAAGCTCACAAAGTCCGAGCTCATGGTCGTCATGACCAGCGGCATGGCTCACGTCTCGGGCGGCATCATGGCCGCCTACATCGCCTTCGGCATCAAAGCCGAGCATCTTCTCACCGCCGTCATCATGACCGCGCCGGGCACTCTGCTCATGGCCAAAATGCTCGTCCCCGAAACCGAGCAGCCTCTCACTGCTGGCCGCGTCGAAATGCCCGAAATGGAGAAGGACACCAATTTTCTCGGCGCCATTTCCCGCGGCACGGTCGACGGCCTTCATCTCGCTCTCAACGTTGGCGCCATGCTCATCTCTTTCATTGCGCTCCTCTATCTCATCAATGCCATGATGGGCGGCGCGCACAACTGGTTCGCCATTCATCCGCGCCTTCATCTCGCTTGGTTCCCCTCCAGCCTCCAGCAAATTTTCGGCTGGGTTTTCGCCCCCGTTGCCTGGGTCATCGGCATCCCGTGGCACGATTGCAGGGCCATGGGCAACTTGCTCGGCACGCGCATGGTCATCAACGAAGTCGTCGCCTTCCAGCAACTCGGAGAACTCATCAAAGCCAGGGCTTTCGATCCACGTTCCGCCCGGATCGCCACTTTCGCTCTGTGCGGCTTCGCGAATTTCAGCTCCATCGGCATTCAAATCGGCGGCATCGGCGCGCTCGCCCCCGATCAGCGCACCCAGCTAGCCAAATTCGGCATCCGCGCCATGCTCGCTGGCACCATGGCCAACCTCATGTCCGCCTCCATCGTAGGCATCCTGTCCTAGTCGCATCTTGGCGTCGCACGCACTTCTGCCTGTCCTCATCTACTTCTCCCGATGCCTCACTCGCCGTGGCCTCTCCGCGAATCTTTGTTGACTCTGCGCCTCTGCGTTATCTTTTCTCTTTCCTTTCTCTCTCTTCCCCAGCCGTGGCGCTATTCCTTCCCTCCAACTCCATGTAAAATCCTCATCATCAAATGCCTTCACCGAAAAAAGCTTCGCCCAAGTCCAAATCCCTCACCGAATTCGACCGCGCCGAAGCTGCCGCGAATTTCATCTTTTCCAAGACTGATCTCCGCCCCAAAATTGCGCTGGTCCTCGGCTCCGGCCTCGGCGCTTTCGCCGACGAATTTGCCGGCGCGACTAAAATTCCGTACGCCGAAATTCCGCATTTCCCAAAATCCACCGCCATCGGCCACGCCGGCCAGCTCGTTCTCGGCAACGTCGGCGAGATTCCCGTCGCGGGAATGCAAGGCCGCGTCCATCTCTATGAAGGCTATTCCGCCATGGATGTCGCGTTTCCCATCCGCGTTTTCTCGCGCATGGGCGTGAAAGCCGTCATCCTCACCAACGCCGCCGGCGGCATCAAACGCGAATTCACACAAGGCGAACTCGTGGTCATCAAAGATCACATCAATCTGCAATCCGCGAATCCGCTTATCGGCCCTAACGACGACCGCTTCGGCCCGCGCTTTCCTGACATGACCATTGCCTACGACCGTCGCTTTCGCGAGATCGCCGTCGGCGCGGGAAACCGCAACCACATCGGCCTCTACGAAGGCGTCTATGCCGCGCTGCCCGGCCCCAGCTACGAAACTCCCGCTGAGATTCGATATCTGCGCGCCATCGGCGCCGACCTCGTCGGCATGTCCACTGTCCCCGAAGTGATTGCCGCCCGCCACTCCGGAATCCGCGTTCTCGGCATCTCTTGCGTCACCAACGCCGCCGCCGGCATCCTCGATCAGCCGCTCGACCACAAAGAAGTTCTCGAAACCGGCGAACGCGTCCGCGGCCAATTCATTGCCCTCCTAAAAGTCGTCATCCCGCGCATCGCCGCCGAACTCTCATGAGCACTCGGCCTCTTCTCTGTGATCTCTGTGCGCTCTGTGTTAAAACCAACCTGCCAGTGCAACTTCGATCGCTATCCGAGAAAGGCGGTCTCTCATCACGCCGATTCCTGAACTTCATCCCCAGAATGCTTCTTGCGCCAATGGAGAACTAAAAAGTGAACGAACATGACGCACTCGTCGAAGCCGCCCAGCAAGCCCGCGAAAATGCTCACGCGCCTTTCTCGAATTTCCGCGTTGGCGCCGCGCTCCATGCTACTTCCGGCAGAATCTTTGGCGGCTGCAATGTGGAGAACGCCACGTATGGCCTGACCGTCTGCGCCGAGCGCGTTGCCATTTTCAAAGCCATGAGCGAAGGGGAACGCAACTTTGACGCCATCGCCGTCGTCACCGATACGGAGACGCTCACGCCGCCTTGCGGCGCGTGCCGCCAGCTGATCTGGGAATTTTGCGGCGACGTTCCCGTGATTCTGGCAAATTTAAAAGGCAAAACGGAAACGCTCCAGATGCGTGAACTGTTTCCAAAGCCGTTCGATTCCTCCAATCTGTAGCAAACGGGGAAAGAAAATGAATGCGAGACGGATCGCAATGAGCAAATTGGCCATCGCGTTGGCCAGCGCCGCACTGATTTTCGCCAGCGTGTCGGCATCTTTGGCGCAAGAACCGACGTCGGCACAGGCACAGATGCCGGCGAAAGGAAAGCCGGCGAATTTTGTCGACCTGCTCATCAGCGGCGGCACGGTGGTCACTATGGACCCGGCGCGCCGTGTCATTGAGAACGGTTTCGTCATCGTGAAGGGCGACATCATCGTGGCCATCGGCGAAGGCCTTCCGCACATGCCGAACGGCCCGATTTTCACGAAGCAATCCATTGACGCCAAGGGTGCGCTGATTCTTCCCGGCTTCGTCAACGGCCACACGCATGTTCCCATGACGCTCTTCCGCGGCCTGTGCAATGACGTGACGCTGGACGTCTGGTTGAACAAATGTATTTTCCCGGCCGAAGCGAAAAACGTGACCGAGGATTTCGTGCGCTGGGGAACCCGCCTCGCCGCTGCCGAACAAATCCGTTCCGGTGTCACCACTTTCGCGGACATGTACTACTTCGAGGACACCATCGCCGAGGAAACCAAAGCCGCCGGAATGCGCGGCGTGCTGGGCGAAACCTTCATCGATTTTCCCGCCCCTGACAATAAGACCGAAACTGCGATGCTTGACTACACCGAAAATTTCCTGAAGCGCTGGCAGGGCGACCCGCTGATTCACGCTGCCGCTGCGCCGCATTCGATTTACACCTGCTCGAAGAAGACGCTGCAAGACGCCGCCTCGCTTGCGCGCAAATACCACGCACCGATTTTGATCCACGTCGCCGAAATGAAAAAAGAGTTGGACGACAGCTTGAAGCAGAACGGCCTGACGCCCGTGCAATATCTCGATAAAATCGGCGTTCTCGGCCCGGATGTGATAGCGGCGCACTGCATTTTCGTAAACGCGGTCGACCGAACAATCCTCGCCGAACGGCAAGTCGGCTGCGTGCACAATCCTTCGAGTAACATGATGCTGGCGAGCGGCGTTGCACCAGTTGTCGAGGAGCGCGCCGCTGGCGTCGCGGTTGGTCTTGGAACCGATGGCCCTGCGGGCAGCAACAACGACCTCGACTTGATGGAAGAAATGGACCTCGCCGCGAAGCTGCAAAAAATAACGAAGATGGATCCGCGCGCATTGGACGCAAAATCCGTCGTTGAGATGGCCACTATCGATGGAGCGAAAGCGCTGCACATGGAAAAAGAAATCGGCTCGCTCGAAGTTGGTAAAAAGGCCGACATCATCTTGATTGGCCTCGACGAGCCCAATGCGGTTCCCATGTTCGATGTGTACTCACAGCTCGCATACGCGCTCAAAGGCAGCGACGTGGAAACTGTAGTCATCGGCGGCCGCGTCGTCATGCGCGACAAAAAGCTTCTCACGCTGAACGAGCCCGAAATCCTTGCAAAAGCCCGCGAATACGGCAAAAGAGTAGAAGCCTCGCTCAAGTGACTTTTGGCCGCGTCGCAAAAAACCCGCCGAGCAAGAAACCGAGCGGTGCGGCCAGACAATTGTGCCGTAGAAAGTCCTCGAGTTGGTAGAAGCGGAAGCGGCGTAGAGAGGATGCGCAGATGGATCGAGCGAAATATGTGACCATGCTTGAAACGGCGATCGAAGAAGCGCGGCGCGGGCTTGCGGAGGGAGGAATTCCGATTGGCGCGGCGCTGTTCGACGGCGATGGAAAGCTTTTGGGGAGCGGGCATAACCGCAGAGTGCAGGACGGGGACCCGTCGGCGCATGGAGAAACCGATGCGTTTCGCAAAGCGGGCCGACAGAAAACCTACCGCGACAAAATTATGGTGACGACGCTTGCGCCCTGCTGGTATTGCGGCGGGCTCATCCGCCAATTCAGGATTGGAACGGTGGTCGTCGGCGAGTCCGAGAATTTTCGTGGCGGGATCGACTGGCTACAAAAGCATGGAATCAAAGTGATCGATCTTGCGTCTAAAGAATGTGCGGCGATGCTCGCAAAATTCATCGCCGAAAATCCGGCGCTGTGGCATGAGGACATCGGCGAAGAGTGATCGAGAATATGTTGAATCGCTGCGGCTGAGCGGCGAAAAAGGTGGTTCCCCATGAAACAGAAAATCAGAGCCAACAAATATTTTGTGCTGGCGTTCATTTGCGCAGGGGCGGCCAGCCTTGCGTTCGCGCTGCATGCGAACGCTTCCGCGGACGACGAGATTCCGAAGCTCGCTTCGCTGATGGGATGGAAGCCCGGGACAGTTGTGGCAGATATCGGCGCGGGAGACGGAAGCTACACGTTCGCGGCGGAGGAACGAGTCGGGCCGACGGGAAAAGTGTTTGCGACGGAGATTAACGAGGAAAAACTGAAGGCGCTGCGGGCGGAAGTCAAGAAACGCGGATTGCAGAACGTGACGGTGATCGAGAGCGCGGAAGCGGAGACGAATTTGCCCGCGGCGTGCTGCGACGCGGTTTTTTTGCGGCGCGTTTACCATCATTTGACGAAACCGCTCGAGTTTGACGCGAGCATTCTTGCTTCGCTAAAGCCGGGAGGGAAACTGGCAATCATCGATTTTCCGCCTCATCCGGAATACGGAAAGGTTGAGGGAGTGCCAAAGGACCGCGAAGGGCATGGCATCTACCAGAAAATTTTGATTGAGGAATTGGGCAAGGCTGGATTTCGAGCCGAGAAAACTGTGGATGACTGGCCGTCGAACAATTATTGCGTTGTGTTTGTGAAGAAGTGACGCTTGCGCGATGAATAGAAATTGATCGCACAAAGACAGAGAGCGGGTCTAAAGACCCGCCACTACAATGGCTCGGAATTCGTGTCGATTGGGGGCCGCGCGTGGGCACAGCTAATGATTCGAGACAGACGAGACGATTAAGCGGTTTCATTGTAGGTATCGAATTTGACGGCGATGTCGCGGACTTCTTGCAGGGGCATGTCGCGGAGGAGCTTGCCGTCTTCGAGGACAGTTTCGAGCGCGTTTACGCCGAGCGGGGAACTGTCTGGATTGGGAGAATCGTTATCGACTTCGACGGTAAAAAATTCTTTGCCAATGTGAATTAGGTTGAAGCGGCCGCCTTTGCTGGCTTTAGACGGATCGGTTTTGGGGTTTTTGTAGACGTTGTGCCATTTGCCGCCGCGATCGATGGCGGAACATTTCAGGGCAAATTTGAGCGTGTCGCGATTCACTTGCTGGAGAAGCGCGCCGCCCATGCCGTAACTCCAAATATCCTGAGACCAGCCTTTGCGCGTGAGCTGGCCGGTAATGTTTTGAATGGTGTAGTAGTTCACGCCATCGCCCTGGATGAAACGGACACAGGGAACGGTGGTCTTCCAGCCTTTTTTGTTCACTTCATAGCCGAAAACTTCCGCGACGATTTTGAAAAGTTCCTCGAGCACGGTAACGGCGTCGCCGGAATCCGGGCGAATAATCAACGTGCCTTTGCGCTGGAGAACTTTGTCACGAAGCGCCCCGCCCCAAAGATTGCGCACGGCGTTGTAAATGTCGTAGGAGTCGCTGACGCAGGCGACGACGCCTTCTGGGCAATTTTCGAGGATGTTGGCGTAAGCCTGGACTTCATTCTCTTCGCCCCAAGCGGTGATGGTGGAATGCTCGGAAGCGGGAATCGCGTAACCGGCGCAATTGAGCGGATCGGTTGCCGTGAGATCGGCGGAATAAAATTGGTTGAGAAGCTGAATGGCGGCGATGGTATCCGTGCCAATAAAATTGAAGAGATGCGCGGCGCCGCCGATGGCCGCCGATTCTTTCGAGGAAACGCCGCGAAAGCCAAAATCGATGAGCTTGAAGGGGAGAAGAGAAGGATCGCCGGTTCGGACGAGAGCCTTGCCGATGACTTGCTTGATGGCGCGGGAAAGCGTGGCGACGGTGATGGGATACCAAACCTGGAGGAGCAAGGTTTCCGCCCAGTTGGTGAGCCAATAAAATTCGGGATCGGTGTTTTCGATGGTGATAAGCGCGTTACGGCTCTTGACGACGGTACCTTCTTTGACGGCGCGGATGCGCAGCGGAAGACGGCCACCGTGTTTGGCGTAGAGGGATTTG
Source organism: Candidatus Acidiferrum sp. (assembly GCA_049792735.1). Classification (GTDB taxonomy): domain Bacteria; phylum Acidobacteriota; class Terriglobia; order Acidiferrales; family UBA7541; genus Acidiferrum. The sequence goes on from JBARBE010000126.1 coordinate 8,833, forward strand.
AAGCCTTCGTAGTTGAAAGTTTTGGGATGGCCGCCGTAGTGGGCATGGGCGAAGCGGCGAGCCTCTTCGATGTCGTCGAGGGTGAAAACCTGGCCGGCGAAATTGGATTTCAGGATGTACTGGAGGAGGGCCAGCATGGTTTCGTCGAACATGCCGCCGCGGGATTCGACGTAGGAATAGATATGGCGCGTGTCGGGGGGGTATTGCCACCAGTGGGTGAGCTTGTACGAGTCGGTATTGAGAATGGGATTCAGGCGCAACGACTGCATGGGGCTCCTTTAGGTTGAGAAAGTAGAATAACAGAAGCGCGCGACGGGCGATTTGTGGCCGGTCCGCAGCAGGGAGCCGAGTCGCGACTGGCGGACGGCCAAGCGCGTCGACGCGAAAGAGACACATCCAGCATTCTGGCGAGAAGCGCGGAATGCGAGGCTGTGTAGCTCAACGCGTGGATACGGAATCCGTCAGCTCTTTTCGTACTTCCAGTTGCGCGACTTGCCTTGTGCGATGAGCGCCATGGCTTGTTGCAGGCGCTTTTCCGCGGTTTCCGGGCGTTTGGCTTCGGCGATCCATTCGCAATACTCCCGCCGGCAACTGGGACTGAATTCGGCAAAGGCTTTGGCGGCAACCTTGTTTTTCTTCAGGGCGGCGGCGAGCGCGGGAGGAACGGAGACGGGCTTTTTCTTTGCGGGCTTTTTTGGTCGCTCGAGGGATTTCGTGCGCTGGCCGCTTTCCACCAGATCGGCGGCGTGGCGCATGTAGGCTAAAAGGGATTTGTCTGAGGGCAGGTCTTTCAAACTGGTGATGCGGCCCAAGGTGCCCATCGCTTCGCTGGAATTGAGGCCGTCCTTGTCCAAAATCTTTTTCATCTCCGGTCCCCAGAAGCCGAAGGCGCAGTGCTGTTTGAAAGCGGCCATATTGGCGAGGATGATGCCCTGCTGAATGAAGAACGGCATGCTCCACTTCATGGCTTCCGCGGCGCGTGGGCAGGCGCGATGCATCAATTCGCGTAGGTGGGTCAAGATGGGCTGGGCGAAGAGCGCGGACTTTTCAATGTAAGCGTCCACGCGCGGATCGAATTGTGGCTCGGGCATGAAGTCCTCCTTGTGGTCTGACGCAGCAATGTAGCAGACGCCGAGTCGAAACGCAGCCCTAGGATTATTGCGTGGAGTGGGGACGCTTCACTCGTCGCGGAGGACCTGCATGGGATCGACGCGGGAGGCGCGGAAGGCGGGGATGAAGGAGGCGGCAGCCGCGACGAAGAGCACGAGCAGGATGACGCCCGAAAGAGTTGGCACGTCAGTGGGAGACACGCCATAGAGCAGGCCGGCGAGGACGCGGGAAGAGGCGGCAGCCAACGCGAAACCAGCGGCGCAGCCGACGAGGCACACGGCCAGTCCCTGCCAGAGGAACTGCTGGACGATTTGTCCTCGGAGGGCACCCAACGCGAGGCGCAAGCCGACCTCGCGCTGGCGGATGTTGACGTTGTAACTGAGCGTGCCATAGAGGCCGATGCAGGCGAGAGAGAGCGCGGTTACGGCGAAAAACGTGAGCAGAATGGTGCGGAGACGATTTTCGGCCAGCCCGTCGGAGAAACGCTCCTCGAGCGAAGCGAAATCGTAGACAGAGCGTTGCGGATCGATATCCCGAATTTGGCGGCGAATGGTTTCGGCCATGGTCATGGGGGCGTTGCGTGTGCGCACCAAGAAATAGGTGCCTGGCTCCGCGATCGGGGCGCACCAATAGATCGTCGGCTCAGGCACCTGGTCCAAGCTCATTTCCCGGGCATCGCCGGCGATGCCGACGATTTCGGCGGGGCCGGAGTAGCCCACGTTCAGGGCTTGCACATGATGGCCAATAACAGGCGCGCCGTTGAAATAGTTATCGGCGAAGGCGCGATTCACGACCACCGTGGGTGGACCATCGGTTTCGCGGCAGAGTTCCCCCGATAGCATTGGGATTCTCAGAGTGGCGAAGTAGCTGGCCGAGACGTAGCGGTTCTCCGCGATGATCTTGGGTTCGCTTTCGGCGCGTCCTTCGATGAGCTTTATTTCGGTTTCGTACTTCATGGGTTGCCCAGGCGCACCCACGGAGATCGCGGCGGCCTCGACTCCAGGCGTGGCACGGAGCGTTTCTAGAATGCGGTCGGTGAACTGGCGCAGTTTTTTCAAGTCGCCAGTTTCACCGTAGTCCATGCTGAGCTCGAAACTAAGAATGTGGCTGGGATCGAAGCCAGTAGAGACGCGGCCCAATTCCTGGAAACTGCGGAGAAGCAGACCGGCGCCAGCGAGCAGGGTGACGGCGAGAGCAACCTGAATGCCGACGAGCAACCATTGCAGCGGGTTTCGTCCGGAGACCTGCGAGCGGCTGGATTGCGCAAGCGACGCGGACAGACTGCGATGAGTGCCGCGAATGGCGGGAACCAATCCGCAGAGCAGGGTGACTAGAACCGAACACGCTAAGGAATACAGGATTATACGCGCGTCGAGATGGATTTCCTCGACGCGGGGGAGTTGTGCAGCCAGGGAGCGGAAGATGGTGGAAGCGGCGGCTGCGAGAAACAAACCGAGACCGGAACCGATAAGTGCAAGGAGAAATGTCTCCGTGAGCAGCTGCGCGATGAGCGCGCCGCGAGGCGCGCCCAACGAAAAGCGGACGGCGATTTCGTGCTGGCGCTGAGCGGAACGAGACAGGAGCAGAGCGACGATATTCGTACACGCGATGAGCAGAAGAAGCGTGACGGAGCCGAAGAGCAGCCAGAGGGAGCGGCGCGAATCGGCGATGATGGTCTGCTTGAGCGGTTCTATGCCCACGGAGAGGTCGGAATCGGTTTTGGGGAACTGGCGGCCGAGCTGCGCCTGCACCGTGGAGAGATTGGCACGAGCTTGCGCGACGGTGACGCCAGATTTGAGGCGTCCGATGACGGTGAACCAATTGTTCTCCCGGGCCTGGCCGTAAGAGAGACCAGCAGGAATCGGGCACCATAAATCGGTGTCGCGAATCGGAAAAAGGAAGGAGGGCGGCATGACGCCAACGATGGTAACTAGGTGGCCATCGAGGCGCAGAGTTTTGCCGATGGTGCTGGGATCGGCGTTGAAGCGGCGGCGCCAAAAGCGGTCGCTGATCAGGACGGCAGCCGGGCCGTTGAGGGTCTGCTCTTCGGGGGAAAATTCGCGTCCCAGCGCGGCTGGGACGCCCCAGACCTGAAAAAAGCGCGGTGAAACCCAGGCACGGGTCACTTTCTCCGGCAGTGGCCCGGTCGATTCGGAGACGTCTTCCGTGTAATAGCCGGTGAGCGCTTGGAACGTGGAGTTGAGGCGATTCCAATCTTCGAGGCGAACAGGAGCGACCATGTGGAAAGGGCTTGAGGTTTTCGGATTGTATTGGTCCACGCGCACAAGTTGATCGGAATGGGGGAATGGCAAAGGGCGGAGGAGAATAGCGTCAATGGCGGAGAAGACGGCGCTGTTGGCGCCGATGGCGAGGGCGAGCGTAAGGATAACTGTGGCCGAGAAGGCGGGAGATTTGCGGATGAAACGGAAGGCCGATTTTAGATTGGCGAACGTGGCGTCGAGAACGCGGATGCGGTAGACGTCGCGCACATCTTCTTTGACTTGCTCGCGGCCACCAAATTCCAGGAGGGCGCGGCGGCGGGCTTCTTCGGGAGGCATGCCCGCGGCGATGTATTCGTCGGTGAGTTCGTCGATGTGGAAGCGCAGCTCGGAATTCATTTGCGCGTCGGAGGCGCGTTTGGGCGAGAAGGATTTCCACCAGGACATGGCAGGCTCCTATTGGGCGGTTTGCAGAATGCTGGCCACCGCACCGGCGAGACGATTCCAATTCGATTCTTCGCTTTCCAATTGTTTGCGGCCCTTCTCGGATAATTTGTAGAACTTGGCTTGGCGGCCTTTATCGGAGGCACCCCACTCGGATTCGAGCCAGCCGCGCTTTTCGAGGCGATGAAGGGCGGGGTAAAGCGAGCCTTGTTGGACTTGCAGGACTTCTTTGGAAATTTGGCGGATGCGGAGAGAGATGCCGTAACCGTGGACGGGGCCGAGGGCGACGATTTTGAGGATGAGCATGTCGAGGGTGCCCTGCAGCAGGTCGGATTTTTCGATGGGCATGGCGTCTCCTAGACAATCGACATATTAGCGCGAAGGATGGGTAGAATGTCAAGGAGAGAGAAAGCAAAGAGCAATGCGTGATTATTGTTGCGGCTGGATCTTACTGGGAGGCTGCTCCCTGGCCAACAAGGCGAGCGGCATCAGCAGGTGTACGGGAGTCAGGAATTCCAACTAACTTTGCTGAGTTGCTTTTTGCGGGTCTCCCACTCAGAGCCGCTTAGGATGCGTGGGGCGACGTCGATTAGACGGGGAATGAGGCGGAAGACGGCGGCGGCGGTCCAAGGAGCGCCGCTGCGGGTGCGGTAGTCGCGGACGTTTAAGGTGTCAGCCATGCTGGTGAAGGAGACGTCCTGGACAATCAACTCGGCTAAGAATTTCAGGGTTTGCGTCTCGAGGGGATCGTCTTCGAGGTGATGGCAATCAGCGGCGATGCGCAGGCCGAAGGGAATCTCCTCGGAAGGGATGGCTTCTTCAGGCGGCTCGGGCGTCGAGGAGGTTTCGATTTCGCGTTCCCATTCGAGGGCGACTAAAGTCCAGCCAGCGTCGTGCATTTTGGAGAGGTACATGGAGGTTGGGAGGATGGTGACCTTTTCCCGGATGCGTTCGTGCTTTTTCATGGGGAGCCTCCTTGACGAAGAATGAAGGACCAGAGTAAGAGTAGAGCCGATAATTGGGGCAATTGAATAGCCGATTTCAGGCGGAACGTAACGAACAGAAAAGAATAGCTTTACGGCCGGGTGACAACGCTCGGAGAGCGGCGGAGCGTTCACGGATGGGATGAAGGTGTCGCGTTGCCGGACACTTGAAAACGTAGCCACCGCGTTTCGGAATGATCATTTAAAAGAAATGAAACTTCTTGACCATTCCAGGGGTTAGAAGCGTATGATTTGCCCGTCGTTGAACCCTCCCCAACGTTCACACCCACATCCCGGCTCAGAAAGCGACGCGGTGTTCCATGGATAGCGAAGCGCGGCGATTGGAAGATCGTTCTCCGGTAGAGGTGACCGTGGATTTAGCGGGACTGGATGTACACACCGTAGCTCAACAGGGAATCACGCAGAACGTGAGCGCACGCGGGGCGCGAGTGGTCACGAGCAAGCCGTGGCAGCCGAATGAACACGTGAAGGTCAGGTCGCTCTTGGGGAGTCTAAGGTCCAGGGCGCGTGTCGTTTATTGCCAGCCTCTGGGGAACGATTCGTTCGCGATTGGACTGGAATTGTTTGTGAGCATCGGCGAGTGGGTCTCGCCCCAGGTTGCGCAGCGGCACACCGCTTAATTTACTGGCTGCGGCGGATTTTCACTCGCCGGAGTCTCACCCTCTTAAGCTGGCCATCCAGATCATTGTGACAGGAATGTCGCATCACCTGGGGTAGTGCCGCCCGGCAATACTAGTTGATCGCACGCCAAGCGAAACGACTCGTACCAGGTTCGCGTAAAGCTAGCAACGAGTTCCTCGACGGTACGCCCTCCAACGTTTACACCGTTGTGAACGATTTCACCCCAAGTGCGAATCCTGGTCCCTTCGGGAGGGAACTCTTCAAAAGTGACCCATTGCGCCATGGCGACGCCGATGGCGTGATCGATCCAACCGACTTTCTTTCCGGGCACGCATGTGGTAATTACGTGGTCGATTACGGCATGTACGGGATGAAGGATTTCAATTTTGAGGCGACTGCCCGGCTCCCAAGGGTAGCCGTCAATCCAGCGTAGTTCGCCGTAAACATTGGCGAAATTGTTCCAGCGGTGAATATCGGAAAAGACTAGCCATGCGAGCGCGGGGCTGGCCTTGGTGATAACGGAATACTCGAATCTTGCCATAACTTACTATTTGCTTCTCCTTACTGAGATTTTTCGGGGACCGGGCCAACCGCACGGGCAGTGGCGAGGGTTATTTATACGTTGTTTCTTTAACGCTGTCAATGATAAAATTCAAGTGTTAAATGGGTTTAAACGAGTAGGAGAATAAGACTCGACATGCCGAGAAAAGCCGACAAACGACTTGAGGGCAGGATCGTGGATGCCGCGTACCAGTTGTGGAGCAAAGGGGGAGAGCACTCGCTTACGATGCGGGCTGTGGCTCAGGCGGCGAAGACGACCACGCCCACGCTCTATGAGCGGTTCGAGGATAAGCACGCATTGCTGGCGTTTCTGCGGGACCGGGCAAGGGAGAGGATGTTCTTGGCCTTGCAGCCCGCAAAGACGACGGCGGAGGCCTGCCGGTTGGGGTTGCAGTTCACGTTGGAGCACGGAAACGAGTATTTACTGCTGACGTCGGATTGGGCCGTGCGGCTTGGCCGCAAGGAGCCCATGCCCTCGTATGAATTAGTTAAGACGAAATTGGCGGGGGATCTTGGAGGTGATCCGGAGGACTACTCCCAACTTGCACTTGCACTGGTTTCGCTGGTGCACGGGACTGCCATTTTGCTGTTAGGAGAAGGGGTCGAGGAGAAGGTCGCGAAAGAGTTTAAGGATGCCTGCCTGGATGCGTGTCAGAGATTGATTGAGTGCGGCGGGAAGAACAGGGGCGAAGGCTCGAATCGTTGATATGAGGATGTCACGAGGAGACTCTGTTGGCAGGAGGTTAGCGAAATTTGCGGCGGAGCATTCTCGTGCCGGGCGGAACACTTAGGGGTACCCAGAAGGGCGCCACAAAGGCCTTATTTGGGCGGGGCCGAAACACGGCGTTTGGCTTTGATGAGCACGTCGACGGAATCGGGGCGGCCATTCCAGAAGTCGAGGCGGACGCGTCCATCGGGAAGTTGCGCGACGGTTGCAGGGATGGAGTTGGCGGTGAGATACCAGCCGGTGGGCAGAACTACGGCGTTGCGGGAACGGCCGAGACTGCGGTCGAAGACGATTTCGTCGCCATCGAGGCGGTAGCTCACAGGCGCGGTGTAGGTTTCGGAGATGCGCAGGCGGATGGATTGTCCTTTTTTCACGGCCGGGAACGGAATCAAGACAACTTGTGTTGTGGGAGCGACGGGTTCACCGGCGTCGATTTTTGCGGCGGCGAGATCGGCGCCAGTCATCAGCTTTGTCGATAGCTTTTCGCCGGTGTCCAGAATGTAGGCGGAAGGATCGGAGACAGTGCTGCCTTCGCGGACGACGTTCAGGTACTTGTCGGCGCCTTCGTGGGATTCGGTGTAGTCGTGGTACAGGCTGAAGGCGTGGGTCTCGGGCTGTTGCAGGAAATAAACGATATCGCGGTCCTGGTGGGCGCGTTCGGAGAGGCGGGCACGCTCGGTTTCTCCCTGGAAGGGGGATTCCCAACTGCGGGCTTGGGTTGCGGGATGCGGCGCGGCGGCGGCGCCCGTTTGTGCGCCGAGCTTGGCGCGGAGGATTAGCGGGGCTTCTCCGGCGCTGGCGTTCATAAAGCTAATCGAGATGCGGCCATCGGGTTCCGAAAGGATCTGCGAAGGGACATTACAGCCGACGAGTTCGTAGCCGTCGGGAAGTACGACTTTGTTGCGTTTGATGCCGAGAGGACGATTGAATACGATGGCATCGCCTTCGCGGTAGTAGCTTTTCGCGTCTTTGTAAGTCTTGAGGATGAGGACGCGGCCTTGGCCTTCGGGAGGCACGGGACGGACGAGAGAAATTTTGATGTAGTTTGTGTCGATGTCAGCGTCGGGCATGAGCGGATCTTTGCGGGCTTCGGCGCCGCTGACGACCTGGAAGGGGAGCGGCTCGCCAGTCATGGAATCGAGGACGGATTCGTCGCTGGCGGTGCTGCCCTTGCGGATGGGATTGTAGAAAAATTTGGCGCCGGGCGTGGTGGCGGTGACTTCGTAGTGGATTTTGAAACTGGCGGTATTCGGGGCGAGCAGTTCGTAGCGCGTGTATTCGTCGGTTTCGGTTTGTTTGGCCGTAGAGGAAGTGGCAGGCGCAGAATCGGTTTGCTGCGCTGGTAGAGCGAGGCAACTGACGAATGCGAGGGCTACGATCCAAAGTGCCCTTTGTTTGACCATAAATTCACTCCGCACAAACCAAGTTTAGATCTTTGGCGGCTGCATCATCCCCGAGCGGGCAAAGACTGTAAAGGGCAATAATTTTGCCCGCCAGTGATGTTCCGCAAGGTAAAATCGCCCACCGGATGAAAAGGGAGAAGACGATGGCGCAGAAACCAACTGTTGAGGAAGCCCGCTTGATTCTGGAGCTTTATGACCTGAGGCGCGAGCCGGAGATGCGCAAGGCGCGGCAGTGGTGGGTGACCACGTTTTGGCCGAAGGACGCGGACGACTTCATGAAAACTGTCATGGTGCCCGGGTCACAGGAAAACAATTGGTATAGGCAAGTTATCAGCTATTGGGGGATTGCAGCCTCGTTTGTCGAAAACGGCGTGCTCAGCGAGAAGTTGTTTTTCGTTACCGCGTTCTGCGGGGAGTTGTTTTTTATCTTCGCGAAAGTCCGCCCCATGTTGAAAGAAATCCGCGAAAAATCAAAGAATCCTGAGCTGATGCTGGGCCTGGAAAAGCTGATCATGGGCTCGAAACTGGGGCGAGAGCTATTTACGAAGATGGAACCTCGAGTGCAGGCTATGCGGCCGAAATGATGAGCCCCAACTGGGACATTTTGGGCGGCATTTCGTTGCGATGCTGGCGAGCGATCTTACTTGCTGCATCGTTCCTGCTTGCCGCCACGGCGCACGCTGCGGATTGTGGAAGCGGGGTGGAGATGCGGCTGAGCGCCCCGGACGCTGCTCAGGGTAGCTTGCTTTTGGTGACCGTACGTAGCCCGAAACAACTCGAAGAAGTGGCCGGCAAATGGAACGAACGCGAGGTTCCTTTCTGGAGGGCGGAGTTAAAAACGGCGAGAGGGACTTGGGAAGACGTTCGGCACGCGTTGCTGGGAGTTGATCTACAGAAGCCTGCCGGGAAATACGAGTTTAGTGTTTCCGCGCAAATGCCAGGCGGCGAAAAAGTCAGCTGCACCGCGGTGGTGGACGTGGAAGAGGGGCATTTCGCTACGGAAAACCTGACTGTCAAGAAGCAGTTTGTCCAGCCGGACCCGGCGCAATTGGCGCGGGCGGAGGCGGAAACAAAACGGCTACGCGAAATTTTCGACCACGTGACGCCGGAGCGTTTGTGGGATGGCCCGTTTCGTGAGCCTCTGGATGGCGAGTTTAAAGGCACCAATTTTGGGAAGCGCCGCGTGTTAAATGGGCAGCCGGGATCGCCCCACACGGGAGTGGATTTCCCCGCGCCGACGGGGACGCCGGTGCATGCGGCGCAGAGCGGGCGCGTGGTGCTGGCGGAGCCATTATATTTTTCCGGGAATACCGTCATCGTGGATCACGGGTTGGGCATTTATACGTTTTACGGCCACTTCTCAGAAATTGACGCGAAGGTGGGCGAGGAAGTGAAAGCCGGAACGATTTTGGGAAAGGTCGGAGCAACAGGGCGTGTGACGGGGCCGCATCTGCATTGGGGATTGACGGTGGAGCGGGCGCGGGTGAATGCGCTGGACATCGTGAGAGTGCTAGGCAAAGGCTAGCCGCGAAAGATCAAGAAAGATTATCCGGATGGCGCGCCGCGGATGCGCCGTGTGAATCATTTTGCCACAAAACAGAAGAATTCTCGGACTGATCTCTGATACGCATGGGGTCTTGCGCGACGAGGCCCTTCGTGCTCTGCGCGGCTCGGATTTGATTCTGCATGCCGGGGACGTCGGCGGGCCAGAGATTCTTGAGACCTTGCGGACTCTTGCACCCGTGGTAGCGGTCCGAGGAAACGTGGATACGGGGCGATGGGCCGAAGAACTACCCTTGACAGAAGTGGTGCAAATTGGTCCCGTAATGGTCTATATGCTGCACATTTTAAATGATTTGGATATCGACCCAGTGGCTGCCGGTATACACATCGTGGTAAGTGGGCACTCTCATCAGCCGGGGCAGAGCGAGAGCGGGGGTATTATTTACATCAATCCTGGAAGTGCGGGGCCAAGAAGGTTCCAGTTGCCTGTGACGTTGGCGAGGCTGGACTTGGGAGTTAGGCCCTGGACTGTTGAATTCATCCAACTGGAAGGCAAGAGCTGAGCCCGCCCAAGTGCGAATATCCGTAAGTTACTCAATGCAAATGAGTTATTTTTAGGCTTCAGCTTGGACGACCGCCAGGCTCGGCTAGTGCATCAGGGCGCACAATTTTGCTAGCTTTCTGTGGAAAAGAGAAACGAATGGACATTTATTTGCACTATCAAAATGCCATGAATTCCCCAAATGGTGTTGAACTCTTCGGGGTAACGTACTAGAGTACCGAAGCAATAGCGGTAATTTTGGTACCGTCCCTCTATTGCGGGGAACAGAGCCAGAATTCAGAATTACGATCAATGTGGACGACGTTCGTGTTTGTTTCTTCACTCGTGTCGGCCGTTCACTTCAGTGCCATGTTCGCAAAAGTGATGGTACTGAAGCCAGTCCAGTATGGGCAGGCTTAGGTCCCCGAGTCAGCAAGATCGATCGAGAGGTTAGTGTCTCTCATGGCCATACTTCATTTTCGATGTAAAGAGCGGCGACGGACTTTACGAGTGAGCATCACTGTTCCGATTACGGTGCACGGGCAGGATCAGAACGGCGACAAGTTCCGTGTGAAAGCCAAGTCGCAATCGGTGAACCGGCATGGGGCGCTGCTGCAGCTCGAGGAGCCGGTGGTCGTGGGACAGATGCTCATCCTGGTGAACGAAAACAGCGACCGGACCGTGGAATCCAGAGTGGTATCCGTCAAGCGCGACCGGGAAAACAAGACTTACGTAGGCGTTGAGTTTGTTTCGCCGGACTCGAATTTCTGGCACATGAGTTTCCCGCTACCTGGTGCCAGACCGCTGCGCCGGACAGCCGATTCCAAAGCATCCGCGTAGCATTTAAAAATTTAGACGAGAATCGAAATTGAAAGCTCTCTCCTCAGCGAGAGGGCTTTTTTATTTTGGCGCGAGGTTTTACCGAACTGCGCTTTGACTTGCGCATCTTGTGTGAGCTTGCGCGTGCGGGCGGCTTCTTAGAGATCAGAGCGTCACGAGTCTTCCTGGGGAGTTTGGCGACCACCATGTTGTAAGACTCGCGCAGCAAGGGTGCGAGTTCTTCGGGCGGGAGCGCCTCTTTGGTTTCGAGAGCGACCCATTGCGCGCGGGCCAGGTAGGGCGCGGGAATGATGCCGGGGCGTTCGGTCAGCTCCGCGAATTTTTCGAGCGAGGCTTTGAAGGACAGCCACACTGGGGCTGGAATGAGCACGGTGTGCGCGAACATCTTGCCGGCAACTTTGAAGGTGAGGTCATTGGTCCATACCTCTTCCTCGGTTGCTTTGGGGAACGACAGACAGAGATCGCGAACCCAGTCGATGTTCATGGATAAGCCATCCTCAGATTGGGTGTGAGCGTTCCCACACTTGCTCTGTTGGCACGCTACGGAATCGCTGGAGCCCAGGCGAGGCCATCGACGCCTCGGGTGAGCTTAATGGGCTCGAGCAGCTTGTTGTTTTGCACGTCGAAAACCTCTATCACGCCGGCTTGTGGGCAACTGATGAACGCCAACTTGCCGTCCGGAGTGACAAGCACTTCGCCGATTGCGGGCGGGATATCGAAAGACTCGTCAAGCTTGTCGCTGGCCAGATCGATGACGAAAAGTTTCCCGACGTGGGAATTGGCAATCAGTTTTCGGCCATCCGGCGTGGGCGAGGAGGAGTAGACCGTGGAAGGGACGGAAATCCAGCTGGCGACCTTGTTTGTGGCGGTGTCAATGACGGCGATGCGGGGCGAGTCTTGATCGTGGGTGAAGACGCGCTTGCCGTCGGGTGTAATGCAAATGCGCTGGACGGTTTTTGCAACGGGGATGACAGTGATGAGGCTACGGCTCTTCAGGTCCAGAACGCTCACGCTGCCGGCGCTCACATTCGCGGTGTAAGCGCGGGAACCATCGGGGGAGATCACGAACATGTGGGACTCCGGCGCGCCTGTGGGGATTTCCGCGAGGACTTTGCGCGAGGCGGGATCAACGACGTCCAGGGCGTTGTCGAGTTCCGCGGAGACATAGAGCAAGCCATCGGGGCCGAAAGCGGCGCGGTGAGGGCGGAGAGGCTTGCCAAGTTCGATGGTGGCTACTTGCTTGCGTTCGCGTAGATCGATGACGTCAATCGCACGGCCGTCGGTGCCAGGCTTGCCGACGCCGGAATTGCCGTAGATGGGAACGTAGGCGAAGCGAGAGTCCGGCGATACGGCGACTTCGTGGCCGTTGACTCCAACGGTGACTTTCATTAGCGCTTCGCGCGTCCGCGGATCGATGAGCAGGGCGGTATGATCGCCCTGGTTGGCCACGACGAGCATGCCGTGCTCCGGCGGGGCAGGATTGCGGGTTCCTCCGGCCGCGAGGGCCAGGAACAAAATGGAAGCGATCAAATAAGAAATGGTTGTGGACATAGTTCACCTCACCTGCGGGCGTTGCCAATCAAGCATGGCGGCAAACCGGGCGGATTATAGCAGCCTGGCAGCGGGTTGCCACGAGGATTCAGAGACCTAAACTCAGAAACTCAAAATGAAGAACGCAAAATCCGAAACTGGGCCGCTTCATTCGGGAGTAAGATACGCCGTCTCTGCGAGGCCAGCTTATTGTGCGGTGACCGAGAGACGCGACGCGGAGTTAGAGAATGAAAAGATTGTCTGGTTTCGTTTGGATGATTTGCGGCGGGCTGGCGATTTCGATTTTGCATTTTTCGGGGCAGAGAGTTGTTCAAGCTCGTGCTTCTCAAACGCCTGGTAACGACAATTCCAGCAAGTCCGCAGCCAAGCATCGCAGCGAGGAGGCACGTGATTGGCCGGCGTACGGCGGATCGCCGGAGGACACGCATTATTCCAGCCTCTCCCAGATTAATCGCACGAATGTGAAAGAGCTGAAGGTTGCGTGGAGTTTTGACACGGGCGAGCCAGGAGGCCTCGAGACCAGCCCAATCATTGTGGACGGTGCGTTGTATGGAATTACACCGACGCAGAAGGTTTTCGCGCTTGATGCAGCGACGGGCAAACTTTTGTGGAAATTTGATTCGGGGATGAAGGGCACACAGCCTGACCGGGGATTGGCCTTCTGGTCGAATGGGAGCGACAGGCGCATTTTGGTTGGAGTGATGAATTTTCTGTACGCGCTCGACGCGGCGACTGGCAAACCGATTGCGACGTTTGGGAAGGATGGGCGCATCGATCTTCGCGAGGGTCTGGGGCGCGATCCGGAAAGACAATCTGTCGCATTGACGAGCCCAGGGATTGTTTACAAGGATTTGATTATTGTCGGCGGACGAGACCCGGAAACTCTGCCTGCGCCTCCGGGTGACGTGCGCGCTTACGATATGCGATCAGGGAAATTGCGGTGGTCATTTCATACCATTCCGCACCCGGAAGAATTTGGGTACCAGACTTGGCCCGCGGACGCTTGGAAATACAGCGGAGCGGCAAACAACTGGGCGGGCATGGCGGTCGATCCGACGCGCGGAATCGTTTATGTGCCGACGGGATCGGCGGCGTTTGATTTTTACGGCGCGAATCGCGTGGGGGACGATTTGTTTGCGAACTGCTTGATCGCCCTGAATGCGGAAACCGGCGAAAGAATTTGGCATTTTCAGGGAGTGCGGCACGATCTCTGGGACCGGGATTTTCCATCGGCGCCCGCGCTGGTAACGATCAACCGCGACGGAAAGAAGATCGACGCGGTTGCACAAACGACCAAGCAGGGATTCGTTTATTTGTTCGACCGGGCGAGCGGGAGGCCGCTCTTTACAATCGAGTACCGTAAGTATCCGCCGAGCACGGTGCCCGGGGAACTCGCCTCCGCCTCTCAGCCTTTGCCCATGAAGCCAGCGCCATTTGCCAGGCAAATCCTGACAGAAGACATGCTGACGAATCGCACGCCGGAAGTGCATGCGTGGGCGCTCGAGCAATTTCAAAAATTTCGCAGCGAAGGGCAATTCATACCGTTCAGCGTGGGAAAGGACACGGTAATCTTTCCCGGATTTGACGGCGGCGCGGAGTGGGGCGGCCCGGCGGTGGATCCGGAAACCGCAATCCTGTATGTGAATGCAAATGAAATGGCGTGGACGGGTGCGCTGGCGCCGGACAACGGAGAGAACACGCCCAAAGCTCTTTACATGAGCCAGTGTAGCGTCTGCCATGGAGAGAAGATGACCGGATCGCCGCCAGCGATGCCCTCGCTTGTCGGCGTGGGGAACAGACTATCGTCGCAGCAGATTGCCGCGACGATCAAGAATGGCAAAGGCAGAATGCCGGCGTTTGCGAATTTTGACGATGGGCAGATTTATGCGCTGGTGGATTTTCTAATGAGCGGGAAGTCCAAAGAATTGCCGAGCTCGGAGCCTCCGCCGCCGGATATGAAATACCGCTTTACCGGTTATCATAAATTTCTGGACCCGGATGGGTATCCCGCTATTGCGCCGCCTTGGGGAACATTGAGCGCGATCAATCTGAACACTGGTGAATACGTTTGGAAAATCAATTTGGGCGAATATCCGGAGCTTGCTGCGAAGGGCCTGAAGAATACGGGCACGGAGAATTACGGAGGGCCGATTGTAACTGCGGGAGGATTGGTATTCATCGGTGCGAGCGACTTTGACAAGAAGTTCCGCGCGTTCGACAAAGCTTCGGGCGAATTGTTGTGGGAGACGACGTTGCCATTTTCGGGGAATGCTACTCCGGCCACCTACATGGTGAATGGACGGCAGTATGTGGTGATCGCGGCGGGCGGAGGCAAGGATCTCAAATCGCCCTCGGGAGGAGTGTACGTCGCGTTTACCCTCACGAAATAGAGCGAGAGGGATTGATCGCTGCGCGGCTTTACAAGTGGCAAGCACGCCCGTCACGCAGTGGACAAAGGGCCAGGGGTTCTCTGATTGAGCGCTCACCGAAATATTCCCCTGTTCTTGTTGAGAAAGATGACTTAAGAAAGATAGAGAGAGCCTGCTCGCGTGAATCGGGCGGACCTCTTTGGTGCGTTCGTTGGGATCAGGGTGGCCACATCAACGGGGCGAATGCACAGACAGTGGATTAAAAAACCCAAGGCAGTCCGAGCCTTTCATCGGACGAGGAGGAGTGGTTTATGAAGACGAGAATTTTGGTTGCATTTGCCATGGTGGCTTTAGTCGTGGCGTTTGCTTACACCGCGTCGGCTCCGGCCGCAACGAACGCAGCAAACACGAATGCTACTCCGGCGGCAGCTCCCCAGCCACAACCTGCGGCGGCACCTGCGGCAGCACCAGCCGCCGAACCGCATCCGGAAATCCACGAAGCCATCAATTCCCTGCGCCACGCCAGAGAGCACCTGGATCATGCGGCGAACGATTTTGGCGGCCATAAAGTGGAGGCCATCGGGGCGATCGACAGTGCGATTCACCAGCTCGAAATATGCCTGAAGTACGACAGGTAGAATCCCAGCAACCCTCTAGAGCTTTCTTCGGCAGCGACTTGCAAGAACGTGAGTGCAGGTCGCTGTTTTTTTTGGAACTCACCTGTCTCTAGCAACTCGGACATGTACCTGAATCCCTCGCTCTGTGGGGCCAAGGCGTCTCGTTGACTAGACATAAGACTAGTCATATACTTAAATCCGACCGAGGTGTTTCATGGCTTCCTGGCAGCTTCAAGAAGCGAAAGCACGCTTCAGTGAATTTCTCGACGCCGCATTGGAAAAGGGGCCGCAGATCGTGACTCGGCGCGGGGTCGAGACGGCAGTACTGGTTCCGATCGCAGAGTGGCGACGGCTCCAGCAGGCGGCACGGCCCGGGGTAAAGGAACTGCTCCTTGAGAAAAGCCCGCTGTTTGACGACCTTGTACCGGAGCGACGCAAGCTGTCGCGACGCGAGCCCGTGGAGTTCGAGTGAAGAAGTACCTGCTCGACACCAACATTGTTTCCGAATTAAGGAAACCCAAACCTTACGGTAGCGTGCTGGCCTGGATAAAAGAGCTGCGGGATGAACAGATCTACCTTTCGGCGGTGACTTTTGGCGAATTACAACGGGGAGTGGAACGAACGCGGGCACGAGATCGTATAAGAGCTGAGGAGATTGAAACGTGGGTAGAGCGGCTCGCCGGCTCCGCTCAGATTTTGGCCATGGATGTTGCATGCTTCCGCGAATGGGCGCGCCTGATGGAAGGAAAACAGGAGCATCTTTTGGAAGACGCCATGATCGCGGCGACCGCGCGAACCCACGGACTGGTTGTCGCGACACGAAATGACCGGGACTTTGCGCAGCTCGACGTTTCTGTTGTGAACCCATTTACGATGAAAGACGGACCAGCTTGAGGCCGGCGGCCAGATGAATTTGACCGGCGCGGCTCGCGCGAAGTAGGATTCCTGCCACTAGCGGCCTGCCTGGACCGTCGCGCGAATGAGGAGACCCTGTGTACTGCACAAAATGCGGAAGTGAAATTTCTTCGACGACGGCGTTCTGCGCCACGTGCGGGCAGGCAGTTTCCAGCGTTGTGCCGGCGCTCCCGTCGCTATCGCCGGTCGTGCCGGGTCCGCCCGCACAGCTTTTGCCTCCAAGCGCGAGCTACCGTGGCGTCGCGTATGCCGGTTTCTGGCTGCGTTTCGTGGCCTATATCATTGATGGTTTCATTTCCGCGATCGCGTTTGGGATCCTTCTTGTTCCGCTCTTTGTGCTGACAGGCGCGGGAGCCGCGCTGGGCAAAATTATTTCCGATGGCGATATCGGCGATGACATGGGCGCCTTCCTGGGCGCTGGCTTCATCCTGGGGTTCTTCGGGATCATTCTGGTTGTGAGCTGGCTGTACTACGCACTCTCGGAAAGCTCATCCTGGCAAGCCACGCCGGGGAAAAAGATTCTCAACCTCACGGTTACGGACATGACCGGACAGCGCATCTCTTTCAGCCGCGCCTCAGGACGGTACTTTGGGAAGATCATCACGAGCATGATTCCGCTAGCAATCGGCTACATCATGGCGGGCTTCACGGAGAAAAAGCAGGCTATTCACGACATGATCGCGAGCTGTCTGGTCTTGCGCAAAGTCTAGCGCTATGTTTCGGGTTGACGAGCGGGATGCCCCTAGTTGGACAACCGCCGACTCAGGCGTGGCGGACGGATTCCATCGGGTCGGCGCGCATCCACGGGCGCGCGGCGGAATATGCCGTGAACAGGGTCATCCCCCCCATGGTAAGCGCTACGGCTAGTAATACGAACCATTCCACGGTGTGAATTTCATAGAGAAGCGAACGCACGAGTAGGGTCGCAACCAAGCCGCCAATCATTCCAAGTGCGACACCCGCGGCAGTCACCATGCTTGTCTGCCGCAAGATCATTTTCCAAAGGTCGCGCGGAGCGGCACCGAGCGCAACGCGAATCCCTAATTCTTTTTTTCTCTCGCTCACGGAGTAGAAGACGGCTCCGTAAAGTCCTACCGCGGCCAGGAGAAACGCCAGCCCGCCAAATGCGCCGGTGCAAACCAAAGTAATTCGCGGGACGTACAGCGAGAGATCCTTCCAATTATCCATCGTCAATGTTTGGAAAGAAAGTTGAGGGTCCAGCTTCTTGAGAGCTTCGGACATCGGCGGGAGCCACTGATGCGGGTT
>JBARBE010000127.1:0-1613 GCA_049792735.1 Candidatus Acidiferrum sp.
TCCTCAGTTTTCCGCCCGACCCCCTGGCCGGCGTCACGGCCGGATGTCCTGACCGCGCGGGCCTTTCGACCCTGCTGCCGCGGGACCCGGCGCCGCACCCTGGAGTTGACTGAAAGACCAGCTTTGAGGGGGTGCGGTCGATGATTGAGGTCACTACGCCGGCGCTGGTCGGTCACCCGTTCCTGCGCGGCATGCCGCCGGGCCAGCTGGACGCGCTCGCCGCGGTGGCGTCGGATGTCACGTTCCCGGCCGGGCACCGGATCTTCGAGACCGGCGGGTTCGCCGGCAAGTTCTGGCTGATCCGGTCCGGCCGTGTCGCCTTGGACATGCAGGTGCCGGGGGACGGCCGGATGATCATCGACAGCGCCGGGATCGGGGATCTGGTCGGCTGGTCCTGGCTGTTCCCGCCGTACTGCTGGACATGCGGTGCGGTCTGCGTCACCGCGGTGGAGGCGTTCGAGTTCGATGCGGCCGCCGTCCGCGCGCGATCGACGGCGGATCCGCTGTTCGGCCATGAGCTCACCGGGCGGATCATGCGGGTTCTCGCCGTACGGCTGCAGCGCGCCAGGGCGGGCCTGGTCGCCAGGGCAGTGACCAGCACCGCCGACAGTGTGTGAGCTTGCCGCCGCAGCACTACGGCGCAGCTGCGGCGGCGAGGCAGGCTTACTGCGGCCGGATGCGGCGGCCGGTGACGCGCGCGGGCACGATCTTGACGTACAGGTCGTGCTCTCCGGCCGGCCAGGGCCGCAGGTCGCAGGCTTCGCGCAAGTTCCGGGGCTACCCCAAGGCCCTGCGCCGCGGGCCGTCTGCCCTAGGCCGCCGCCGGGCAATGCCGTGGAATCAGGATCATGACAACTCGCGTCCGCCATGAGCCCACGGTGGGCCGAAGTCCCCGTGCACACGACCAACGACCTATGGCCCCTTGTCGCTGCCGCGTCGTCCTTGCGGTCTCCACGCCGCCTTGAACACAAGTCAGCTCACCGAGGCGACGGCGGCGCAGGGGGGTGCGTCGGGCGAAAGTACGCCACCAGCGGGACCTAGGCCTCTGGGCTGTGTAGACGGGGCGGTAGTGGACTAAAAAAGTCAAACTTCACAAAGTGCTGGGACATTAAGTAAGCGTTCCGGCGGGCCGCCGACTAGGCGTCCCAGGGAGGCGTCATGTCAAGCTCTGCAGCCGCCCGTCTTCCGGACGGGCACGAGGAGCCGCGCCGCGGCGGCCCCGCTGCATGACCTGCCCCATCGAACGCGACCCGGTTGGCTGAGGCGTCACAAACGAGAGGAGAACGGCATGGACCTGCACGGCTGCAGCCTCCTGGCTATCGAGGGCCCCAGCGCCGCCGAGTTCCAACTCGAACCGGCTTCACACGATCAAGGTCCTGATGGTCGCCACCCTGGGCACGGTGAATGAGAGGTCGTTGTAATGACCGCTGAGTCCCCGAACCCGCTGGAGCCGCTGGCACAGCTGTTCCGGGACCTGCGTTCGACACCCAGTGGCCTGTCCAGCCGTGAAGCGGCGCGACGGCTGGAGGCCACCGGGCCTAATGAGCTGGCCCGGCGCGGCGGGCGGCGCTGGCCCGGCGAGCTGGCCGGGCAGTTCACTCACCCGCTCGCGC
>JBARBE010000128.1:0-1600 GCA_049792735.1 Candidatus Acidiferrum sp.
ATACCCAGATGCGACAACTCACGGCCGTAGCCGGAGTTCTTCACGCCGCCGAACGGAAGGTCCGGCGCAGTACCGGTCACCTGGTTGATGAAAACCATTCCAGAGTCGATCTGACGCGCGATGCGCGTTCCCCTTTCGACATCTTTGGTGATCACGGATGCACCTAGTCCGTACGGGGAGTCATTCGCCAAGTCCACCGCCTCTTTTTCATTCTTCACGCGGAACACCATTGCGACCGGTGCGAAGAACTCCTGGTGAAAAGCCGGATTGTCCGGCGTTACGTTGGTGAGGATGGTCGGGGCTAGGAAGAATCCGTGCCGGTTGAGCTTCTTCCCACCAAGCAATACTTTCGCGCCGCCTTTAACAGCTGCGTCGATCTGTGTTAGCACTCCGCTTAGAGCACCTTCCGTGCACAGCGGTCCGAGTGTGGTTTCGGGATCCATGGGATCGCCGGGCTTCAGCTTCTCCAGTTCGCTCTTGAAGCGGCTGAGGAACTTGTCGGCAATCTTTTCTGGAATGATGAAGCGCTTGGCCGCGATGCAGGCCTGGCCGGTGTTTTCCATGCGACCTAGCAATGCCCACTTCACGGCGGTGTCGAGGTCGGCATCGTCCAGGACGATGAATGGATCGCTGCCGCCGAGTTCCATCGTGCTCTTCTTCAGCGCCTGACCCGCCTCGGAAGCCACAGCCGCGCCCGCTCTTTCGCTGCCGGTCAGGGCGACGCCCCTGATTCGGCTATCGGCGATCACTTTGGCCGACTGTTCATTAGTTATAAAGACGTTAGCCCACACTCCCACGGGAGCACCGGCATCAAGGAAGAGCTTTTCGAAGGCCAGCGCACATTGGGGCACATTCGGCGCATGCTTGGTGATAATGGTATTGCCGAGCATGAGGTTCGGTCCCGCAACGCGCGCTAGCTGATAGTAAGGGTAGTTCCACGGCTCGATGCAGAAAAGCACGCCAAGGGGCGCACTCTCGATTACAGCCTCGCCCTCTTTCACGGGGAGTTTCTCGGGAGCCAGGAACCTATCCGCGTTGTCGGCATAGTATTCGAGGATGTCTGCGCTAAGCGTGACCTCCCACTTTGCCTCGCGGAACAACTTGCCCATTTCGAGGGTGACAGGTTTCGCGAACTCATCGACCTTCTCTCTCAGAAGCGCCGCCGCCCTCTTGAGAACTTCCTTGCGCGCCGCAATCGACCTCAGACTCCACTCGTTTGCGTATGTTTCCTCCGCTTTACGGATGATCGACTCGAGCTGCGCGTCCGTATGCTGTGGAAATGTTTTAACCAGCTCTTCGGTATAGGGATTAATTGTTTGATACAACATCAACGCCCCCTCTCTTTTCTTATGGATTACGAGGCAAAACGCTGCCTGGATTTTTCATCTTTGTTGCTCGCAAAAGGGAAAGGCCAGACGTCTCCCCCAGTTGCGGTCAGAATCGTTTGTCAGCTCACTTTGTCGAGGAATTCGTCAACCGCCGGTCCGATTTTCTCCAGCCGTTTTGTTTCGACCACCGTCAAATTCGGATTGGCTACAGACCAGAAGTGCGCCTGGATTTGGTGCTTCACGATGAAGTCTTTTACCGCGGGGTTACGAAC
>JBARBE010000129.1:0-21752 GCA_049792735.1 Candidatus Acidiferrum sp.
CTTCTTCGACAGCAGGCTTGGCTTGCGCCGCGGCTTTTGCCGCCTCATCGCGAATTTCCTTGTTGCGCTCGGCAGAGTTGTCGCTGCAGCCTGCGCCGCTCAGCGCCAAGATCACAGTCACCGTCAATGCCAGTGCCAATATTCCAAGCCATCGCCGCATGCGGTTCACCTCATTGTTGCTTCCTACCATCCTCTACGTCTTCCGGGCCTCCCGTCCATCCAAATTTGAGCACGTCTGCTCTTTCACCTATCTCTTTCAGTGCCTGCTGCACTCATTTGTCTTTCTTGAGGAAAGTGCCGCGCTCCAAGTCTTTGAAGGCTTGCTGGAGCTGCTCCTGGGTGTTCATCACGATGGGGCCGTACCACGCGACTGGCTCTTCGAGCGGTTTTCCGGATACAAGCAAGAAGCGAATGCCTTCGTCGCCCGCTTGTACGATTACTTCGTCACCGCGATCGAACAGGACAAGGGAACGGTTGTCGGCGGCGACGGGTGGCGCGGTGTCCAGCCAACCGACTGACTCGGTTGGAACGGCAAGTGGCTCGGACGCGTTGCAGAATTTCCCTGAGCCCGCGAAAACATACGCGAACGCATGACGTGTCGTCCCTACTGGAAGAGTTTTCCTGCGCCCCGGAGCTACGGAGACGTCCAAATAAGTGGGTTCGGCCGCGATCCCATCGACAGGGCCGGTTTTGCCCCAAAAGTTTCCGCAGACAACGCGGACGTGAGTTCCGTCGTCATCTTTAATTTCGGGAATTTCACCAGACTTCACTTCTTGGTAGCGGGGAGCGGTCATTTTTAGAGATGCGGGGAGATTCGCCCACAATTGAAAGCCGTGCATGCGGCCGGCCTGATCGCCTTTGGGCATTTCCTGGTGAATGATTCCGCTTCCGGAGGTCATCCACTGGACGTCGCCGCTGGCGATTTCGCCGTGGTTGCCCATGCTATCGCCGTGATCGACCGTTCCTGCAAGAACATACGTGATCGTTTCGATGCCACGATGCGGGTGCCACGGAAAACCGGCCAGATAGTCTTCGGGGACGTCATTGCGAAAATCGTCGAGGAGGAGGAAGGGATCGAAGTCGGAGGTGTTGCCGAAGCCGAAGGCGCGGCGGAGATGGACGCCGGCGCCTTCTATGGTTGGTTTGGCTTTCACGAGTCGTTTTACTGGTCGTATGGACATGTGTTCGGCCCCTCTCAGAAGGCACGACGTATCGTGCCCCTACAATGCTGCGGCTACGTCATTCTTTTGATGCTCTCAGCTGTCTCCATAGACTGGAATACTTGCGCCGGAAATCAATTTGGCATCGTCGCTGCACAGGAACAAAATTACGCGCGCGATTTCCTCGGGCTTGGGCCACGCCGCAAACTTCGCTTTGGGCATGGCTTTGCGATTCGCGGGGGTATCAATAATGCTCGGAAGAATCGAGTTGGCGCGGACCCCTGTCCCTTTCAAATCGGCGGCGAGGCAATCGATCATGGCCACTGCCGCGGCTTTCGAGGCCGCATAGGCGGCTGCTCCGGCGGCGTGATCTACCGCCGCTTTCGAGGCGACGTTTACAATTGCGCCGCTGCCCTGCTTGACCATCACTTTCGCGGCCGCACGTGCCAGGACAAATCCGGAGCGCAGGTTCAGCGCAAGCTGCTGCTCAAAAACCTTCGTCTCCAGCTCCCATAATTTCACTCCGCCGGCATAGCTTCCCACGGCGTTGACCAGGTAATCGAGGCGTCCGTGGCGTCCGATGATACCGTCGATTAGCTTGGCTACAGCCGCTTCGTCCGTGACGTCGACGCTAAATCCATCAAGAGACGCCCCGTCTGCGGCTACCAGCTTGGCGCTCGCTGCCTTTTTCAATTCGTCCAGATCGCCCGGCCTCTGAAAGGTGACGACGACCCGCGCGCCAGATTCTACGAAGCCTAAACTGACGGCCCGTCCCAAGCCGCCCGTGCCGCCCGCCACCAAGACTACTTTGCCAGCCATACTGTTATCCCCTCGCGAAGAATGCACGATCTTGTCACAGCTAACTTGCATGCTCAACCTACCCCCATCTGATGACATAGCCGGTGCGGCAGGTTAGACATGATGCGCAGGGGGCCCCCCCAGGGGGTTTTTTCGAAAGTGCTCATTCTACAGGGCTTTAAGTCTTCTGTTTTGAAAGTGCGGATTCCAAAGAAGTTAAAGGCAAGTTTTTCGAAAGTGCGCATTCTAAAAGAGTTAGTGATTTGTGACAGAAGGGTTGTGTCGGGGAGGAGGGACGCAGGCGACGGTAGGGGAGAGAAGCTCTTGCGTTGATGCGGTCGCGCATCGCACCGCCGTTCGGGGTTGAAAAGAGAAAGGGGGCGGACGGACTGGTGAGGGAGGCGGGGAGGGGAAACTGGCTGACCTGTGCGAAACATAAATAAGGATAGCATGATGTTGGCTGATTGTCAACTACTTTTCAGTTGTTACTGAGTGCTCATTCGAACGGCAAGCACGCATTCGAAGGAGGCAAGAGGAAGCGGCGAGTTTTCAAGGAGTTGGCAGGGGGCTAATTGGTTTGACATGGCTGTGGAAATCTGTGGAAAACTTATATTCACGAGCGAAGGGCGGGCACGTAAGGCATGCGGCGCCCGCCTAGGTCGAAGAACGCCAGCCGATCAGTGGGGGCGGCGCTCTTCATGGGATTGTGGTTGCTGGCGAGGCGCTTGGCGCTGGGCAACTTCCCTGGGTTGCTGGCGCTGCTGGAACGAACGTGATTGTTGGGCGTACCTCGGTTGGGGTTGGCGGGCTTGCTGCCGATTTCGCTGCGACGTCTGTTGCCTCGGGGCGTAGTTGGCGTGCTGCCGTTGGGTTTGTTGACGTTGTCTGTGCTGCTGCAGTTGGGATGCTTGCCGCTGTCTTTGCTGCTTGGCCAGCTGTTGGTTGTGCTGTTGCCGGGAGTTGTTGGTTGCCCGGGGATTTGGGCGGTAGGAAGATTCGGGACGATGGGCTGCTTGTATATATCTTCCACGGCCCTCGGAGTTTGCTCGCGCAGCGTAGGTTTGATGCCGCGGAGAGTTGGATTGCTGTCGGGCCGCGTGGTTTTGCTGCCCCACCGCATTCTTCGCACTCTTTGCCGGCGGCGTATAAACCGCACCGGCCCTGCTAGCCCTCGTCACACCACGACCGCTAAATTCACCCGGCCTCTGCGTTGCGGCGATCGGGGGGGCGCCATGGTTGACCGATGCGCGCAACTGGCGATTCGAGCGCGCGGCTTCGAGATGTTTGGTTTGCGCGGCCACCGGTCCAAAGTGCCGGTCTCGCACCGCGGCCTGTTCCTGAGCTGTTGGACGCGCGTTCACGCCGCCTCTGCCGCCATTGAAGCTGACGCGGCTGACGGAGCGGAATTCGTTATTCACTCTCTGGTTGTACACGTTGTGGACGATGTTCATGTTCACGTTGGTCACATCGCGGTTATAGAAGAAGTGATTGTGATCCCAGTGGCCGCCGTAATAGCCGTGGCCGAAATAGCCGAAACCATAATCAATTCCGCCGTAGAAACCGACGACTGGACCCCAATAGCCTGCGTTGAAGAAATAGCCATCCGGGCCCCATCCCCAGTAGCCGGGAGTCCAGAGCAGGCCAGGTTGCGGCGCGAGGACCCAAGTGCCAGGAACCCAATAGTAGTCGGCAACATTGGGATCCCAGGCCCAATAGCCGGGCGCCCAAATGTAATTATCGCCGGGGCAGACCGGCTGAGCATAGACGGGGAGCTCTGGGGGAGCGAAGTTGACGAAAACTCCGACAGCGACGTGTGCCGCCGTCGGTCTCGGCGTTAGCACAAAAATCATTCCCAGCGCCAATGCCATCGTTAACAGACGAATCGAATAGAAAGAAATCTTCCTCATGAGGTCTCTCTTTCCGCGATTATCCCAGGCGAAACGGCGCTAGTTTTGTTGGAAGGCCTTGTGCGTGGCCGTTGGCGGGAGCCTTGGCGTGATTCGTGGAGCGGCCCTCGGGCTGGGGCCCATTGCCTGAAGAGTTCGCCGTGGCACTATGACGTTCTGCCGAACGTCAGGATTCATTGCTGGCCTTCTCTCTATTCAATTAGATTCAATTTTCGGCTGGAGGGATGCAGGTGCATTTTTTGAATATGCATTTCTTTGCGCGCTGCATTCCAGGCGCTGCGGACTGACGCGTGCCCGATGCGAGGCGGCGAGAGTTGAGAAATTTCCGGTGGAAGCCGAGATGAAAACGGAAACTTCAGATTTCCAAGATTACGGGGAGGATGAGAGGGCGCTTGGAGGTTTGCTTGTTGATGTAGCCGGATGCTGCATTCCTGCGGTTCTCAGGGTGCAGTCTTTGACTTTTGCGTGGCGTGGGAGCGGAATCCGCCACTCACTCAACTCCTTCACGACGCACAAGCGCCATAATGTTTCTAGAACCGTGAACCACGCGAAGAATTTCAACTCCATGCGGGCTGGGACGATAGAGCACTAACATTTTTTCAAAGCTCGACACGCGAAAAACCCGCAGGGAGGCAAGCAGGGAATTCTTAAGCCTGGGGTGCCAGCCTATTTGAAGCTGCTTGGCCAGCAGGCCAAATGTTTCGTGCGCCGCGAGTAGAAATCGATGCCCGAGTTCCGGACCTGCTTTTGTTGCAAAGTAATAGGCTTGTTCGCCGAGATCCTCGTCCGCTTTAGGGCGGACGACATACACCACGCTCACCGTGTCTCGATCTTCTTCAGACGTTCATCGAGCTGGCGATGCTTTTCTTGCCAGTAAGAGGGGCCGGCCTCAATCGGAGCACCAGATTCCAGCCCTTCGAGAGCCAGCGCTTCCAATTCTTCTATGCCCTCCCGGTCGGCCTGAACAAGTCGCTCTAAGTAGGCCTCGATGCTGAGTCCCTCAGCCTGGGCCCGGGCACGGATCTTAGTTTCGAGCTCTGGATGTATCGGAATGCTCATAGTCGCGCGATCTTCCTTACTCTCACGACGATTCTACGGCCGGCCCCGCGCACTTTTCCACTAAAAAGTCGTGCTGACGCCTCCAAGTGCGTTGGCATGCTGGGTCGGGTGCGGAGACGACTCGCGGAGGATTTAGATTTCGAGGATTACGGGGAGGATGAGAGGGCGCTTGGAGGTTTGCTTGTTGATGTAGCGCTTGAGGTCGACGCGGATTTTTTCCTTGATGACGCCCCAATCGGATTTTTCTTCGGCGTTGGATTGCTCGACGGTTTTGATGATGACTTCGCGGGCGCCAGCCATCAATTCGTGGCCGTTGTCGCTGAACATGCCGCGAGTGACGATTTCTGGAAGGGATTCCATTTTGCCGGTGTGCTTGTCGATGGCGATGATGGGGACGACAACGCCGTCTTCGGAAAGATGCTTGCGATCGCGGATGACTACTTCCTCGATTTCCTCGAGGGAGCCGGAATCGACGCAGACGCGGCCCGCGGTGACGGGATCGCGGCGGCGGACGCCGTCTTGCGTGAACTCGATAGACTTGCCGTTTTCGAGAAGGAGGATTTCGCCGGAGACGCAACCGAGTTGATGGGCGAGCGCGGCGTGGCGGAAAAGATGGCGGTATTCGCCGTGAACGGGAATGAAATATTTTGGTTTGACGAGTTGGAGGACGAGTTTTTGTTCTTCCTGGCTGGCGTGGCCGGAAACGTGAATGGTGCCGGCGGAATTGTCGTAGTAGACGAGGGCACGACGGCGGAACATGTGGTCCAACATGCGGAAAATAGCTTTTTCGTTGCCGGGAATGATGCGCGCGGAAAGTATGACGCTGTCGTTTTCGTCGACGGTAACGAAGCGATGATTATCGACGGCGATGCGCGAAAGGGAAGACATCGGTTCGGCCTGGCTGCCGCTGGCAAGAATGACGATGCGTTTGGGATCGAAATTGCGGATGTCCTGAGGGCGAACGACCATGCCGTCTGGGATGCGCAAATAATTCATGGAGTGCGCGATCTCAACGTTATCAACCATGCTGCGGCCGACGAAGGCAACTTTGCGGCCGACGCGTCCGGCGATGTCGATGACTTGCTGGATGCGGTGAATGGAAGAGGCGAAGCAGGAAAGAATGACGCGACGCGGCGCGGAGCGGCAAAGCTCTTCGATGCGGGGGACGACGGCGCGTTCGGAGGGAGTGAAGCCGGGGCGCTCGACGTTTGTGGAATCGCTGAAAAGCGCGAGGACGCCTTCGCTGCCGTAGCGGGCGAAAGTGTGGAGATCGAAGGGCGCGCCGTCTACGGGAGTTTGATCGATCTTGAAGTCGCCGGTGTGAATGATGACGCCGACGGGCGTGCGCACGGCCAGGGCGACGCAGTCGATGGTGCTGTGGGTGACGGTGATGAACTCGATCTCGAAGGGGCCGATTTCGACGAGGCGGCCGGGGAGGACTTCACGGAGTGTGGTGGAGTCGAGGAGGCCGGCTTCTTCGAGGCGTTTTTTGACGAGTGCGAGAGTGAAGCGGGTGCCGTAAACAGGGACGTTCAAGTCGCGCAAGATGTATGCGAGTGCGCCGATGTGATCTTCGTGGCCGTGAGTGAGGACGATGGCGCGAACGTGCTGGCGATTTTGTTTGAGATAGGTGATATCAGGGATGACGAGGTCGACGCCGAGGAGTTCGGATTCGGGGAACATCATGCCTGCGTCAATGACGATGATGTCGTCGCCGAGACGGAGGACCATCATGTTCATTCCGAATTCGCCGAGACCGCCTAGGGGGATGGCCGTGAGGGACTGCGTAGACTTACTCAAAAATGTTTATCTCCAACTTGCGCAAGAAAGCTTCATGCAAGGTATGCATTTGAATCGTATCACAGTGGAGCGCTGTGAGGCGTGCTGGGCTAGTGGTCGCTGGGGCTGAAGAGATGCGCGATGAAGACGAGGAGGACGGCGCCGAGGGTGGCGGCGGCGAGGGAATAGAGGAAGCCGCCCCCGTAAATCTTGAGTCTCATGAATATCCATCCGCCGATGAAGGAGCCGACGATGCCAAGGATTATGTCGGCGATGCAGCCGAAGCCGCGGCCGCGAGAAATTTTTCCGGCGAGCCAGCCAGCGATCAGGCCGACGATGATCCAGCCCCAAAAGCCGCTGGGGAAGTAAATTGCGACACCACGTGAGTCGAAGAACACATTTAAGAAAACGGCGGACGTGATGGCGGACATGCAGCCTCCAGGAAATTGTTTTGACGCTACTGGGCTCGCGATGGTTAGGAGTTTAGCAGAGAGGTTGGCGTCGCGTCATGCGAGGAAGTGGTTCTGCTATGTGGAGGCAGGCTGCTGTTGGGTCATGCAATGAAGGGTGCCAAGGCCGAGGACGAGGTCGCGGCAGGCGATGCCGACGATTTCTCGGTTGGGGAAAAGTTTGGCGAGAGTGTTAAGGGCGACGCGGTCGTTGGGATCGTTGAAGGTGGGGACGATGACGATTTTGTTGGCGATGTAGAAGTTGGCGTAGCTGGCGGGGAGACGCTGGCCATCGAAATAAACTGGCGCGGGCATGGGAAGCGTTTCGATTTGCAGCGGGTGGCCGTCTTGATCGCGCATATTTTTTAGAAGCGAAAGATTTTCCTGGAGCGGAGAGTAGTTCGGGTCGTTCGGGTTGTCTTCGACGACGGTGACTACCGTAGTGGGATCGACGAATCTGGAGAGATCATCGACGTGGCCGTGGGTGTCGTCGCCGGCGATGCCGTTCTTTAGCCAGAGGACGTTGGTTATGCCGAGATAGTTTTTGAAGATTTCGGCATAGTCTTCGCGGGTAAAGCCGGGATTGCGTTCTTGCGTTTTGCTGAGGAGGCATTCTTCGGTGGTGAGGAGCGTGCCGCGGCCGTTGACGTCGATGCTGCCGCCTTCCAGGACTACGCGGCGGGCTTTGTGCATTGGGTGCCAGAGGCGGCGCTTTGGTTTTTTGTTGGCTTTGGCGACGACTTGCGCGTCTTTTTTGTGATTGGCGTATTTGGCCCAGCCGTTGAAGAGCCAGTTGGTGTATGCGACTTCGCCGGAGGAATTTTTGACGCAGATAGGGCCGGAGTCGCGCATCCAGCCGCGATCGGTGGGGATGCAGAAAAAATCGACGGCGGAGAGATTGGCGCCGGATTTTTTTAGGATGGTGCGGACGCGGGATTCGGCTTCGCGATTTTCCAGGAGGAGGTAGACGCGCTCGACCTGGGAGAGATGGCGAACGATTTCGGCGAAGGCCCAGGGGATGGGGGCGAATTTGCCGGGCCAGTCGGTTAGTTCGTGAGGCCAGCCCAGCCAAGTGGCGGCGTGTTGGTCCCATTCGGCGGGCATGTGAAAACCCAGAGAGTGCGGCGTGGATTCGTTTTTCGATTTGGTCATAGGTTCCGATGCGGACGAAGGTTTTTTTAACACAGTGGGCGCAGAGAGCACAGAGAAGAATTTATTCGCCGAGCCAGCGGTTGAGGATGGGTTGATAGGCGTCGATGCGGCGGTCGCGAAGGAAGGGCCAGTTGCGGCGCGTTTCTTCGGATTGCGCCGGGTCGCACTCGACGACGAGAATTTCTTCTTTGTCGTTCGAGGCTTCGGAGAGGATGCGGCCGAAGGGATCGGCGACGAAGGAGTTTCCCCAGAATTCGAGGCCGGGGTCTCCTTTTTCTGGTTTGCCTTCGTAGCCGACGCGATTGACTACCGCGACGTAGACGCCGTTGGCGATGGCGTGGGCGCGTTGGATGGTGCGCCAGGCGTCGAGTTGAGCCGCGCCGAACTGGGCTTTTTCGTGGGGATGCCAGCCGATACTGGTTGGATAAAAAATTACCTGAGCGCCTTGCAGAGCGGTGAGGCGCGAACCTTCGGGATACCACTGATCCCAGCAAATCTGAATGCCGATGCGGCCGTAAGCGGTGTCGAAATTCGGGAAGCCAAGATCGCCGGGGGTGAAATAAAATTTTTCGTAGTAGAGCGGATCGTCGGGAATGTGCATCTTGCGGTATTTGCCGAGGAGCGAGCCGTCGGCGTCGAGGACGGCGCAGGTGTTGTGGTAAATGCCAGCGGCGCGGCGCTCGAAGAGGGAAGCGACGATGACGACTTTGCGTTCCTTCGCGATTTTTGCAAGCGCCTCGGTGGCGGGGCCGGGAATGGGCTCGGCGAGATTAAAGAGGTCGGCGTCTTCGGTGCGGCAGAAATATTCGCCGTGGAAGAGCTCATCCATACAGATGATTTGCGCGCCGCGCGCGGAGGCTTCGCGGATTTTCTCGATGGCGCGCGAAAGATTTTCTTCGGGATTGGCGGTGCTGCGCATCTGCACGAGGCCAATTGTGAATTTGTTTGCCATGAAAATTAGTTTATCATGCTCGTAGAAAAGTATTTGCAGTCGTGTTTTGTACTTTCCTTCGGGGCGCATTTGTAATATCAATCGTTGCCAAATTCGATTTTCATGGCGTGGTGTGAACCTCTGAAACGAAACCGCAACAAAGATCGGGGAGAAGAGATGGCAAAGCGGGAAGCAAAGACGGTCACGGGGCGCGTGCTGCACGATCCGGTGAAGGATAAATTGCGGCCGATGTTTCCGATTGACCTCGCGAAATGCCGCACCATCGACGAATTAGTGCGCGCGATGGGCGACACCGCGTTCACGGGGCGGCAGATTGGCGACGCTGCCGACGTGCTGGAAACGATGGCGCGCGACAAAGAGTGTTTTGGAGTGCTGACGCTTTCCGGTGCGCTGACCGTCGCCAAAATGGGTTTGATTTTTTGCGATTTGATCGAGAGCGGGATCATAAAAGCTATCGTATCGACCGGAGCGTTAATGGCGCATGGACTCGTGGAAGCGACGGGCCACTCCCATTTCCGGTACGACCCCAGCAAAATGGACGACAAGACGCTTTTCGAAGCGGGCTACAACCGCGTTTACGATTCGCTCGAGCCGGAAGTGAATCTGGACGCCGTGGAAGAAATGATGGATCACATTCTCGGCGAATGGGACGCCGAGGAAGTGGTGAGCAGTTGGAAACTGCACCATCGCATCGGAGAGGAGTTGCACAAACACGCGGCGGGACGGGGAATCTTGAAGTCCGCGTACGAGCACAACGTGCCGGTATTCGTCCCGGCGTTCAGCGATTCCGAACTGGGAATCGATTTTGCGCTGCAAAAATTGTCGCGGCTGAGAGAAAAGCGGCCGCTCCTGCATTTCGACATGTTCGAGGATTTCGAGAAATTCGCCGACATGATGCTGGCCACAAAACGCATGGGGATTTTCACGGTCGGTGGGGGAGTGCCGCGAAATTGGACGCAGCAGTTTGGAGTTTATGCGGAGTTGCTGGCGAGGCGCGGTTACAAGAAAATTCCGCTGAAGCGGTACAACTACGGCGTGCGGATTTGCCCCGAGCCGGTGCATTGGGGGGGGTTGAGCGGGAGCACCTATACGGAAGCGGTGTCCTGGGGTAAATTCGTGCCGCCGGAGGAAGGCGGGAAGTTCGCGGAAGTTTTTGAGGATGCGACGGTGGCACTGCCGCTGGTGGTGGGAGCGGTGCTGGACAGGATCGGATATTTCAAGCGCCAGAAATAGCGCAGCAGGGAAGAGGAGAACAGTTAATCGTCTTCGCCGATGAGGATCGCGGCGCCGAGGACGGTGGTCCAGAGGCCGCGCTTGTCGCCGACGGCGGATTGCGTAACGTTCATGGTGCGGACGATTTTGTTGGAGATGCGGTAGACCTCTTTTTTTTCGTCGAAACTCAAATCCGGATCAAATTCCACGTTGAGAGTGGTGGCTAGCATTTCGGCGGCGAGCTCTTCTGCATATTCGCCTGCGACTTCTTCGGTTTCGCCGAATGAATGGTGTTCGGAAAGATAGCCGTACATCAATTTGTCGCTGGGTAGCGCGAGGCCGATGCTGGCGGCGATGAGGCGGTGAGCTTCCTTGGTGGAATTCTCACTGATAACGGTGAAGGCCACTTGGCCGGGCTTAATGTGTTTCAAACCTTCGCTGCGGGATATGAGTTTGCAGCCCGGCGGGAAAATCGAAGAGACGCGAACGATGTTACACGCGGCAATGCCTGCATTGCGCAGGGCGAGCTCAAAGCTCGAAAGTCTTTCGCGATGTTTACCGACGCCTTTGGTGAGGAAAATTTTCTTAGCGACGAACGCCATGGTGCCGGGTTAAGGCGCCTCCGTGAGTGGGCTAACCGCGGAAAATTTTCCGCTGTGGAAAAATAACAAGAAGGTATTGCAGTGTCAAACTAATTCGCGGATTGGTTGCGGAGAGCAAGCGCAAAAATGAATGAATTGTGACAAGCGACAAGAGGCTCCCACGGCGTTCAGGAATCCCGGGTGATGTGCTGGAGCAATTTGCCGAGTGGTTTGCAGAGAGCCAGCACTTTGCCCAGATCATCGGCGGTAAAATCCGGTCCCGCGTTTTTGGCATTGGGGCCTTTTCGGCTAATTTGAATGACACCGACGACTTTATCGCCGCAGAGGATGGGTGCACTGATCATTTTCTGAATGAGCTCGGAACTTTCGCCGCCGACCTTCACGCCCTCGAAAACAGTGGCGTGGCGGACGCTGGCGAATTCGTTGATGATATCGGGGCGGCTTTCGCGAGCAGTGCGCGCCGCGACGGCAGAGGTGCTGGAAAGCGGGATAAAACCGACCTGCTTAAGCGACTCCGGAACCAGGAAGTGCAGATGGCGCCAGCGGCTGGAAACGCCCATGATGGCGATTTCGTCGGTCTTCACGCCGAGATTCTTTGCGATGCGCTCGGCGATATTGGTCAAAGAAACCTGTGACGTGGCGCCGGGGTCCGATTCCAGAACGCTGGCAATGCGTTCGAGTTCCGTGGCCAGGCTGAGGTTTGTAGTCATGCGCTATCCGTTGGGCACGTGGAGGCTGCCTGGCGGGAGGGGCCTGGCGGATACCGTCCGTCGTCATCTCATTTAAGCGAGAAAGGGCTCGCGGCGCAACGAATTTTCGCGGATTGCGTGTCCGGGAGACGAACAGGCTGGCTTGCATCGGTGTTTTCAACTGCCTATACTGAAAGCGCCGCGAGACTCCAGCGCCCTTAAGCAATTCATGCGGCGGAGAGGGCATGTCCGCAACGGCACCCCAGCCTGAAACCGACTATTTTCTTCGCAAACTGCATTCTTTAACCGGCATTATCCCCGTTGGCGCATTCCTGGCGGAACACTTCTGGTCGAATAGCTACGCGCTGGTGGGTGTGCAGCAGTACGACGCGAAATCCCAGGAACTGCAGATGATTCCGTTTCGCGTGGTGGTGGAATGGTTGTTCATTTTTTTGCCGCTGCTCTATCACGGCGGATACGGGATTTATATTTGGCTGCGCGGGAAGAGCAATGTGTCGGCCTACCCGTGGGTAGGGAATTGGCTGTACACCACGCAGCGCTACACGGGGCTGATAGCGTTCGCGTACATTGGATGGCATTTGTATACAGAGAGGTGGCTGACGCACGGCAGGTCAACCTACGCGGACGTCGAGAATTTGGTGCAGAATCCCTATGCGTTGGCGTTCATGTTCGTCGGAGTGCTGGCATCGTCCTTTCATTTGGGTGTGGGGATCTGGAATTTCTTGTGCAAATGGGGGTTGGCGGCTACGGTCAAGGCTCAGCGCGCCGCGGGGGCGCTTGGGGCGGTGGTGGGAGTAACGTTTAGCGTCGTCGGAGTTCTGATTGTGCTGAGCTTTTGGTTGAACTGGCACCCGTTTGACTTCTACTTAAAATGAGGCAGCCGAAAATCATTGTAGTGGGCGGTGGTCTGGCCGGCCTGATGGCGACGATTCGCGTCGCGGAGGCGGGCGTGCCGGTGGAGTTGTTCTCGATTGTGCCGGTGAAGCGGTCGCACTCTGTCTGCGCGCAGGGTGGCATCAACGCAGCGAAGAATCAGAAAGGCGAAGGCGACACAACCTGGAAACATTTTGACGACACGATTTACGGCGGAGACTTTCTGGCGAACCAGCCGCTCGTCAAGCGGATGTGCGAGGCAGGCCCTGGCATTATCGACTTATTGGATCGCATGGGCGTGATGTTCAATCGCACGCCGGAAGGTCTTCTGGATTATCGAAGATTTGGAGGGACCCTTTACCACCGGACGGCGTTTGCTGGAGCGACGACGGGGCAACAATTGCTATACGCGTTGGATGAACAGGTACGCAGGCACGAGACAGAAGACCTTGTGAAGAAACATGAGGGCTGGGCGTTTTTGTCCGCAGTCATCGACGAAGGCGGCGTAGGCCGCGGAATTTGCGCCATGGACCTGCGTTCCATGGAAGTGAAAACGTTTCCCGCGGATGCGGTGATTTTCTGTACGGGCGGGATTGGCGCGATTTTTGGCCGGTCGACAAATTCGGTCGTGTGCACGGGCTCCGCGCAATCGGCGCTTTTCCAGCAAGGGGTCGATTATGCGAACGGCGAGTTCATTCAGGTGCATCCGACGGCGATTCCTGGCGAGGACAAACTGCGGTTGATGAGCGAATCGGCGCGCGGCGAAGGCGGCCGCGTGTGGGTGCCGAAGAATCCAACGGAGACGCGCCCGCCGCGAAGTATCCCCGAAGGCGAACGATTTTATTTTCTCGAGGAATGGTATCCGAAATACGGCAACCTTGTGCCGCGGGACATAGCGACGCGAGCGATTCACCGCATCGTGTACAAAGAAAAATTAGGAATTGGCGGACAGGCGGCGGTGTACTTGGACGTCACACATATTCCTCGAGAGACGCTGGATCGAAAACTGGAAGGCATCCTGGAAATTTACGAGAAGTTTCTTGGCGTGGACCCGCACGTGGAACCGATGAAGGTTTTTCCCGGAATGCATTACACCATGGGCGGCATCTGGATAAATGCGGAAGACCAGGCGACGAATGTTCCGGGCATATTTGCCGCTGGCGAATGCGAATACCAGTATCACGGAGCGAACCGGCTGGGCGCGAACTCATTGCTGTCCTGTATTTTTGGCGGAGGACTGGCAGGTCCGGCGGCGGTGAAGTATGCGCGCGGGTTGGTGAGCGGGTGCGACTCGGTTGGCTCGACTATCTATGACAGCGAGCGAAAGCGGCAGGAAGAAAAGAATCAGGCGCTGATATCGCCCGAAGGCACGGAGAATCCGATTACGATTTGGCGGGAACTCGGCGAAGTCATGACAGAACACGTGACAGTGACGCGCATTAACAAGGACCTGCAGGCCGCGGATACGAAGATTCGGGAACTTCAGGAGCGCTACCGAAAAATCAATTTGAACGACAGGACGAGATGGTCTAACCAGACGCTGAATTTCGCGCGAGAACTGGAGAACATGCTGATTCTTGCGCGAGTGATTACAGTCGGCGCACTGCACCGCAACGAATCGCGCGGGGCGCATTACAAACCAGATTTTCCCGAACGTGACGATGCAAATTGGCTCAAGACCACCCGCGCCAAATGGGTGAACGGCGAGATTCAACTGAGTTATGATCCCGTGGATATTTCGCAGATTCCGCCGCGCGCGAGGCGTTATGACGCGGCCAAATAGCAGCTGTCTTTTCTTAGCGGCTCCGGATTCAGTGGCGCTGAGTGTCCGCGAGATCTGAAGAAGGTTTATGCCTGACGCAAAACAGGTAGTTGTCCGCGTAAAACGGCAGGTCAGCCCCAAGGGGACGCCGTATTGGGAGGAGTTCGCGTTGCCGTGGCGTCAAGGCATGAACGTAATTATCTGTTTGCGGGACATCGCGGAAAAGCCAGTGACGCGCGAAGGCAAGAAGACTACGCCGATTAGCTACGATTCGAACTGCCTGGAAGAAGTTTGCGGCTCGTGCGCCATGCTGATTAATGGCCGGGCACGGATGGCGTGTTCCGCTCTGGTGGACAAATTGGAGCAGCCGATTCGGCTTGAACCGTTTTCCAAGTTTCCGGTGGTGCGAGATTTGGCCGTTGATCGACAGTTTATGTTCGAGAGCCTGAAGCGCGTCAAGGGCTGGATTCCGATTGACGGGACATACGACCTCGGCGAAGGGCCACGCATGGCGCCCGAGACGCAAGAAAAAGCCTATCCTCTCTCGCGTTGCATTTCGTGCGGAAGCTGCCTCGAAGTTTGTCCTCAGGTGAACGAGCACAGCCCATTCATCGGCGCGGCGATTATCAGCCAAGTTCGTCTTTTCAATATGCACCCGACGGGGGCTATGCACGCGAAGGAGCGCATCCACGCGCTGATGGAGCCTGGTGGAATTCAAGATTGTGCGAATGCTCAAAACTGTGTGAAAGCTTGCCCAAAGGAAATTCCCCTGACCGAATCCATCGCGGAAATGAACCGGCAAGCGTGGAAACAGGCGCTGGTTGGCTGGTTAATAGGGTAGAATCTCGCCGCACCCATTCCATTGGAGGAACCATGCGCCAGGTCCGCGTTTCGCTGTTGGCTTGTTTGCTCGCCGCCGGATTTTTGATGACCCAAGTCGCGACGGGCGACGATATCGCCGACCGCGCAAAGAAACTGC
Organism: Candidatus Acidiferrum sp.; assembly: GCA_049792735.1. Taxonomy (GTDB): domain Bacteria; phylum Acidobacteriota; class Terriglobia; order Acidiferrales; family UBA7541; genus Acidiferrum. Next base: position 15,395 of record JBARBE010000129.1, read on the forward strand.
ATTTTTCTTCGATCGTGCTGGATACGCACGACGACACCACGCAGCGGTTTTTTTCAAAGGAATTCGATCTCGGCAAGCGCAATCCCGACGGCGCGATCGATATTCCACGGATGCGCGAAGGCGGCATGAACGCGATTTTCTTTTCCATCTGGATTGACGGACGAATTATGGGGCCGCCGGCGGTACAAAAGGCGCTGGATCAGATTGACCTGGTACACGAAAACGTCATCAAGTACTCCAAAGACCTGACGTTTTGTCGCACGGCCGAGGAGGTTCGGCGCGCACATGCGCAAGGTAAAATCGCGGTGCTGATGGGCGTCGAGGGCGGCCACATGATGGGCAACGATCTGCACGTGCTGCGCGTCTTCGGCGATCTGGGCGTGCGCTATATGACGTTGACGCACTTTTACAATGATGAATGGGCGGATTCCTCAACCGCCAAGCCCGAGCACAATGGGCTCACGGACTTCGGCAAGCAAGTTGTCCGAGAAATGAACCGGCAGGGAATCATGGTGGACATTTCGCACGTGTCCGACAAGACGTTTTACGATGCGCTGGAAGTTAGCAAAGCGCCGCTGATTGCGTCGCATTCCTCCTGCCGCGCACTGTGCAACCACGTGCGCGATATGTCCGACGACATGATCCGGGCTTTAGCGGCCAAGGGCGGCGTCATCCAGATCAATTATGAAAAGAGCTTTATTGATCAGGCTTATAAGGATGCGCAGGACAAGCTCTCCGGCGGAGTGGTCGGGATGATGGACCAAATCCGCAAAGAATGCGGCGACGATCCAGAATGCACCGAGAAGAAAATGGCGGACATGGAGAAGCAAGCCGTCTCGGATGGCAAGCTGCCACATGTAAGTTGGGAGCGAATCATCGACCACATCGATCACGCGGTGAAGGTTGGCGGTATTGATCACGTTGGGCTCGGTTCGGATTTCGACGGCGCCAACATGCCCGAGGGCATGGAAGATTGCACGCATCTTCCGCAGATCACCGAGGCCCTGATGCGCAAAGGCTACAGCGATGAGGACATCCGCAAGATTCTGGGCGGCAACCTGCTGCGCGTCATGGAAGCGAACGAGCGCGTTAGCCGAGAGTTGCAGGCCGCGCAATAAAACAAAATGAAACGGATGGGACTGCCGCAGATGCTTCTCGGAGCAGGGATGTGTCTTTTGGCGGGTATGGTGCTGGCAGGAACGATGGCGGGGGACGGAATTCCAGAGCGGGCGAGACGGCGACATTTTTCATCGCTGGTAATCGACACGCATGCCGACACGACGCAGCGTTTCCTTGACGAAAGCTTTGATTTGGGCGCGCGCAATGCCCTTGGCAGTATCGATATTCCGCGCATGAAGGAAGGCGGCCTCGGAGCCATCTTTTTTTCCATTTGGATTCCCAGCAAGATTACGGGGCCAACAGCCGTAAAGCGGGCGCTTGACCAAATAGATGCGGTGCATGAGCAGGTCCGCAAACATTCGAAAGATATTGCCCTTGCGACCACGGCCGAAGGCATTCGCGAAGCCCACACGCAGGGCAAAATTGCAGCCCTGATCGGCGTCGAGGGCGGCCACATGATCGCGAGCGACCTCTGTGTGCTGCGCACATACGCGGCGCTGGGTGCCCGCTATATGACGCTGACCCATACGGGAAACGTGGAGTGGGCGGATGCCTCGACGGACAAGCCGATTCACAATGGGCTGACGGATTTCGGCAAGAACGTCGTTCGCGAAATGAACCGGCTCGGGATGATTGTGGACGTATCACACGTGAGCGACAAGACCTTTGCCGACGTTCTGGAGAACAGCAAGGCTCCCGTGTTCGCCTCGCATTCTGATTGCCGCGCGCTTTGCGATGCGCCCAGGAACATGAGCGACGACATGATCCGCGCGCTGGCGGCAAGAGGCGGCATCATCCAAATTAATTATCATGTCGGGTTTCTGAGCCAGGAGTTTCGGAATGCGGAGAAAGCTCATCCGGAGTGGGACAAAGCCATCGCCCTGGAAATCCGGCAACGATGCGGCGAAAGAGACGGCTGCCAATTAATCGAGGGCGACCGCATTACTCGGGAATACGTGTTGCGTGGCGACTTGCCGCGGGTGGAGTGGACCAAAATCATCGATCACATCGATCACGCGGTTAAAATAGCAGGCGTTGATCATGTTGGCCTTGGCTCTGATTTTGACGGTGCAAATATGCCCTTCGGGATGGAAGATGCAAGCAAACTTCCGCAAATAACACAGGCTCTTTTGGAAAGAGGCTATTCCGAAGGTGACGTAAAGAAGATTCTCGGCGAGAATACTCTTAGGGTGATGGCGGAGGTCGAGCGAGTCAGCCGCGAGCTGAGTGCCTCGGAGTAAGTGCGAGCCGCCGTTGCCAACCCACAGAGTGAATTTAATCCGGAGAGGGAAAAGCAATGCATAAATGTGGATGGATAACGATTACTGCGCTGGCTGGGATTTTCGCGATGACGGGCAGTGTGTCGCGAGCGCAAGAGGCGCAGACAAAATCGAGTGGCGCAACACATAAATCGAGTTCGGCCGCGTCGCCTTATCCGCGGATACTGCTTCGCCCGTCGCTTCTTACGGCAAAGGCGCCCGCCACTTACAAAGTAAAATTCGTCACGACAAAGGGCGACTTCGTCATCGAGGTGACGCGCGAATGGGCGCCGCTCGGTGCGGATCGCTTCTACAATCTCGTGCGCCATCATTATTATGACAATACGAGCTTCTTTCGCGTGCTGAAAGGTTTCGTCGTGCAATGGGGTATCAGCGCTTATCCCCCTGTTAACGTCGCCTGGGATCATGCTCCGATAAAGGATGACCCCGTTGTGCAGAGCAACCTGCGCGGATATATCACCTACGCCATGGGCGGGCCGAATACTCGAACAACGCAAGTCTTCATCAACCTTGTGGACAACAAGCGGCTGGACGGCATGGGGTTCGCGGCGTTTGGTCAGGTTATCGAAGGCATGGACGTTGTAGACTCGCTCTATGCGGGTTATGGCGAAGGCGCACCGGATGGAAAAGGACCGGTTCAGGACACACTTGAAAAGTCCGGAAAGCCTTATCTCGACGAGAATTTTCCGTTGCTCGACTCTATCAAGACAGCGAGGTTGATCCTGCCGGAGCGGGCGACGCCTTCCAAATCTTCTGCGGGCAAGGCGCCGAGCGCGTCCGAAAAGCTGCATTAAAATCCAGCCCGGCATGATTACTTTTTTGGATGTCATGCATCTAAAGATTGTGATGGCCTTCATTTTGACTTAGAGAAGGCCGCAAGGTACTCTGAACTTTCATGATGACTTCTTGCCAGATGATGTGTTGCTGCTGCGCACGCAAGGCTGCGTGTCGCATGACATCCATCTCTGGCCAGGGGAAATTGCGGACTTAGCTCTAATTTAAGCTTTAAAGTTCCGAAGCCCACGTTGCCAGAGTTTTAGGCCACGTGGGTTTTTTGTTTTTGAGGGACTAATCCGGGGACAGGCGGTGCAGCAATGAGCGATCTCAAGGAAACCAAAGCGCAGCGCATCGAGAGGCTGAAGCGCGACAAGAATGCCTGGGAGCATTTTGACGAGATCCGCGAGTTTGCCCGTAAGGGCTACGGTTCGATTCCGCCGGAGTGGTTCAGCGCCTACTTTCGGACGTGGGGCGTTTACACGCAAGGGGATGGCGCAGGAGTTCTCGGAGGCACTGGCGGGGAAGGCAAAGCCACGCCGTACTTTATGGTGCGCATCCGCATTCCGAACGGACTGCTGCAGAGCGATCAGGTGCGCGCTGTCGCGGAGATTGCCGAGCGTCACGCGTGTGGCGTGGTGGATATTACGGTGCGGCAAAACTTTCAGTTGCATTGGGTGACCCTGGAGTCGCTGCCGGAGGTGCTTGAGACGTTGTGGGCGGCCGGCTTGACCACCACCGGCGCATGCGGAGACGTTGCGCGCAACATTACGGGCTGCCCGGTAGCAGGGCTGGACGCGGAAGAGATCGTGGACGCCTCGCCGCTGGCGTTGGCCATCGACCGGGAACTTGGCGGCGCGGCGGACTTTTATAACTTGCCTCGCAAATTCAAAATCTCGATCACGGGCTGCAAGAGCTGGTGCTCGTATCCAGAAATTAACGATGTGGCGCTGACGGCCACGACGCGAAAACGGGCCGGCGGAACCGAAATAGGATTTTCGCTTCGCGTGGGCGGCGGTCTTTCGACCGACCCGCACATTGCGCTGCGGCTGAATGCGTTTATCCGCTGGGAACAAGTTGTGCCCGTGGCGCGAGGCGTGACGGAGATTTTTCGCGCCAGTGAAACGCTGCGGCAGAGCAGGGAAAGGGCCCGGCTTAAATTCCTGTTTCTGCAGCAAGGCTGGACTGCGGAAAGCTTTCAGGAAGAGTTGGAGCGTGTGATCGGATTTACGCTCGATCCCGGGGAACCGGAAGACGTCCCTGCGGATCGTCATCGCGACCATGTGGGCATTCACGCGCAAAAGCAGCCCGGCCTCGTTTACGTCGGAGCTTCCGTGTTGCGTGGCCGGATCACGCCGCAGCAGATGCGTACTGCCGCCGACGTTGCCGACCGCTACGCCGACGGCCACATACGCACCACGACCATGCAAAACCTGCTGATCGTCAATGTGCCGCAACGGGATGCGGCTACAGTGGCCCGCGAGCTTGAAGTTGCTGCCCTGCCGGTGCAAGCCTCGGTGTTCGCTCGCGGAACCGTGGCTTGCACAGGCTCCGAATTCTGCAAACTCGCGCTGACGGAGACCAAGGGCTTTGCACGCTGGCTTACGCAAGAGCTCGAGGAGCGGCTTCCCGATTTCCAGGAACAACTACGGCTGAATGTCACCGGCTGCCCGAATAGCTGCGGGCAGCATTGGATCGCGGATATCGGGATCGAAGGCAAAAAAATAAAAGTCGATGGGCGGATGGTGGACGCCTACTACTTCTGCGTCGGCGGCAGCGTGGGCCAGTTTGCGGCCATTGCTCGGCCGGTCGGCTACCGCTGCGCGGCTTCGGACGTTCCCGATGCCATCGAGAGACTGCTGGCCGAATTCAACTTGCGTCGCGAGTCGGATGAGAACCTGCGGCGGTTTCTCGCGCGACATTCCAACGAGGAGATTCGGTCGATGCTTGCTGGTAGTTACGTCGCACCTGTTGAGCGCGATTTGGCGCTCGGGCCGGTGCCGCAAGGAGTGGAGGGCTGAACTATGAGCCTGTTTCCTATTTTCGTGAAGTTAGAGGGCCGGTTGGTCGTTGTTGTTGGCGGCGGGAATATCGCCGAAGCGAAGATTCCTGGCCTATTGAAATCTGACGCGCGCATAAGGCTGGTCGCGCCATCGATCACGCCGCAGATCGCCTTATGGGTGCGTTTATGCAAAATCGAGTGGGTGCCTAAGGAATTTCAGCCGACGGATTTGGACGGAGCTTTTTTGGTCATTGCGGCGACGGCGGCGCCCGGCGTGAATGAAGCGGTTTTTCGTGAGGCGGAGGTGCGGGGCGTTTTGTGCAATGCCGTCGATGACATCGAGCACTGCCATTTTTATTACGGCGCCATTGTGCAACGCGGCGATTTGCAGATCGCAATCTCGACGAATGGCAAGAGTCCATCACTCGCTCAGCGCCTCCGGCAAGAATTTGAAGCGCACTTCGGGCCGGAATACGAACTGTGGCTCGAATGGCTTGGCGCGGCGCGAGAAGCGCTACGCGCAAGCGATCCGAGTTCGGACACCACAAGGAGATTGCTGCACGAGCTGGCGAGCCGGCCCATGTTTGAGCAATTCGTTCGAGAAACCAAACGGCATCCAGGGCAGCGAGGTACGACGTAATGGGCAAAGTTTATCTGGTCGGAGCGGGGCCCGGCGATCCCGAATTGCTGACGCTGAAAGCCGCGCGGCTCTTGACGGAAGCCGAAATTGTTCTGCACGACTCGCTGGTAAGCCGCGAAGTGCTGGCAAGAATTTCACCGGCAGCGAAAGTCATCGATGTGGGCAAACGCTGCGGAAGGAAGTTACTGACCCAAGATGAAATCAATGCGCTGCTTGTAAGCTACGCGGCCTCCCACACGGTGGTGGTTCGCCTGAAGGGCGGAGATCCTTCGATTTTCGGGCGTGCGGGCGAAGAGCTTCAAGCGCTTCGCGATGCCAAAGTGGAATTTGAAGTTGTTCCCGGCGTGACGGCCGCCCTCGGAGCTGCGGCCTCGGCCGGCATTTCGCTAACGGACCGGAGGGTTGCTTCGCAGGTTCTGCTCACGACTTTTTCGCGCGGGCCAGAGGCCAATGCGATGGATTGGGGCTGCCTTACTCCCGCGACGACACTCGTTTTGTACATGCCCGGGCCGGATTACGGTGAAGTCGCTCGGCGGCTTACGG
>JBARBE010000130.1:0-14496 GCA_049792735.1 Candidatus Acidiferrum sp.
TTGAATTTCCAGCGCAAATCTCATCAACTTCCATCGAAAGCGCGTCCAGCGCCGGCGCCGCGACATCGGTCTACGTCGCAGTCAACGGAAAAGCTGCCGGCACATTTTTTCTGAGCGACAAAATCAAAGCTTCGACGCCCCAAGCGATCCGCGCCCTGAGGGACGAAGGCCTGCGAATCGTGATGTTGACGGGTGACCGCCGCGAGACGGCAGCCAAAGTCGCAAGCAAACTCGGAATCGAGGAATTTGAAGCCGAAGTCCAGCCCCAGCAAAAGGGCGAAGTGATCAAACGTCTCCGCAGTGAAGGCCGCATCGTGGCCATGGCGGGCGATGGCGTCAACGACGCCCCCGCACTCGCCGCCGCCCACGTCGGCATTGCCATGGGCACCGGCACCGACGTAGCCATCGAAAACGCAGGCATCACGCTGGTAAAAGGCGACCTGCGCGGCATTTTGCGCGCGCGCAAACTCAGCCGCTCCGCGATTCGCAACATCAAACAAAATCTTACCTTTGCTTTTCTTTACAATGCGCTCGGCATTCCCATCGCTGCAGGCGTTTTCTACCCAATCTTCGGCTGGCTGCTCAGCCCCATGCTCGCCAGCGCGGCGATGAGCTTCAGCTCTGTTTCGGTGATCGCCAACGCGCTTCGTCTGCGCAAGGTCTCTCTATGAGAAGAGGCGAACAAAAACGTTTCAGCTATTGTTTTTAGAAGAGACGGACAGGAATATCTGTCTCACCGCGCTTGGTTTCAGCCCTTGCCCAGGATCGAATCAAAATAAGCGAGCATTTGCGGCGAATCCCATTCCTGATATCCGATGATCTTCCGCTCGATCTTGCCGTCCGGGCCAATAATGTACGTTTCCGGATACATCGACGTGCCGTAAGCCGCAGCGATCGGCGAATGATTATTGGTAGTCCCCGGATCGCGGTAAGTCGGAAATACAACTCCATGCTCCTGCAGAAATTGTTCGTAAATGGCCGGGTCCTCATCCGCCGCAACGCCCAGAACAACGCCGTTGCGCGATGCGATGTACTTCTGCAGCTGGTTCAGCTCTGGCGTTTCTTCGATGCACGGCGGGCACCACGTCGCCCAAAAATTCAGCACCACCACTTTCCCCCGAAAATCCGAAAGATGCGCCGGCTTGCCATTCAGCTCCAACGCGAAATTCTCCGCCCGCGTTCCGGCGATAGTCGCCTCTCCATGCCGGTAGCTTGGCAGCGCAAACACGACGATGATTCCCAGGAAGGCCGCCAAACCTCCCCAAGCCAGAATTTTCGGTCCCCATTTCATCGAATGCTATACTAGCTCATCCGCATGGGATCGGAAACCGGTCCTCGTCCCCTGAAATCATCGTGAGCAACGAACCGCCCAACTCGACCCCTCTTCCGGCTCTTCCGCCGCCACAAATCACTGCCATTGTGCCCGCGCGAAATGAAGAGTCCGTCATCGCCGCTTGCCTCGAATCGCTGGCGCTGCAACCGGAAATCGCGGAAATCCTTCTCGTGAATGACCAATCCACGGACAAAACTGCGGAAATCGTTCGCGGCTTGATGCCCAAGATTTCCCACCTGCGTCTTCTCGAAACGCAAGGAGTCCCACCCGGTTGGGTCGGCAAGAACAATGCCGTTTCCCTCGGGGCGAAGGAGGCCAAAAGTCTCTGGCTGCTTTTCACGGACGCCGACGCCGAATTGCAATCCGGCGCGACAGCCCGTGCGCTTCAAATCGCAGCAGAAAAAAGCGCCGCGCTCATCTCCTTTTCGCCCGAACAAGTCGTCGAAACCTGGTACGAGAAATCGCTGATCCCGTTTGTCTACACGCGCCTCGCCAAGCACTTTTCTTACGATGCCGTGAACAATCCCGCCTCCCCCGCTGCGGCCGCCAATGGCCAGTTTCTGATGATGCAGCGCGAAGCCTACGATTCTATCGGGGGCCACGCGGCCATCGCCTCGGAAGTCCTCGAAGATGTCGCTCTAGCGAAACGCGCAAAAGCCGCCGGATTCCGCCTCTGGTTTGCCTCCGGGCAAGGAATCATCCGCGTCCGCATGTACCGCTCCTTCCGCGCGATGTGGCAAGGCTGGAAGAAAAATCTCTATCTCCTCGTCGGCGGAAACCCCGCCGCGGTCCTCAATGAACTCGAATCCGTCATTCCCTGGATGCCGCTGCTAATCATTCTCATCGGCATAAAAATCCCCTTTCTCACTTTCATCGGCGTCTGTTTCCTGCTCATCCGCGAATTCATCTATGGAACCGAGTTAACTCGTAACCAATTCCCCTCGAAATTCATCATTTATTATGTGCCCGCGGTGGCCTTATACGCGGGTGTGCTCTGGGCCTCCTACCGGAGCTACAGGAAGGGCAGAGTCGAGTGGAAAGGACGGGAAGTGCCGCTAACCGTTCCCGGGACGCCCGGACTACAGAAGCGATAAGCGAATCGACACCCACACACCATGGTCCTGCTCACGCGCAAAATCGAGTTCGCCGCCTCGCACCTCTATAACAATCCTGTTCTATCGCCGGAAGAAAACCGCCGCGTCTTCGGCAAGTGCAATAACCCGCACGGCCACGGCCATAATTACACTCTCGAAGTGACCGTCGCCGGAGAGCCCGATCCGGTAACTGGAATGGTCCTGGACCTGAAAGATTTGAAGGACATTCTCGATCGCGAAGTAATGCAGCGCATGGACCACCGTTTCCTGAATTATGAAGTTCCCGAACTCGCCGGCCAGATTCCCACCTGTGAAAACATCGCCCGCGTCATCTGGAATCTTCTCGATCCGCAGATCAAGCAAGGAAAGCTGCATCGCGTTCGGCTTTACGAGACGCCGGATCTCTTCGCCGATTGTTATCGCAACGGCGCAGGAGGCGCGCACTCGTGATGGCTCCCGGCTCGCAACCCGGCGAAGTGAAGATCGAACTGGGCCGCCGCTATCGCTTCGCCGCCTCGCACCGCTTGCACAATCCGAGTCTCAGCGAGGAAGAGAACTATCGCCTCTATGGAAAATGCAACAATCCCTATGGGCACGGACATAACTACGTGCTTGAAATTTTAATCTCGGGGAAAATCGATCCCGCCACCGGCATGATCGCCAATCTCGTCGATCTCGACAACTTTGTCGCGCGCGAAGTCCTCGAGCCATTCGACCACAAATCGCTCAACGAAGATGTCGCCGCCTTTCGGGGCACGGTTCCCACCACGGAAAACCTGTGCATCGAGATTTTCCGCCGACTGAAACCGTTTCCCAAAGCAAACCTCGAACGCGTGCGCATCGAGGAGACATCCAACAACAGTTTCGAGTACGCTGGAGAGAACGCAGAACGCTTCGAGGGATAAGCACAATGGCCAAACCGACGGAAGAAATCGTACTGAACGATGAGAAAGAACTGGACGCGCGCCGCATCGCCTACCACATGCGCGAAATCATCAAGCTCATCGGCGAAGACCCGTGCCGCGAAGGCCTGCGCAAAACGCCCGAGCGCTACGAAAAAGCCCTGAAATTCCTGACCAACGGTTACCACCAAAACGCGGAAAACATTCTCAACGGCGCAACGTTTAGTGTTTCCTACGACGAAATGGTGGTCGTCAAGGACATCGAGTTCTTCAGCCTTTGCGAGCACCACTTGCTTCCATTTTTCGGCAAGTGCCACGTCGCCTATCTTCCCAATAAGCGCGTCATCGGCCTCAGCAAAGTCGCGCGGCTCGTCAACATGTTCGCTCGCCGCCTGCAAATCCAGGAACGCCTCACCAGCCAGATCGCCGAAGCCATTCAGGAAAAAATCAGCCCAGAGGGAGTCGGCGTGATCATCGAAGCCCGTCACCTCTGTATGCAGATGCGCGGCGTAGAAAAGCAGCATGGCCAGGCCGTGACCAGCGCCATGCTCGGCGGCTTCCGCCACAATAAGCAGACGCGCGACGAATTTCTGGCGCTAATCCGCACCCACAAATCCTAAGTAGGACAGACACTCTTGTCTGTCCTCTTTTATTTCTGTCCTCGTGATATGCAGGAGATCGCGACGGCTAACATGCCCGTCCTATTCCGCTATCTCTTTTCAATCGTCACGCTTGCTTCCGTCTTCTCCCACGCCATGTGCATCTTGCAACCGTCGCCGCTCTTTTCGAACGAAATCTTAAAGTCCTCGAAATGCTCCGGCACGCTCGAAACAGTCATCTCCGTCCTCGTAAAATCAGAGCCCTCGCCCGGATAGGGAATTCCCCATTCCCCCGTCTTCTTGCTGATGATCAGCGTCCACTTGCCCTCTTCCGGAATCGTGAAAATCGTATACTTTCCCGCCGGAACGTCTTTCCCGCCCACTTTCAAATCCGTAGTCGTCACAAAAGTTGTCGCCTCGTTTGCTCCCGCGCGCCACACCTCTCCATAGGGAACCAGCCCTCCGAAAATCTTCCGCCCTTTTGCTCGCGGACTCGAGTAATCCACCGTTAGCGTCTGTCCCCCTCCCAGATCGCATTGCGCCTGCGCTGGCGGACTCGGCCGCTTGCTCTTGTCCATCTGGCTGAACGCCACCGTGGCTAGTAAACCTGCGCTGAGACAAACCCCCGCAATCACCGCGATTCGCTTTTGCATCATTCCTCCTCAGAATCAATCTATGCACTCGCACCAAGCATTCAACCCAATTTGACGCCGCAACGCAACTTCTATGTGCCGGCTCATTCCAATATTCCTCCTCTCCTCTGTGTTTACATTCCTTTACAGTAGAAACATTTCTGTGTTAGCCTGAATGAGTCGAAGAGAAGAGGAAAAATTCAGGGGACGACGGAGAGGGGCACTTGAGCACAGCCAAAGCGGTGTTGATCGAACAATTCCGGCGGGAAGTGAAAGATACTGGCTCACCGGAAGTCCAGATAGCACTTTTGAGCGAGCGGATCAGCTACCTCACAACGCACCTCAAGTCCCATGTAAAAGACCATGCATCCCGGCGAGGCTTGATCATGATGGTCAATAAGCGCCGACGCCTGCTGGACTACCTTAACCGTCGTGACCCGGATCGGTACCGCGAGATTGTTGATCGTCTTAGCCTGCGCAAGTAACTGCCCTAAACTCAATCGTTCCAACGGGCAGAAGCCTCTGCGTTTTCACAAAAGGACAACTTCCGTACGAAGTCTGTCTGGCAGCCTCGGTTTCCGAGCGCTCGTCAGTGAGAGTTTCAGGCCTCCGGTCGTATTTCGGCCGGCATTTCTCGTGGTGTAATCCGGATCGCTTTGTACTCCTCCTATCGCAGTTCTCGCCTCTTTTCTTCTCTGGGGTCATCCAGGCCAGGCTAACGCCGGCCGGCTCGAAGCAGGGAATGGTTGCCAGGCCGTTAAGCGGCCCGTTACTCCTGCATGGTCGGCTCTCCTGCGGACACGATGAAAACGCTCCGGTACGGCCGGAGCCAAAGGAAATGAACGTTTATGTCTGAAAATAATCACACACCAGCACCACACCAGGTTTCGGTCGAAGTCGGGGGACGCGCCCTCATTCTCGAAACCGGAAAAATTGCCAAGCAAGCGAACGGCGCAATTACCGCGCGTTACGGTGACACCGTCGTGCTCACCACCGCCTGCATGGCGCCCACGGCCAACGACCGCGATTTTCTGCCGTTGACCGTCGATTATCGCGAAAACACCTATTCCGCTGGAAAGATTCCTGGCGGCTTCTTCAAGCGCGAAGGACGCCCGTCGGAAAAAGAAATTCTCACTTCGCGCCTGATCGACCGCCCCATGCGCCCGCTCTTCCCCGAATCCTGGCGCAACGAAACGCAAATTGTCGCCATGGTTCTCTCCGCGGATAGCGACAACGATCCCGATGTCATCGCCGTTACCGCCGCTTCCGCTGCCTCTTATTGCTCCGATCTTCCGTTTGAGAAGCCCATTGCTTGCGTCCGCGTCGGCCTGCTCGATGGCCAGCTGGTCGCCAATCCGACCGTCGCCGAACAAAAGAAGAGCTTGCTCAACATCGTCATCGCTGGCACCGAAGAAGCCATCGTCATGGTCGAGTCCGGCGCTCTCGAAGTTTCCGAAGAAGCGGTCGTCGACGCTCTCGAATTCGGCCACGCGCAGGTTAAGAAGATCGTCGCCGCCATCAAGGAACTCCACGCGCAGCTCAAGCCCGTAAAAGTCGTCGTCAAGCCGCTGCCGTTCGATGAAGGAATTTACAAAGATCTGGACAAGAAGCATGGCGCAAAGCTTCGCGATGCTCTCAACACTGAAAAGCATCCTAAGCACGAAAGCTACCAACTTGTCGATGCCCTCAAGGAAGAGATCATCAAAGCCATTCCAGAAGAGCCCAAGAAGGAAATGGACGAAAAGCGCACGCTCACCAAGCGCGCCTTCGAGCGCCTGCGCGAAAATATCTTCCGCGATGACGTTCTCAATGCCCGCCGCCGTCCCGATGGCCGCGCCTTCGATCAAATCCGCCACATTTCTTGCGAAGTCGGTTTGCTCCCTCGCGTCCACGGTTCTGCGCTCTTCACCCGCGGCGAAACGCAAGCGCTCGCCACTCTGACGCTCGGCACCAAGGAAGACATGCAGCGCCTGGACTTGCTCTTCGAGCAGGACCAGTTCAATCGCTTCATGCTGCATTACAACTTCCCGCCCTTCAGCGTCGGTGAAGTGAAATTCCTGCGTGGCCCCGGACGCCGCGAAATCGGCCACGGCGCTCTCGCGCAGCGCGCGCTGGTCAACCTGCTTCCACCGGAAGCCGACTTTCCCTACGCCATGCGCCTCGTTTCCGACATTCTCGAATCGAACGGTTCGTCTTCGATGGCCACCGTTTGCGGCGGCTCGCTCGCATTGATGGACGCTGGCGTTCCTCTGAAAGCTCCGTGCGCTGGTATCGCCATGGGCCTCGTCGTTGGTGATGACAACAAAAAGTATTCCATCCTCACCGACATCGCTGGCGCCGAAGACCACTACGGCGACATGGACTTCAAAGTCGCCGGCACACGCGCCGGCATCACCGCTCTGCAAATGGACATCAAGGTCCTCGGCATCAGCATCGCCATGATGCGCGAAGCCTTGGCTCAGGCGAAAAAGGCCCGCCTGCAAATTCTCGACACCATGGAAAAGACTCTCAGCGAAGCGCGCACCCAAATTTCCGCCTACGCTCCGCGCCTCTTCAAGCTGAAAATCCCACAGGACAAAATCCGCGACCTCATTGGCCCGGGCGGCAAGAAAATCAAGTCCATCATCGAAGCCACCGGCGTCAAGATCGACGTCCTCGAAGACGGCACCGTCCACATCTTCTCCACCAGCGGCGCCGGCGGCGATGCAGCGCTGCAAATGGTTCGCGACGTCACCGCCTCCGCCGAAATCGGCAAAACCTATCTCGGCAAAGTCGTCCGCCTTGCGGAGTTCGGCGCTTTCGTCGAACTTTTCCCCGGCACCGACGGCCTTCTGCACATCAGCGAAATCTCCGAACATCGCATCCGCGACGTCCGCGACGAGCTGAAGCTCGGCGACCAGGTCCTCGTAAAAGTCTTGTCCATCGAGGGCAACAAAGTCCGCCTAAGCCGCAAAGCCCTGATCAAAGAAGCCCGCGAAAAACAACAAAAAGCCGCAGCCAGCGGCGGCGGCGGCCAAGGCCCCACCGGCGGCGAAGGCAACTCCGGCGGCGACTCCGGCTCCCAAGAATAACCTCGTCCGAACCAGCTGTTCCTTTTGTTAAATGGAAAAAAGGCCCCAGGCTTGGGGCCTTTTTCTTTTTCGCAGATTTCCCAGCCCGAATCCCGGGCAGTGAACCACGACTACTTGCGCGTTTCCGGCGTGTAGTGTGTTTCGAGGTAGTGAACGATTTTGCTCGCCGCTTCATCGGGGATCGTCGCACCGAAGGTCTTCCTCATCTTCGTTACCTCCGCTTCCCACGCAGCTGCGGGCAGCGGTGGCTGCATTGTGATGTACCGCGTGCTGTGGCACACGCTGCAGTAGCCCTCGACCTCTGCCTTACCCTCTCCCGATGCAAGATCCGGCGGATAGAGGGGGTAGGCGCCAGCTCCGTACTGCGAATCTGGCGAACTCTCGCTCGGATTGACCTGCTGAGATTGTCCCAAAGTCGCCGGCTGATAGCGGCCCTTTTGCAACTCCGCGAACGCACCAATTCCGGCAAGCGCTACGATTGCGCAAAACATTACAAAAAGAATTGGCATTCTCTTTTTCATTTGCATGTCGCACCTCATTACGCAATCCCCGCCACTAGTTCTTGCTTCTCGATGCGATTCCACAAGTAGCCGCCAGGATTCCACACCGGCTCATCGGGCTGTAAGTTGCCCTTTTCATCGGTTGCGCGTACTCCCAAGGTGTATTTTCCGGGAGATTTAGGCGTCCACGCTGCTTCCCAGGTGCGAAACGAATATTCCCCGTAATCTTCGCCCAGTTTTGCTGCCCCCCAGTTTTTTCCGCCATCATCCGAAACTTCCACTCGAGTCACGCGGCCTTGTCCGCTGAACGCAATACCCCTCAGAGTTACCGTCATCCCCGCCGGAATCTTCGACGACCCGTCCGGTGAAATTAGGAACGAACGCACCGGCATCTTGGCGATCGGAACCATATCTACTTTTCCCGCTTTCACATCTTCCGGCGTGGTTTCTCCGCGCGGCGTATCCGGAATTCTGTAGGCTGGCTTCATCCAGAAATTTTCGTCCGTCGCTTCGAGCACGCGTATCCAGCTCAGGCATTTCATCCAGTAAGTCGCAAAATATCCTGGTACGACCAGCCGCACCGGAAATCCATTCAGCATCGGCAAAGGTTCGCCATTCATCGAATATGCTACGACGCATTCGTCCAACACGGGATTGCTGAGGTCCAGCGATTTCATGAAGCGTCCCGATCCCAAGTTCTTTGGCCCCGAGCCCGTCTCTAGTCCCTGAAATTGCACCTGCACAGAGCCCGGCTTCACGCCCGCGGCATCCAGCAGCTCGCGCAGCCGTACTCCCGTCCACATCGCGTTCCCCATCGCGCCGTTGCCCCACTGACCGCCTGGCACGCGCGGCTGAAACCTGCTGCGGCTGTTCCCCGAACACTGGTTCACCGCCGCAATCGATACCGCCTTGAACTTCCGCATTAATTCCGGAAGGCTCAGCGCTTGCGGCTTGGCCACGTTTCCCTCGATCTGCAGTTTCCATTCTTTCAGGTCAACGTTGTTGGGAATGCCGTCGAGATGCCAGCGCACATAGAACGCCTCGTTTGGTGTGAACGCTGTGGAAAAATAATGCCGCGGCGTCTCGATCTGCACGGGCCGGTCCGTCAATAGCAACAGCGGCGCTTTTTGCGGTTCTGTCACGTAGGGCCCCACGGAGTTCCAGTGCGCATTCGCTCCCGGCCCTGTGAAGCTTTCAATCGCATTTGTCGGCGTCGCCTCTTGAGTCATTGCCGAACCCGGCTTCATCCAGGGGCTAAGGGCTAGCCCTCCGCTCGCTATTCCCAAAGTTTTGAGCAATCCACGCCGGGAAAAAAATTGTTTCTTACCATTGATCATGCGGCCTCCAACGTGCGGACTATTTGCCACACTCGGTCATCCTGTCAACCCGCTTTTATGCAGACTTTGCTCAATGGGTGAAGAAGACAACGAGTCCGACCCGTGCTTGTTTAAGAAGCTGTCCCGTGGATGCGCTCAATATCGGCGCCTACGCTTCGAAGTTTCTCAACAATATGTTCGTAGCCGCGATCGATGTGATACACGCGTTCGATCACCGTCTCCCCGCTTGCCACAAGTCCCGCCAGTACTAATCCCGCGCTAGCCCGCAAATCCGAAGCCTGCACTGTCGTCCCCGAAAGCGCCGCCGGCCCACGCACAACCGCTCGCCGTCCATCCAGCGAAATATTCGCCCCCATTCGAATCATTTCGCTAGCATGTAAATACCGATTCTCGAAAATTGTCTCGGTGATCGCTGAAGTCCCCTCCGCCTGCGTCGCCAGCGCCATGTACTGCGCCTGCATATCGGTAGCAAAACCCGGATACTCTTCCGTAGTCATATCCGCAGCCACCAGTTTCTTCCCGCCGCGCACGCGCAAAGTCGTCCCATCCACTTTTTCAATACACGCCCCCGCCTCTCGTAATTTCGCAACCACTGCCCCTTGATGCTCCGGCTCGCAATTCGTAATGGTCAAATCCCCGCCCGTGATCGCTCCCGCCACCAAAAAAGTCCCCGCCTCGATCCGATCCGGAATCACGCGATGCTCTGTCCCATGCAATTCTGCAACGCCGCGAATCCGCAAAGTCGAAGTCCCATCGCCAGCGATACAAGCACCCATTTTCCGCAGCATCGCCACCAAATCCGTCACTTCCGGCTCCCGCGCGCAATTCTCCAAAATAGTCTCGCCCTCCGCCAAAGTCGCCGCCATCAAAATATTTTCCGTCCCCGTCACCGTGATTTTCTCAAACACAATATGCGCGCCCTTCAGCCGCCGGCCCTTCGCCCCATTCCCCGGTGCGCGCGCCTCGATATACCCGTGCGACGTCGTAATCTCCGCCCCCATCCGTTCCAGCGCCGACAAATGCAAATCCACCGGCCGCGCCCCAATCGCGCACCCTCCCGGCAACGAAACCCGCGCCATCCCCACCCGCGCCATCAGCGGCCCCAGCGTCAAAATCGACGCCCGCATCGTCTTCACCAATTCATACGGCGCCTCCGCATGGTTTAATTTCGGCGCCTCGATCACGTAATCGCTGGCCGGCATTTCGGTCACGGAAACTTTCGCGTCCATAAACGCCAGCAACTTGCTCATCGTCACCAAATCCCGCACTTTCGGAATGTTGTGCACCGCGACGCGATCCGCCGTCAACAAAGCCGCTGCCATCACCGGCAGCGCAGAATTCTTCGCCCCGCTGATCGCCACCGTCCCTCGCAGCGCCTTTCCCCCGCGTATCAAAAACTTATCCATCTGCTCTTCTTTTCCTTCTCTCTTTCCTTTTCGGGATCCTTCTTCTCTGCGACCTCTGTGTCTCTGCGCCCCTCCGCGTTAAATCTTTTTCTTCATTCCCCCAAAGCACGCCGCAAGTCCCCCCGAGCCGCCTTCAATCTCTTCCTCGCCTCTCCCGCTCCCACTCCCATCTTCAACATCACCAACGCCAGCCTCATACTGTGTCCCGCCGTCCGCAAAGCGTCCTCCGCCGCAGACACTTCCGCCCCGCTGGCCTCCATCAAAATCCGCACCGCCCGCCCCTGCAACTTCTCATTGGTCAGCACCGCATCAATCATCAAGTTCTCATAAACATGCCCCAGCCTCGCCATCACCGCCGTACTAAGCATGTTCAGCACCATCTTCTGCGCTGTCCCCGCCTTCAATCTCGTCGACCCCGTCAACACTTCCGCCCCCACGTCCACGTTAATTGCAATCTCCACGGCCTGCGCCAGCGGCATGTCCCCGTTTGACGTGATCGCAATGGTTGTCGCTCCCCAGCTGCGCGCATATTCCATCGCTGTCAAAACGTACGGCGTCGTCCCGCTCGCCGCGATGCCCACCACCACATCTTTCTTGCCCACTCCCGCGCCTCGTAGCGCCGTCACGCCCGCGCGCGCTGCATCTTCCGCGCCCTCCACAGCCCCTGTCATCGCATATCTTCCACCCGCAATGAACGCCCGCATCGACCTCTGCGATATCCCAAACGTCGGCGGACACTCCGCCGCATCCAAAACCGCCATTCGCCCGCTCGATCCCGCCCCGATATAAATCAGCCGCCCCCCGCCGCGCATGGCCGCCACAATCACATCCACCGCCCGCGCAATCGCCGGCAACTCCTGCCCCACCGCCTCGGCCACGCGCCGGTCCTCGCGGTTCATCAACTCCACAATCTCCAGCGCCGTCATCCGGTCAAGATTCTTCGAAGCCTCCAGCCTCTGCTCCGTCCCTCTCTCATCATTTTCTGTGTTCATTTTCATCCCCCAATTATAGGGTGGCACAGGCTTCAGCCTGTGCTCTTCTCTGTGTCCTCTGTGCTCTCCGTGTCCTCTGTGTAAATGTTTTTCCGAGCGTTCGCCCATCCACGACATTTCTAGGCACACCCATGCACTTCCATCCAAATCTCACCGCAAAGAATCAGCTATGCTAGAAATCGCCTGGCTCTCTCTTTGAGCCAAAACCATGTCCATCGACATCCTAAAATCCCTCTTCGAGCACCACTTCCACGCCCCCGTCGAGCGAGTCACTCCCCTCCAGGGCGAACTCGGCGGCTCCGGCCGCAAAATCATTCGCCTCACCTCCGGCCCGCGCACCGCCATCGGCATTCTCTACGACGTCCGCGAAGAAAACGCCGCCTTCCTAGCCTTCTCCAAGCACTTCCGCAAACACAATCTCCCCGTCCCCGAAATCTACGCCGAAGATCTCGACCATGGCGCCTATCTCGAAGAAGACCTCGGCGACACCACGCTCTTCGAATTCCTCTCCAAAAATCGCCAGGGCGCTGCCATCGCTCCCGCGGTCGTCGAAGCCTACAAAAAAGTCGTCGCCATCCTTCCGCGCTTCCAGGTCGAAGCCGGCCGCGATCTCAACTACTCCGTCTGTTATCCCATCTCCAGCTTCGACCGCCAGTCCATCGCCTGGGACCTTAACTATTTCAAATATTATTTTCTCCGCCTCGCCGGCATCCCTTTCAACGAGCACTCTCTCGAAGCCGATTTCAGCCGCCTCACCGATTTTCTTCTTTTCGCCCCGCGCGATTATTTTCTCTACCGCGATTTTCAGTCCCGCAACATCCTCCTCCGCGACGGCCAACCGTATTTCGTCGACTACCAGGGAGGCCGCAAAGGCGCCCTCCAATACGACGTTGCCTCGCTCCTCTACGACGCCAAAGCCGATCTCCCTCCCGATCTCCGCCAGCAGCTCCTCTACGATTATCTTCGCGCCCTGGAAAAACTTATTCACGTCGACCGCGATTCCTTCCTCCGCTTTTACTACGCTTACGTCTACGTCCGCATCATGCAGGCCCTCGGCGCCTACGGTTTCCGCGGCTTCTATGAACGCAAAGCCCATTTCCTCCAAAGCGTCCCCTACGCCCTGAAAAATCTTCGCTGGCTCCTGCATCACGCCGAACTCCCCATCGCCCTCCCAGCGTTAATGGCCGCCTTCCAAGGCATGCTCGCCTCCGAAAAATTGCAAAGCCTCGCCAGCGACGCCGACAATCTAGTCATTCGCGTTTTCAGTTTTTCTTTCCATCAAGGCCTTCCCAAAGACGAAACCGGCAACGGCGGCGGCTTCGTTTTCGATGGCCGCAGCCTCCCCAACCCCGGCCGCGAAGAGCGTTTCAAATCGCTCACAGGTCAAGACGCCCCGGTAATCGACTACCTCAACCAGCAAGAATCCGTCCACCAATTCCTGGCCAGCGTCCTCAGCCTGGTCGACGCCATCATCGCCAGCTACCAATCCCGCGGCTTCAAAAATTTAATGGTCAGCTTCGGTTGCACCGGCGGCCAACATCGCTCCGTCTATCTAGCCGAGCAGCTTGCCAAACGCCTCCGCAATCGTCCCGGCCTCGAAGTCCAACTCCGCCACCTCGGCCTCGAGAACCTCCGCAAATGACCTCCGCTCCTCTCCGCCGCCGTTGTAGTGGCGAATCTTTAGATTCGCTTTTCTCCGAACTCTGCGTCCTCTGTGCCTCTGTGCTCCTCTGCGTTAAATCCTTTTCTTATCCTTTTTCGTCTACTCCCTACTCACTACTCACCACCCACTGGTTTCCCGCATGAAATCCATGATCCTAGCCGCCGGCCTAGGCACTCGTCTCCGCCCGCTGACGAACGACCGCCCCAAAGCCCTCGTCGAAATCAACGGCCGCACTCTCCTCGAAATCACTATCGCTCGCCTGGCCACTTTCGGCGTAACCGAATTCATCGTCAACGTGCATCACTTCTCCGATCAAGTCGCGTCCTATCTCCAATCCAAAAATAATTTCGGCTACCGCATCGAGCTTTCTCGCGAAGACGATCTTCTTCTCGACACCGGCGGCGGCCTAAAAAAAGCCGCCTGGTTCTTCCAAGAAAATCCCGCCCACCTCAACGGCCCGTTCTTCCTCCACAACGTCGACGTCCTCAGCAACATCGACCTAAACGCCATGCTCCAATTCCACAAACAACATGACGCGCTCGCCACCCTGGCCGTCCAATCCCGCGAATCCTCCCGCCAACTCCTCTTCAACACCAATCTCCAACTTGCCGGCCGCCGCATCCACAACGAAGACACGCTAGTCGACAACGTCGCCTTGGTCGACGCACCAGCAAGTGCGCAGGCCACGAATGATGCGAGCGCGAATGCAAAATTTTGTCATTCCGAGCGTAGCGAGGAACCTGCTTTTTCTCCCCACTCGCCACTCGTCACCAGCCACTCGCCACTTCCCCCGTCCCAAAAATCCTCCCCGCTCCCCCCCCTGGCCTTCTCCGGCATCCACGTAATCTCCCCCCGCCTCCTCGCCCAACTCACCGAATCCTCGCCTGTCTTTTCCATCATCGACTCCTACCTCCGCCTCTCCTCCCCATTCCAAAAAATCCTAGCCTTCCGCCACGACACCTCCTAC
>JBARBE010000131.1:0-15027 GCA_049792735.1 Candidatus Acidiferrum sp.
TTAACGTAATGAGCGTGCTTGTGCAGGCAGGCGACGAAGTCATCATTCCCGCGCCGTACTGGGTAAGTTTTCCGGACATCGTCAAATACGCGGGCGGCACACCGGTTTATGTTCAGACTCGGCCTGAAGACGGTTTCAGCGTCAAAGCTGCTGCGATTGAAAAAGCCATCACGCCGAAAACGAAACTCTTGATTCTGAATTCCCCGAGCAACCCAACGGGCGGCGTGGTTCCACCGGACGAATACTTGCGCATCCTCGCAGTCTGCAAGAAGCACAACGTCTGGTTGATGGGCGACGAGTGCTATTCGCACTTCACCTACGATCCGCACAAACCATTTTCCATTGCCAGCGCCCCGGACTCGAAGAACAACGTGATTATCATCGGCTCCGTCTCGAAAACGTTTGCGATGACTGGCTGGCGCATTGGCTACACGCTCGCCCCCGCAGAACTCATTCAGGCTTTGACCAAGTTGCAGAGCCAGTCGACATCAAATCCGACTTCCGTCGCGCAATATGGAGCGCTCGCTGCGATGACCGGCTCGATGGACTCCGTCCCCGTGATGCTCGCGGAATACGACCGCCGCCGCAAGCGCATCGTGGAAGGCCTGAACGCCATCCCCGGCGTGAAATGCGAAATGCCCGGCGGCGCGTTCTATGCATTCCCGAATGTTGGGGCACACCTCTCGAACGGATCGAGCGGCCACGCCATCGCCAAAGACACGTCGGAACTCGCCAAGCTGCTGCTCGATCAAGCACGCGTCGCGCTCGTTGCTGGCGAAGGGTTTGGCGCGCCCGGCTATCTGCGCCTCTCTTACGCGACCTCCATCGAACGTATCGACGAAGGCCTCCGCCGCCTCGAGCGCTTCTTTACCCGCGTCGAAGCCGCCGCGTAAAACGTGAGTGCCTCCTCACTAAAGCCCGAGCCGTTTCGTATCGACCCGATTCTCAGTCCGCGCATTTGGGGCGCGCGAACTCTCGCGCCCCTGTTCCCTGAAATAACGAATCTCACCGAACCGATTGGCGAAGCTTGGCTCACTAGCGTCGACTGCCGCATCGCCAGCGGTCCGTTCGCTAGGAAGACGCTCGGCGAAGCGTGGCGCGAAATGCCGGCCGAGTGGCGCGGGAGCAGGCTCGCTTCAACACCTGACTTCCCCTTGCTTGTCAAATTCATTTTCCCGACAGCCAAGCTATCAATCCAGGTACATCCCGACGACGCGTATGCGTCCGTCCACGAAAAAGCTGCTGGCGGACGCGGCAAGACCGAAATGTGGTACATCGTCTCGGCGCAACCTGGAGCAACGGTCCTCGTTGGCCTAAAGTCCGGGGTAGACCGTACGGAATTTCTGCGAGCCTTGGCATCACAGACGTTAGAAGCACTATTGGAGTCGCGGACCGTTCGCACCGGTGACACAATTTTCGTCCCGGCGGGAACACCTCACACCATCGGGCCTGGCATGGTGATCTGCGAGGTGCAACAGTATTCGGACTTGACCTACCGCGTCTACGACTACGGCCGCGTGGATGCGCAGGGCAAGCCGCGCGAACTGCACGCGGAGAAGGCGATGGAGGTAATACAGTTCGGAGCACCGCCTATATTACCGTTCCAATGGCCGAATCCCATGGATGAGTTCGGAACCGCGTACATCAACTATCTAAGTGCTTGCCCTTATTTCGCGGCCGAGAGATGGGAATTGGATGGAGACACAGCCAGGGCTAGCACGGAGGCTGCTCGATTTGAGATACTGATCATATTAAGCGGACACGGCGAAATTCTCTGGGACGGCGGAAGATGCCCTTACTCTGCAGGAGAATTGTGGTTGTTGCCTGCGTCGCTGGGGAAATTTAGCGTGCACTCGCCCCTCAGGGTTTCAGTAATCCTTCGAACCTACGTGCCGGATATTGTGGCCTTCGAAAACCTGATCGCTAAAAAGGGATATTCCGAAGAGGACCGGCGGCGATTCATCTTCTCGTAGAAAAACGGCGACAAGAATGGAGAAATTGCAAACTCACGCGGTCATTCTTGCTGGCGGCCGCGGCACGCGCTTCTGGCCACGCAGCCGCACACTCACACCCAAACAGCTTTTGAACATCGTCGGCAAAGCCACCATGCTCGAGCAAACGGTCGAGCGTATGCTCCACCTTGTTGCGCCGCCGCACATCTGGACTGTCACCAACTCGGAGCAAGCCGCCGCCGTCAAAAAACAACTTCCGTCCGCATCACGAAAACGCGTTTTGACTGAACCTATCGGCCGCAACACCGCCGCCGCAATCGCGCTGGCTGCTCTTCACATTCGTCACGCTGCGAAAGGCGATGCGCTGATGGCAGTCTTGCCCTCGGATCAATTCATCGCCGACACGGAAAAATATCATCGCATCGTTCGCGCCGCGCTCGAAGTAGCGCGCGATCCCGGCCGCATGGTCGTCCTCGGTATCCCGCCGACGCGCCCCGAAACCGGCTTCGGCTACGTCGAGCACATGGGAGACGCGCTTCATTCACTCGGCTCTCGCGTTTACGCCGTGCGCCGCTTCACCGAAAAACCCGCACTCGATCTCGCCAAAGAATATGTCGCCTCCGGCAACTATCATTGGAACGCCGGAATGTTTTTCTGGCGCGTCTCGACATTTCTAGAAAATTTGAAGAAGTTCCTGCCGAAAACGCACGAAGCTCTCGAATCACTTGCCGAAACCATCGGCAAAAAAAACTATGAGCGCCGCCTCCGCGCCATCTATCCGAAGCTCGAAAACATTTCCGTCGATTACGCCATCCTCGAAAACGCCACTCGCCAGCAAGGAGCGCCGCAGGCCTATGTGATTCCCGCCGAAATCGGCTGGAGCGATATCGGCTCTTGGGCCTCCGTCTACGAACTCCTCGCCAAACAATCCGGCGACAACGTCCTGGCCGGCCATGGCCTTGCGCTCGATGCCACCGGCAATTTTCTCTACAGCCCGACGAAATTCGTCGCCGCCATCGGCGTCCGCGACCTCATCGTCGTTGAAACTCCTGATGCCTTGCTCGTCGTCCCGCGCGACCGCGCCCAGGAAGTCGCCAAAATCGTAAAATCCCTCGAAGAGCGCAAACTCACCAAACTGCTTTAACACCGTTTGCCGGTCGTTTCAGTCCAATGCGGCTGTTTGGCGGATATATCGCTTCGCGTATACTTCTTCCTGTCCCTTATGACTGCGATTAAGTTTGGAACCGACGGCTGGCGCGGCGTGATCGCGGAAGACTTTACGTTTGCAAACGCGCGCATCGTGGCGCAGGCGATCGCGCGCTACGTCGTTCGCGGCGAAGATGCGCGCAAAGGCGTGCTGATCGGCTACGACCACCGTTTTGCATCCGACACAGTCGCAGCCGCCGCTGCGGAAGTTATCAGTTCCACCGGAACACCCGTTTGGCTCGCTGACAAACCGTGCCCTACTCCGGCCATCAGTCTTCTAGTGCGCCAGAGAGCCGCCGCAGGCGGAATCGTCGTCACCGCCAGCCACAATCCGTATTGCTGGAACGGCATGAAGTACAAAGCCAGCTACGGCAGCAGCGCTCTGCCATCCATCGTCGCGCAAATCGAAAAAGAACTCGCCCAAGTTCTGAGCAGCGATATCCCCGCTCTACCGGCGCGTAAAGACTTGATTCAGCCGGTCGAACCTCGCGGCCCCTATCTCGATGCACTCGAGAAATTGGTCGATTGGGATCGCCTGAAGAAAGCCAAGTTCCGTTTCGTCTCCGATGTCATGCACGGCTCGGCCGCCGGCCTTCTAGTGGCGCTCTTCCGCCGCAACGGAATTGCCTGCGACGAAATTCGCGGCACACGCGACCCGCTCTTTGGCGGTGTCAATCCAGAGCCGATCGAACCTCACATCGATGCCCTGCGCAAAGCTGTGCTCGCAGGTAAATACGACGCCGGCTTCTGCGCCGATGGCGATGGCGACCGCATCGGCGCGGTCGATCGCGACGGCTCGTTCGTCAACCCGCACCAAATCTTCGCGCTTCTCGTCTGGCACCTCGCAGGCACGCGCAACTTACCCGGCGACATCGCCAAGACCTTCAGCGTCACCAAACTGATCGACAAGCTTGCCGTCAAGTTCGGCCGCAAACTTCACGAAGTTCCCATCGGCTTCAAATACATCTGCGAACTCATGCTTGAGCAAAATATCCTGATCGGCGGCGAAGAAAGCGGCGGCATAGGGACCAGCCTCTACCTACCCGAGCGTGACGCCACGGTTTGCGCGCTATTTCTTGCCGAGTTGATGGCCTGGCACGGCAAATCGCTCGGCGACATGCTGCGTACGCTCTCTGCCGAATTCGGCGAGTACCACTACGGCCGCGTGGATCTCGACGTCACGCCAGGTCATAAACAGAAGGCCGTCGCATACTTCTCCGACAGCACGCTAGCTCGCTTCCTGGACTGGCCCATCGTGCGGCGCGAAAACATGGACGGCATCAAAATCTATCTTGGCGAGACAGGCTGGCTCCTGGTTCGTGCCTCCGGGACGGAGAATCTGCTTCGCGTTTATTGCGAAACATCGAAGGCCGCGACGACACAGCGCGTTCTCGATGCGGTGGCCAAACTCGTAAGGGCTTTGTAGGCGCAAACATGGAAACGATTAACCTAAAAAATAAATTCAGCCTCTTTTCGGACTATTGGAATCCACGGGTGATCGGGGAGCTGAACGACAGCCATATCAAGGCGGTCAAACTCAAAGGCGAATTCGTCTGGCATCACCACGACAAGGAAGATGAACTTTTTCTCGTTACCCACGGCACGCTGCGCATGAAATTCCGCGATCACGAGTCCGTGATTCACGAAGGCGAATTCATCATCGTTCCGCGGGGCGTCGAGCATTGCCCCGTTGCCGACGAAGAAGTTCATCTCGTCCTGATGGAACCGAAATCCACGCTGAACACCGGCAACGTTCACAACGAAAGGACCGTGCCCACGCTCGAGCGCATCTGATCTACGCGCCTGCTCCAGCCATGGCTCAAAATCCAATGGAACATCGCTTCTACACGCTCGACGTTTTCACCACCACCCGCTTTGAAGGCAACCCGCTCGCTGTTTTCACCGACGGCGACAGCCTCTCGGACGATCAAATGCAAGCCATCGCGCGCGAGATGAATCTCGCCGAAAGCGTCTTCGTGCAAAAGCCAACCGACGAACGCGCTTTAGCTCGCCTGCGCATCTTTACCACGCGCGAAGAATTAAAACTCGCCGGCCATCCCGTTGTCGGGACATGGTTTCTCCTCGCGGAGCTGGGCGTTGTTCCCGCCCAGGAAGGCGGCGTGCACGTGATGCAGGAAACGGGCGCTGGCGTGCTCCCCGTCGAGATTCGTTTCAAGGACGGCCGGCCCCAGCGCGTCACCATGACGCAGACGGAAGCAGCATTCCGCCCCGTCAAGTTCAAGAAAGCCGCTCTCGCCAAATCGCTGGGCCTCAGCCCGAAGGATTTCGATCCTCATCTCGACCCCGAGTGCGTCTCGACCGGCATCTTCAATCTGATGGTGCCGCTGCGGAACCGCGCCGCGCTCGGAAAAATTGCCATGAACATGTTCGAGCTGCGCAAGCTGCTCGGCAAAAACGCCACCATGGCCTATTGCTTCGCGCTCGGCGGCAACGGCAAAGTTTTTTCGCGCGGCATGTTGCCGTGGGAAATCTATGAGGATCCCGCGACCGGCTCCGCTGCCGGCTCGCTCGGCGCGTATCTCGTCAAACACGGCAAGCTCGCTGCTGGCCACACTTTGACCATTCTCCAAGGCGAGGAAATGGGCCGCCCCAGCCACATCGAAGTCGAGGTTACGCAGAGAGGCAAGAAATTAGTGCCGCGCGTCAGCGGCGCCGCCGTCAAAGTTTTCGAAGGCACGATTAGCGTTTAAACTGGCACGATTCCCCAGCCGCCGGTGTCTAACCATCAGGGGAATCTGGCATGTTGTCGAGCGTCTCCCGCTTACAACTCCGAGTGCGAAACCGAAGATTGGGCAGTAGACGGTACACGCTGTTTTCCAGCCTCGATCCGTCCGTTTTGGCGCAGTCCATGCTCAGCTGTGTGCTGGTTCTACTGATTGTCGAGATGATGTTTGCGCAGCCTCATCATCAAGGAATACCTTTCGATCGGTATATCTCTCGGAACGCAAAGGCCATGCCGGCTGCGCTTCGTGACGACGCCATCACAGTTCTGCTTGCGCGTGACGGCACCATCTATTTTGGAGGCACAAAGGTTGGAAGTAGGGATTTGTCGGAACAGATTCGGCAGCGATTGCTCGGCAGTGCACAACACAAAGTCTTTCTCGTCGTGGACCAACGTGCCAAGTTTTGGGATGTCTCTGTTCTCTTGGACGATGTGCACCGCGCAGGCGTTTGGGACATCGCGTTCCTCACAGAACTTCGGGCTGTCCGCTAATTGTCTTTCAGCGATTTGTGTACCGCGTCCAAGATTCCGTTCACGAAAGAACCTGCTTCTTCCGACGAAAATTTCTTGGCCAGCTCGACCGCTTCGTTCAGGATCACTTTCGGCGGGGTATCCGCGGTGCGCAGTTCGTAAATCGCCAGCCGCAAAATCGCCCGGTCAATAACTGCTAGCCGCTCAAGCCGCCAATTCTCCGCTTGCTTCACGATCAGCTCGTCGATCGCCGCCGTATCTTTCACGGCTCCTTCGAACAGCTGATTCGCGAATTTGCGCGTCGAATCCGCAGCTTTCGCCGCCTGCCAGAATTTCGCTTCCAGTTTTGCGGGCTCCTGCTCGCTCATGTCCCACTGGAATAGCATCTGCATCGCGAATTCCCGGGATTTTGTGCGCAGCGACACGTTATTTGCGCCGCGGCTTTCCGCTGCCGGACGGTTTCGCGGAGCCGCCGTGCAGCTTGCGCGACAAATGCGCCATCTCGATCGCCGCCAGTCCTGCCTCGAATCCCTTGTTGCCGCCTTTGAGTCCCGCGCGGTCGATCGCCTGCTCCAGCGTGTCGCAAGTCAGCACGCAAAAAATCACCGGCACTCCAGTGTCCATCTGCGCAAGCTGCAATCCGCGCGCCGTCTCCGAACAAACGTAATCGTAATGCGAAGTCTCTCCGCGAATCACGCACCCAATCGCAATCAGAGCGTCATAACGCCCCGTCAACGCAAGTTTTTTCGCCGTCAGCGGCAACTCAAACGATCCCGGTACGCGCACCACATCCACATCTTTTCCCGCCGCCCCCGCGCGCTCCAGCGCATCCACCGCCGCCGCCAGCAGCCTCTCCGTAATAAAACTGTTGAAGCGGCTCATCACAACCCCAAACCGCAACCCGGCCGCGCTCAATTCGCCCTCAATCTTCCCTGTTTGCATCTCTCAGCCAACTCTCTCTTCTCAGCGAAACTCTGTTAACTCTGCTCCTCTGCGTTATCCTTTTCCTCTCTTCTAACGTCTAACGTCGAATCTCTACCCTCTAGAACTTCATCGCCTTCGGTTTCGCCGGATCCGCATAATCATAAAATCCCCGTCCCGCCTTCCGCCCACTCCATCCCGCCAAAACCATCCGCTTCAAAAGCGGCGGCGAAGCAAATCTCTTTTCATGAAACTCCTCGAACATAATCTGCGAAATGTAATATGTCGTATCCAACCCCACAAAATCCAGCAAAGTCAGCGGCCCCATCGGATGGCCGCATCCCAGCTTCATCGAATTATCGATGTCCTCGATCGACCCCACGCCTTCTTCCAGCGCGCGAATCGCATCCAGCAAGTACGGCACCAGCAAACGGTTCACAATAAAGCCCGTCGAATCGTGCGCCCGCACCGCCGTTTTTCCCAGCTTCGTCCCAAACGCTACCATCTCTTCATACACATCCGCATCCGTCGCGATCGTCCGCACCACTTCTACCAATTTCATCACCGGCACTGGATTAAAAAAGTGCAGTCCCACAAACCGCTGCGGCCGTTTTGTTGCCGCCGAAATTTCCGTGATCGTCAGCGAAGAAGTATTGCTCGCAAAAATCGTCGATGGCGGACACATCGCATCCAGCGCGGCAAAAAGCTCTCGCTTCGCCGGCAACTGCTCGATGATCGCCTCAATAATCAAATCGCAATTCTTCAAATCCTCCAGCGATGTCGTCCCGCGCAACCGCCCGCGAATTTCACTCTGCGCCGCCGCCGTGATCGTTCCCTTCTCCACCAGCCGCGCCAAATTTTTCTCAATCCCCTTCAATCCCTTTTCGACAATCTCCGGCGACACTTCGCGCACCATCGTCGTAAATCCCGCCGCCGCGCACACCTGCGCGATCCCCGACCCCATCAACCCACACCCCACAACTCCTACTTTTTGTATCCCCATTCTTTATCCTCGCTGAATTGACAGACGGCTTCGACAATCCCCAGTGCGGAGCGAAACGCAAGTCTAGCAGAAACCACAGATTCGAGGTTCTCCTCTGCGCTCCTAAGCGCACTCTGCGCCTCTGCGTTATCCTTTTCTTATCACTTTTTTGTCACTTCTTAGAAATACCCAAATCGCCCCGCCTTGTGGCCAGGCATTGCCTGTCGTCGTTACGTCGTTACATCATTACTTCTTTACTTCCTTCAATTCATCGCTTCCACAATCATCGCAATCCCCTGCCCGCCCCCGATACACGCTGTCGCGAGACCATACCGCAATTCATTCCGCCGCAACTCATTCAAAATCGTAATCAGCAGCCGCGTCCCGCTCGCCGCCAGCGGATGCCCCAGGGCAATCGCTCCGCCATTCACATTGGTTTTGTCTCGATTCAATCCCAACACTTTCTCGACCGCAAGATACTGCGCCGCAAACGCCTCATTCACCTCGATACGATCCATCTGCTCCAGCGTCAGTCCCGCCAGCTTCAGCGCCTTCTGCGACGAAGGCACCGGCCCAATTCCCATAATGCTCGGATCGACTCCCGCCGTAGCCCAAGCCACAATCCTTCCGATCGGTTTCAACCCGCGCTCTTTCGCCGTCGCCTCGCGCGTCACCACCACCGCCGCCGCGCCATCCACAATTCCGCTCGCATTTCCCGCCGTAACAATTCCGTCTTTCTTGAACGACGGCGGCAATTTCTCCAGCGTCTCCATCGTCGTTTCCGGCCGCCGGTGATCGTCTTCGCTCACCACAATCGTCTTCTTCCCCTGCTTTACTTCCACGGACACAAGCTCCTCGCGAATCCGGCACGCCTTGTACGCCGCGTCCGCTGCCTGCTGGCTGCGCAACGCATACGCATCCGCATCTTTGCGCGTAATTCCGTTCTGCTCCGCCAAC
Organism: Candidatus Acidiferrum sp.; assembly: GCA_049792735.1. GTDB lineage: Bacteria > Acidobacteriota > Terriglobia > Acidiferrales > UBA7541 > Acidiferrum. The sequence goes on from JBARBE010000131.1 coordinate 9,233, forward strand.
TTTTCCGCCGTCATGGCCATCGGCAATCCGCAAAAACTGTCCGTCAACCCCACAAACAACGAATCCTCCAGCGCCCCGCCGCCCAGCCGCAATCCGTTCCTCGCTCCACGAATCACAAACGGCGCCTGCGTCATATTTTCCATCCCGCCCGCCAGCACCATCGTCGCTTCGCCCAGCAGAAGCCGTTGCGCCGCCTGGGACACCGCCTCAATCCCCGATCCGCAAAGCCGGTTCACCGTCACCGCCGGTGTCTCCACTTTCAACCCCGCCTTCAATCCCACATGCCGCGCTCCATAAATCGCGTCCGCGCTAGTCTGCATCACGTTCCCGAATATCGCGTGATCAAACTCCCCCGGATCAACACCCGACCTCCGTATCGCCTCCTTCGAAGCCACCGCCGCCAAATCAATCGCGCTCACTTCCGAGAACGCCCCCGTATACCGCGCCATCGGCGTCCGCGCCCCCGCCACAATCACCACATCCGTTGGAAACATGCATCCTCGCTTTCACAGGCCAGCGAATCTCAGTTTACCATCGACACCGAAAACTCGTCCGGGGCGCAGGCCCCCACGTAAAACAGGCTCCCTGCGCCCCGTCAAAAACTGTTGTGTAAACCTCTATCGTGCGCTCTTCGCCTGCAATTCCTTCACCTGCTTATCCCACCGCGCAACGTTTTCCCCGGTCGCCCATTGTGTCATCACAACAGACTCGCCTTGCTGCAGCGACCGTCGCGCGAGTACCGTAACGATTTTCCGGCCCGTCACCGGCACCACGAGCAGTTCTGCGTCGGTGAGCACCACCAGAAAATGTCCGTTCGGCGCCCCTATCGCATCCACGGCTTTTGGAAAGGCCGCCGCCACGCTCTTCCAATCCATCGCCAGCCTGGCGTCGCCAACAAAACTCCGCGGCAACCCGATCTTCAAATCCAGCTCGGTCGCAAAATATCCGTCACAAACGTGTCCGCCATACGAACCGTTCGCCTGGATCGTCCATTCGCCTTTGCCCCGGACGATCGCCCAATCCGTCGGCCTCACCGACAACGCTCCACAATCAAGGTCCTCGCTTTTTGCAGGCTTCTGCGCTGCTGCAGCCTTCTCCAGCAACTCCGCCGCGTTCGCACCGAGTACGTCTCCAATTCCCTTCTCTTCATTCTCGTCCGGTTCCGAAGGATTCGGACGTTCGAGCGTTACGACGTAAAAGCGCGTGCTTTCGTCGTAGTGCGCGCACGTAGCGCTCCCGAATTCCTTCACCGCGATATAGTCATTACCGATAAAAAGGAATTCGCGGTTGGTTTGCTCGTCCTGGCATGCCGGTTCGATTGCCGGCCTGTTCGGCGGCTCCGTGCCTAGCGGTGCGGCCCAGATGTACCGTTCGTGCTCGACGCTCTTCGTCCCAGCTTTCCAGAAACCGCTCTTTCGCGGCACTAGTAGGCCCGAGACTTCCCGGACTTGAATTGCGCCATCGGCCTCCGCAATCCACCATGTCCGCTGGGTCGCCTCCACATCACCAGGACTCTCCCATTGCGTGCCTAGTAGGATCCCATTCCGCTTGGTTTTCTCCTCCGCCGGCCCAGCCGTCGGCTTCGCAGGAGCCCTCGCCTTCTCTTGTGCGTGCGCCGGCAGCGCCACACTAGCCAGCGCGAAAATTAGCGCAACGAGCATGCAGTTCCCGACACTAAAGCTGATTACCCTGCAGATTTTCATGGCTGTGCGGCTCAAGACCTCAAACCTTCGGCGTCTCCAGCGTCACCACGGTATCTCCGCCCTTTTTTCGCGCTTCTTCCACGCTGAATTCCGCGCGATTGATCAAATCCGTTACGATGTCCTCGCTGTCGAATTCGTGTTTCGCCACCGCCTCGACAATCCCCGCGCTCAGCGTGATTTGCGTCGTGTCCCAGGGCGGCCTCAGCCCGCTCGCCGCTCGCCGCAGTTTATCAGCAAGATTCTGCGCCCCCGCCAGCGTCGTATCCGGCAAAATAAACGCCAGCGACCACGACGTATATTTCACCGCCACATCGTTTTGCCGGACGATCGGCTGCAGCGACCGCGCCAGTTGCTCCAAAAATCTCTCTAGCGGCGATTCGCCCTGTTGCCGCAAAATCTCCGCTCCGCGGTCGATTTGCAATATGGTCAGCGCCAGCGGCGTTCCTTGCGTCCGCGCTCGGTCCGCCTCCGTCAACAAACAGCTCTGATACGAGCTGCGGCTGAGCAATCCCGTCCGTTCATCCGAAACGCCCATCCGCCGCACCAGCGACCGCAGCCGCGTATGGCTGACGCTCATCAGCATCTGATCGCCAATGGCCTGCAAAAAATAAGCCTCGTTCGGTTTCCACTTGTGCAGCTCGGCGTGTCCCACAATCAACATTCCGGCGGGCGCTTGCGTCTCTTTGTCCGTAATCATCACGCCAAGCGCCGTCGCAAGTCCCAACTCGATGAGAATCGATCCCTCTGTCGCGTCGACCACCAGCCCGCCCAGCTCATCCGGCTCCGCTTTCTCCATCTCCGCAAGCAGCAGCACGATCTGCGCTCCAGGTGCCGGCTTGTGAGACTGATCGCAAAATTCTGCCGACATCTCCGGCGGCCGGCCCGGCGCCCCAACCACCGCGATACAACGCGCGCCGTGCAGATGGGACCCCACTTCGCTCACCGCCGTGTTCAGCATCGCCCGCGGCGTCTGTTGCCGGAAAATTTTTTGATTGATCTCGGAAATTTTCGAAAGATCGCGCAGTGTCTCGGCGCTATACACTCCCGTCCGCGTCGTGGGTGTAACTGGCTGCGCTTCCACGATCGGCGCCGCCGGTGCAGCCGCTGCAGGCGCGGCGGGTTCCTGCTTCGGTTTGGCCGCGCCCGGCGGCCACCAATTTGCCATCTGATAAAGATTCTGTAATCGTGCGTTGCGCGCCTCTTCGCCGGGAAACATCGCCGCGATCTTCTGCAGCCGTTCGAGCGCCTTGCTCTGCAGCGAATATTGCAAAAAAATCTCTGTTTGGACGATCAAATCTTCCAGTGCCTGCGCGTGCCGCCCCTCTTCCGTGTTCGGTTGCGGCTGCGCCACCCCGGTTCCCGCGCCTGTATTGGACGGCGGAGGCGGCGCCGTGCTCATCCCCTTAGCCAGTCTGCCGCCTACACGCTTCAAAAACGCTTCGTCGACGTGCCCTCGAAGCTTATCCATCCGCTCCTGATTCCGGTAGTCGTACGCGTCGATGTCCACCAGCCGCTCGAGCGAATCGCACGCTTTCCGGAAATCCCCCGCGTTGAAATAAACGTCAAAAAGTTTTACGAGGATTTCGAAGTACTGCGTTTCGCGGTTCAGCTCGTTATAGACCGAAGCCCAAAACTCCAGCATTGCCTGCGAATGCGGATGCTTGGAAGCAATGGCGTCCAGTTGCGTGGCGAAATCATTTTGCCGCTTGTCCGCGAACATCCGGCGCTTGATTGTTTGAAGCACATCCACGCCTTTTGTAGTTTGCGCGGAGGCTGCATACGCATCGGCAAGCTCGAAGAGCCTTTCCACCCCTGCGTTTTTCTCGCGCAATAGCTTTTCGAGAATTTCCCGCGCCCGGTCAAGATTCCCTCCGCGGATTAATGCGTCGGCAAACGTTTCGAGAAAAACTGTGTCGCTCTCCGTGGCCGCGAAGGGTTCGAGCAGCGTGGCCGCCTCCGCGGCTCCGTCGCTTCGCAGTTTTGCCTGTGCGTAAAGCAGCGCGACGCTCCGCTCGGACGGCGCAAGTTTGTGGGCCCTGCCAAGCAGCTTCAGTGCGTCCGCTTGGGATCCGCCGGCCGTTGCAAGCTGCCCCGCCCGCAGAAAAGTGCGCGCTGCCAGCGCGTTTTTTCCAATCTGCTCCGCCGCCTCCGCAAGCCGCAGTTGCCGGCTCAGATTTTCCGGATCAAGCTGCGCGATTCGTTCCCAGCAAAAGAGCGCGTCTTCGTGCCGCCCCATGTTCGTGAAGAGTTCCGCGGCTTTTGTGTACTGGTCGATAGCTTCTTCCGGATGATTTTGTTTTTGTTGCAGAAAAGCGTATCTCGCTATGCGTTCCGGCGGCTGCGCGGTCGGGCCGCTCCGCAAAAAGCGGTTGTAGATGGCCAGCGCTTTGGTTTCGTCTTTCGGCTCGACCAGCAAATCGAAGAGCAGCCCGTAATAAACGGCGGCGCGGTCTTGCTGATCCATCCGCGCATAGAGATCTCCCAGCGCCTGCGTCGCTTCCTGATGCTGCGGCGCCTCATCGAGCACCGCCAGATACGCCTCGATAGCATCCTCGACGCGGTTCTTCTCGAGGAATCGCTTGGCGCGGTCCAAATGCTTGCTGACGTCTGCGGCCATCCGTCCGGGTTGCCTTTGTGTCGTTCTTCGGTTGACTAGAAAATCTGTGCCGGGCTGCACGCAAAACGAGAGGCGCGCGCCCTCGTTCAACTATATACCGCAAGCCGAAGGCGGGCAAAAACTCCTCACCCAAGTGATGCAGTAAGCAGCACGTCGGCAAAAACGTCCTTCTGGACAGCGCCAACTGAAGATTCGGCGAACGGGCTGCGTGGCGCTCAGAATTGTGGCAAACTGAACTGTCACACGGCACGGTTTTGCGCAGCCTGGCGTCTTGGCTCCTCGAAGCATGCGGCTCCTGCCGGAAACTGAATAAAATAAAGCAGTCGCACAGCGGAAGCGACAACCGGATTTCATGGACCCGAAGTTCATACGCAATTTTTGCATCATCGCGCACATCGACCACGGCAAGTCCACGCTCGCGGACCGTCTGCTGGAAATGACCGGCGCGCTTTCGCAGCGCGAAATGCACGAGCAGGTGCTCGATTCGATGGACCTTGAGCGCGAGCGCGGCATCACTATTAAAGCGAAGAGCATTCGCCTTCATTACACCGCGAAGGACGGCAACGAGTACCAGCTCAATCTGATTGATACGCCGGGTCACGTCGATTTTTCTTACGAAGTGTCGCGCGCGCTTTCCGCGTGCGAAGGCGCTCTGCTCGTCGTCGATGCCAGCCAAGGCGTCGAAGCGCAAACTGTTGCGAACACGTTTCTCGCTGCCGGAAATAATCTGACCATCGTTCCCGTCATCAACAAAATTGATTTGCCCGCCGCACAAACCGATTTTGTCAAAGAGCAAATTGAAAACGTGCTCGCGATTCCCGCGGCGGATGCTCTTCTAATCAGCGCAAAAAGCGGCCTCGGCGTCGAAGACGTGCTCGAAGCCATCGTGCAGCGTATTCCGCCCCCGAAGGGCAGCTCGGAAAATCCGCTGCAGGCGTTGATTTTCGATTCCTGGTTCGACATTTACCGCGGAGCCGTCGTTCTCGTGCGCGTGATGGAAGGCCGCGTCAACAAGCACACGAAAGTCCGCTTGTGCTACAGCAACGAAACGTACGAAGTCGAAACGCTCGGCACGCTCACGCCGAAGCCGGTCGCGCTCGAAGAGCTTGGCGCCGGCGATGTGGGCTTCATCGTAGCGAATATCAAACGCGTGGCGGACGCCCGCATGGGCGATACCGTCACGGAAGCCGCCCGGCCCGCGCCGCCGCTCCCCGGATTTGAAGCCATCAAGCCGATGGTCTTCGCCGGACTGTTTCCAGTGCTCGCCGATGACTACGAACCTTTGCGCGACGCGCTGGGCAAATTGCAGCTGAACGACGCGGCGTTCTTTTACGAGCCGGAAAATTCCGTGGCGCTGGGCTTCGGCTTCCGCTGCGGCTTCCTCGGCTTGCTGCACATGGAAATCGTGCAGGAGCGGCTCGAGCGCGAATTCGGGATCAACCTCATTACTACCGCGCCCAGCGTGCGTTACCGCA
>JBARBE010000132.1:0-7998 GCA_049792735.1 Candidatus Acidiferrum sp.
AGCCTCTCTTTTTCTCTGGGTGGAAACTGCCAGGAATGTTTAAAAGCTGAATCGCAGTCCGAGCTGAATCCAGCGGCTGCCCTGCGTGCGATCGGCGGGAATCAGTTCCTGGCTGATGACGCCGAAGGTTGCCGGATTCTGAAGGTTCATGGATGGCTGGAAGAAATTGACGTGGTTGAAAATGTTGAAGAAATCTGCTGAGAATTCAAGCTTGTAACGCTCGTGGAAGGAAGTTGACTTTCCAAGCCGCGAGTCCAGGTTCCAGAATCCCATTCCGCGAAGCGGGTTTCCTGTTCCATCCCGCCCGTCGGTACTGATATTGACAGGGCGGAAATCGGCGGCAACGGCCCCCGGGTTGGCGAAGAGGTTCAACCCCGTACCTTGGGGAGCGCCCGTGCAGTTCGGCCCATCTCCGTTCGAGCCGAATCCGTTACTGCTGCAGACGGAACCATGTACCCCCGTCCCGATCGTTCCAATACCAATGGTCGGAATGGCGTTCAGGGAATTTCCAAACAAACCGCCGCCGAGGTCGCCATCTATGACTGTGAGCGGAGGACCGCTGGCCGCCCGGAACACTCCAGAGACGTACCAGCCGCTGATGAACTTGTCGGCAATGTTGTTGCCAAAGCTGAATTTATGGCCGTGGCCACCGGGAAGGTCATAATTAAAGATGGCGTTAAAGATGTGGGTATGGTCGAAGAGCGAGGGACCATATTGAAAGTTAGGATTGAAGCTGGTGGCGTACGTGCCAGCGTTGTTCTGCACCGTGCCCACCTGATCCAGCGACTTGGAAAAAGTGTAGTTCATGTCAAACTGCAAACCGTGGGATGGCCGTTTGCGCAGGGTAATCGTGGCCGCGTTGTAGTTGGAAAGATCGTTATGCGTGCGCATGAAAAGTGCAAAATCGACCTGGTGGTTATTGAACGTGGGCATGCCGAGGGATTGCCGGTCGCCATCGATGGCAGCGAAAACATTTGTGACGGACTGGCCAAGAAATCCAGAAGCAGCTTGAGCGGCCAGGCAGTTCGTAGGAGTGGTACAAGTGACACCGGCTATACCAGAGTTAAGGCCGGCCAGCTGATTAGTGAACCAAGGCTGGTCGGTGACCGCCTGACCTGCCGCGAGTTCGTGGGCGACAATATCAAAGGCCTGCGCAAAGGTCTGCCCGGAGCTCTTATCGACAAACATATAGGGCGAGGAGTCGAAATCAACGCTGTTAGGAAGATCGCGAGCGATGCGGCTTAGGTAGCCAACTTCCAGCAGCATGTTCCCCGGTAACTCGCGCTGGATAGTGAGGTCAGTGCTATAGCTCCGCCCCACCTTAAAATTTGGATCCACAGCGAAGGAAAGAGTCTCTCCGCCAAGACCCGGTACGATCGGCGAGGAAACGGCAGGAAATGCAGGCACTGGCAGGGCGCCATCCACTCCAACACGGAATCCGGAGGCGCCGACGTTTGAGGCGCCCGCGGCAGCGTTGCAATTAACACCTGCGGAAGTTCCGTTCAAGTTGCAAGGGGGCTGGGAATCGACCAAGGTTTCGGCGAATCCCACTCCAAGCTGAGGGATTTCCACGCTTTGGACATTGTTGATGCGGTCATAATAAATGCCGAAGCCGGCGCGGATGACCGTCTTGCCCTGGCCGAAGAGCTTTCCTCGCTTGCCGTCGGCGTAGGAAGGATTCCAAGCAATTGCAACCCGCGGGGCGATGTTACCGTAGTCTGTATTCCAAATGGCGCTGCGCCCAGAACTCTTGATGGGCAGGTAACCGATCGTAGGATTGTAGATCTGGCCTCCTGCCGCAGCCTGATCTTTAGCCTGGATGTAGCCCGCCGCCGTGAGGATTTGTCCAGTACTGTCATCGATCTCAAACGTTTGCTGGCCGTGCAGTTCTGACGGCGGCGTTTGCCAGCCGTATCCGAGGCCGAGATTGAGGGTTAGAGTTTGCTTTATACGCCATGAATCCTGAACGTAGGCATCGTAGGCTCGCTGCGTCGTGTTGGCGATCAGGGGCGTGCCGAACGGTTGCGGAGTCAGACTGCCGTCACGAACTCCGAGAACGTTCACGTTATCCACGATTCCCAGAGTTGCGGCGTACAAACGCTGCCACCGCAGCACATCGGTGGGCATCAAGCAAAACGTGGTTACTGCGCCACCGCATGGTGGGGGCATGTTCGCTTGTGTAACGTTCATCGAGGTGCCCGAAACGTTGGCATCTTCCGTTGCCACAAGGGAAGCGAGAGAGCCAACGACCTTATCGTTGCGCTGAGCGATGAGAGGCAACCATCGAATGTCTCCGCCCACGGAGATGGTGTGCGAGCCGTGAATGTGGGTGAGGTTGTCCACCAGCTGTTTATTTCTTTGGAAGTTGCCCTGGGTGCGGGCACGCTGCGTATCGACGTCGATGGGAACATCGATCAGTCCTGTTTGGGCAAGGCCAGGGGCAAGAGCGATGTAGCCCGCCGAAGTGTTTGTACCCGGCAGAGCCAGAGTCGCGGCCGAAGCGCTAGGAGACAAACCAGGCAGGAAAACGCGGCTGCGTATCCATCCGAAGCGAACGACGTTGCTCGTAAAAGAGTTAAAAGCATAGTCGAGCGCCCCGATGGCGCCGTCGCCGCGTGTATCGTTTCCAGTCGTGGCTACAGTTTGGCTGTTGAGAGTGTCGATCTGAAGCGGCGTGACATTTAGCGCCCGAGAATAAAGATAACGTCCGAAGAAATGCGCCTTGTCCCCGATATTCTGGTCCAAACGGAAAGTGACGTAATCGTCCTTCACAGGGGTCGCGGCATTGGCGACAAACCCTGTCGTGTTGTTCCCATCCACTCCGGGCAAGCTGGGATCATTCCCCGCAGGATTGAGATTATAAAGTGCCTGGATAGTGGGGCTGATACCAATGCCTCGCGGATCACACGGAAGGTTTCCAGCGGCCCCGCACAGATCAGAGGTAGCCAGATTATATTGCCTGACCACGCCAGTGGCATCAACGAACGACAGAATGCCGTCTCGCAGGCTCTGCGTGGGGACGATGTGGCTTACCTGAGAAGACGAGGGGAATCGGCGGACTTCATAGTTGCTGAAGAAAAATGTCTTGTTCTTGATGAGGGGACCGCCGACGCTTACGCCTCCCCGGTTGTCCTTGAAAGGGGTTTTGTACGTGAATGGCTTGCCGGTTGCCGCATCCGGAGTATGGTTCAAGTCCCATGAATTCGCATTGTAGCCATCGCTTTGGTGAAACCAATAACCGTCTCCATGAATACTGTTCGTGCCGCTTTTGCTGATTAAAGTAATGTTGCCGCCGGAGGAACGGCTAAAGTCCGTGTTGGCGTTGGACACCCCCACTCGGAACTCTTCGAGGCTTTCTACACCGGTGGGAATGAAGTTTGTCGCCGTTGCTCCCCCGCCAACGGTATTGTCCGTAATGTCGATGCCATCCATGGTGATGGAGTTTTGGTCGCTGCGGGCGCCGGCTACGGTGCCACCCATGTTTCCAAACCCGCCATTCGCCGGAGTATCGTAAGGGGTGGTTGCCGGCTGGAGTGTCAGCAGCTCTGAGGCATCGCGCGTCAGCGTCGGCAGCCGCGAAAGAGTAGTTCCACCGATCACGTCACCCACTTGAGCGTCGGTGGTCTGGAGTTCCACGCGCGCCTCCGTGGAAACCGTGATGGACTCGGTCACTTGTCCGATCTCGAGTTTCACATCTACCGTATAGCTCTTTGCGACTTCCACAGTCAGGGCGGTCACGTTGGAAGTTCGGAACCCGTCCTTTTTGACGGTTACTTCATAAGTGCCAGGAGCGACGTTTACAAATGTATATTGGCCGGCGGCATTCGAGGTCTGCGCCGATTGGTTATTGGTCGCCGTGTTCCGAAGGATCACGGTTGCGCCGGATATCGCTGCTCCGCTCTGATCAGCGACCGTTCCTAGAACGGTTCCCGTTGTAGAGGTTTGCGCCCAGGCTGATATTGCAAGCGCGAACACCCCGATAAACAGAAGTGCAGAAAAAATCGTTCGAACTAGCAGCTTCATATCCCCCCCCGCTTTAGTGGATCGAGCATCCGCAGCACGGAGGCAACATGAACACGTTGTGGCAACTGCGCCGCAACTCCCGTCGAACGACAGTCTCGCTCGTTTATCTAGACAGAAAAGGGCTCACCCGAACCCAAACGAGAATAGGAATCGACGTCGAAGACGAAAAAAGACGGCTCAACCCCCCGCGGCCCCCCACTAAAGATGAGCCAATCCTTACAACAAAAGGCAAACTGGTGTCAACGATTGATTCGTTCGAGCAAGAAATTGAGGCAGATGTTGCGCTGCGTACAACCCCTCCCTCTTTAACTTGTGAGCATCTCGCAGTTTGTGCCCGGGACCAAAGCGTCCCCCGGTTGACTGGTAGCACTCAAGGCTCTGCGTGGGGCAGTTCGTATTCAAAGAGAAGTCAGGCTAAAATAGAGGCAATGCTTACCCGGATCAAAGGAACGGACGCGGCGGCGACTGGTCGGCCACGACGGAAGACTTACGGCGTGCCCGTTGGCCACGTCCTCGTGGGTGGCGGCGCGCCGATTGTCGTACAGTCGATGACGAACACGGATACCGCCGACGTAGCGTCAACTTTTAAACAAACCGTTGAGCTGGCCGAAGCTGGCTCAGAAATTGTGCGCTGGACGGTCAACGTGCCCGAGGCTGCGGCGGCCGTCCCGGAAATCAAGAAGCGCTTGCTCGATGTTGGCTGCAACGCGCCGATCATCGGCGATTTTCATTACAACGGCCACGTTCTCCTGACGAAGTATCCAGAGTGCGCGAAGGCGCTGGACAAGTACCGCATCAATCCAGGCAACGTGGGTGCAGGCCAGCGTCGCGACGAACAATTTTCCACCATCTGCAAAGTGGCACGCGACAATGGAAAGCCCGTACGCATCGGAGTCAATGGCGGCTCTCTCAATCAAGAACTCGTCATGCACAAAATGCAGGAGAACACCGACAAGAATCTTGGCAAAGAGTCCGAAGAAATTATCAACGATTGCATGGTGCTCTCCGCGCTGCAATCCACGGAACTGGCGGTCGAAAGCGGCCTGCGCCACGATCAGATCATCATTTCCTGCAAGACTTCGCGCCCGCGCGATCTGATTACCGTGTATCGCGATTTGTCAGGCAAGACCGAGCAGCCTCTGCATCTGGGCCTGACCGAGGCGGGCATGGGCATGAAAGGCCAAATCTGGTCCGCGGCCTCGCTCGGCGTTTTGCTTTACGAAGGAATCGGCGACACGATTCGCATCTCTCTAACGCCCAAACCCGGCGGAGATCGTCGCGAAGAAGTCTATGCCGCCTGCGAACTCCTGCAAGCGCTAGGTCTCCGCTCGTTTTCTCCCAGCGTGACGGCCTGCCCCGGTTGCGGCCGCACCACCAGCACGACTTTTCAAGAACTGGCCGAGCGCATCCAGGACTACATCCGCGACAGCATGCCCATCTGGAAAACGCAATACGAAGGCGTCGAAACCATGACGCTCGCCGTGATGGGCTGCATCGTGAACGGCCCCGGCGAATCCAAGGCCGCCAATATCGGTATCAGCCTCCCCGGAACCGGCGAAGCCCCCCGCTGCCCGATTTATATTGATGGAAAAAAGGATGTCACGCTCGAAGGCACTTACGACGAACTTGCCGCCGCATTCCAGGCGCTCGTCGACAAATACATTGCCAACAAATACCCTCGCAAAGCTGCGGAAACCGTTCCTGCCATCCGCTAGCCTCTCATGGCACAGCCTGCGAGCTCAGCCTCGTTTATCCCGCCACTCTTTCCAAAGTAGTTCTCGGACGTAACACCGGAAACTCCAGCCCACAGTCCCACCTTCGACGAGTTTGGGCTATACGCTCAGCTCACGCTTTGCTGATCACTGACCGACTCCATGGGCAAAGCGCCTGGCGCGCGCAAAATCCGAATGTCCCGCATAGGTGGTTGCCCGAAGAAGCGACTATATTCGCGGTTGAATTGGCTGGCGCTCTCGTATCCTACCTCAAACGCCGCACTGGCCGCGTCCAGGCCATCCATCAGCATCCGCTCCCGCGCTGCATGCAGCCGAAGTTGTTTCTGATACTTCAGCGGACTCATGGCGGTCAGCGCCCGAAAATGATGGTGGAGCGTCGAGACGCCCATGCCAGCGATTCTTGCGAGCTCCTCCACCCGCAGCGGCTTCGCGTAGTTCGCCCTCACCCACGCGATGGCCTTCGCCGTCCGGTGGCTCTGATCTCCCAACGTGGCAATCGCTCGCAGACGCGCTCCCTCCGGTCCCCGCAGGATTCGGTAGATGATCTCGCGTTGAATCAGTCCGCTCAGAAACGGAATGTCTTGCGGGACGTTCAACAAATCGACGAGCCGGCAACACGCATCGAGCAATTCCGCTGTCGTCTCACCGGTCGCCATAGCCGGAGTTTCCGACGCCGTCTCAGCCGCCTGAATTTCCTCTCGGCCCAGAAGCTCTCGGACTACGGGCATTTCGAGCTTCAGCACGAAACAGAGATAGGGCACCGCCTTACTTGCCTCGATCACATTGCAGATCACTGGCAAGTCGAGCGACGTCAGCAGGTATCGCGACTCATCGAAGATGAAGGTAGTTCCGCCGAGGTTTGCTTGCTTCCGCCCTTGCGCAACCACGGCGAGGCTCGGCTCGTAGGTCGCCGAGATTGGCGCCGAAGGGGCCGTCCGCCGGGCGAGCAGCAAGCCAGGAACTTCGGTGATCAGTCTCTCTTTGGTCCCAATGAAAAAGGCAATCTTCTGGGCCAGCTCGGCGCGCAATTCTCGCGCTCGGCTCGATAGCGGACCGGTCTGTTTGCTAATGTTTTTCATTGTAAAGGTGTCCTTTGTCCCTTGCCAAAGATAGCCTCTCGAACCGAGATACACCAACAATTTCTCACAGGTCGAGAGGAATAGGCAATAAATCGGAAGAATCGGGCTACCGCTTCCCCGGCAATTAGTCCTAACCTCGGGATGAGAGAAACGCTTTAGGAGGAGAAACTATGCAAACGCGCAAACTTGGAAAAAGCAACTTGGAAGTTTCGGCTCTTGGACTGGGCTGCATGGGACTGAGCTTCGGCTTCGGGCCCGCCGTGGACAAGAAGGACGGGATCGCGCTGATTCGCACGGCCGTCGAGCGCGGCGTCACGTTTTTCGACACTGCCGAAATCTACGGCCCCTTCACCAACGAGGAACTCGTCGGCGAAGCCCTCGCTCCGGTGCGCGATCAGGTCGTGATCGCCACGAAGTTCGCCTTCAAAATCGATCCAGTCACCGGCAAACAGGTCGGCCTCGACAGCCGCCCAGAGCACATCAAAGCAGTCGCCGAGGCCTCCCTGAAACGCCTCCGCACCGACGTCATCGACTTGTTCTACCAGCATCGCGTCGACCCCGAAGTGCCTATCGAAGACGTCGCGGGCGCGGTGAAGGACCTGATCCAGCAAGGCAAGGTCAAGCACTTCGGGCTTTCGGAAGCTGGAGTGAAAACGATTCGCAGGGCGCACGCCGTTCAACCCGTCACCGCGCTCCAGAGCGAATATTCTCTCTGGTGGCGAGAACCTGAAGCGGAAGTGATCCCCACGCTCGAAGAACTCGGGATCGGGTTTGTTCCCTTCAGTCCGCTTGGCAAAGGCTTCCTGACGGGGCAAATCAGCGAAGAGACCAAATTCGACAAAAGCGACTTCCGCAACATCGTCCCTCGCTTTACCCCAGAGAACCGAAAAGCAAATCAGGCGATGGCGGATCTGGTTGGCCGATTTGCGCAACAGAAGAAAGCCACTCCCGCCCAGATCGCGCTCGCGTGGATTCTCGCCCAGAAACCCTGGATGGTTCCCATCCCCGGCACGACCAAGTTGCATAGACTCGAAGAAAACCTCGGGGCCGCTAACATCGAGCTTTCGCCCGACGATCTCCGCGAACTGGAAAGCGCAGCTTCAAAGATCGCGGTGGTAGGAGCTCGCTACCCCGAAGAACTGCAAAAGATGGTGGGACGCTGA
>JBARBE010000133.1:0-19928 GCA_049792735.1 Candidatus Acidiferrum sp.
CCAGAACTCTTGCAAGGGCAAGGGCGGCTGCAAGTCGAGCGACAACGGTTGCAAAGGCAAGAACTCTTGCAAGGGCAAGGGCGGCTGCGCGACCGACGGCTCGAAGATGCCCGAGTAATCCAGTTGCTGGTGACTTCGGTTACTGGCGCGGATTAGTTCCATGATGGGGGGCCGGTGGCTTCCGCTGGCCCTTTCGTCCTTTCAATTTCGCCTTTCTGGATCTGTCGTTCTATTTTTGTCTTTCCACTGCTCGGAGATCGCATGGCAGCGAACCGATTCAACGGATTTACGGATTACGGCATCGGCATCGGGCTGCGCGCCACGCATTACAACCACATTTTGACGCGCAAGCCGGTCGTCGATTGGTTTGAAATTATTTCGGAAAATTTCATGATCGATGGCGGCCGGCCGCTGCACATCCTCGATCAAATTCTCGAACAGTACAAAGTCGTGCAGCACGGCGTCTCGATGTACTTTGGCTCGGCGGAAAAACCCAATCGCGAGCACCTGCGCCGCCTGAAGGATTTGGTGAAACGCACGAAAACGCCATGGCTTTCCGATCATCTTTGCTGGGGCAGCGTGGATGGGCGCTATACACACGATTTGCTGCCCATGCCGTACACCTTTGAGGCCGCGCGCCTGACCGCGCAAAAGGTGCGAGACGTGCGCGATTTTCTCGAAATTCCCGTTGCCGTGGAAAACGTGAGCAGCTATGCGGAATACCATGACTCGGAAATGACGGAGTGGGAATTTCTGAACGAAGTTGTCGAGCGCGCGGACTGCGGGATTCTGCTCGACGTGAACAATATTTATGTCTCCTCGCAAAATCACAGCTTCAATCCCTTCGATTACGTAAACAGCGTTCCCGCGGAGCGCGTCGCGCAAATTCATATCGCGGGGCACTCGAAGTACCGCAAATACATTCTCGATACGCACGATCATCCGGTGATCGATCCCGTTTGGAAACTTTACGAGCGCGCCATCCAGCGCGCAGGCCATACCGCGACGCTGCTCGAATGGGACGACAGTATTCCGAGCTTCCAGGAAGTTCACGACGAAGCGCTGAAAGCCAATAAATTCTTGCGCTCGGCCGTGCTGGCGGAAGCGGTCTGAATTTTTTCGCGCGAATGAAAATTTTGTGAGCCCGGTGAAAGCCCTATGAAATTGTTGCAGCTCCAACGCACAATGGCCCGAGCGGTGATGCAACCGCTCACGTCGTCTGAAAGAATGCAGCGGCGCGCTCCCGGCGGCGGCTCGATGAAACGGTATGCTTCGCGCTTCATCAAGCCCAACGATCGCCTGACTTCTTTCGAGCGGCTCGAAATTTACAACCGTCAATATTGGTTCCGCGTGCTCTCCGCTCTCGGCGAAGATTTCCCCGGCTTGCGCGCCGTGCTTGGCGCAAAGCGATTTGACGCTATGTCGCAGGCCTATCTCATCGCGAATCCCTCGCGTTCGTTTACCCTGCGCGATCTCGGTTCGAGCATGGAAACTTGGCTGCGAAAAAATCCCCGATGGGCGGGCAAAAACCAAACTCTTGCGCTGGATATTGCGCGGCTCGAATGGGCGGACATCGAGGCCTTCGATGGAAAAGCGGAGCCTGCTTTGCGCCCCGAAGACATTTCTAGCGCTGACGGCGCGAAGCTGAAGCTGACGCTTCAGCCGTACGTGCGACTGCTGAGTTTTCGCTATCCCGTCGATGACCTGCTCCTTGAAGTGCGCAAGGAAGACGAGGACACGGATTTCGCCAGCAATACGTTCGCGGAGCATCGGAAGCGCAAACGCGTGCGCGCCGTCGCGAAACTCAGACCCGCGGAGATTTTTTTGGCCATACATCGCATCGACTACTCCGTTTATTTCCGCCGCATCGAGCCGGAAGAATTTGCCATCCTGAGCGCGCTGCGGGACGGAAAAACGCTCGCCGCCGCTGTAAACTCTGGTTTCCGCAAAAGCGCAATTGCGCCGGAAGCTCGGCCTGTGCAAGTTCAAACCTGGTTCCAGACGTGGGCCGCGCTGGGATGGTTCTGCCGCCCGAAAAAAAACGCGCGATAAATTGAAACTTTTTGCAAGGTTGCGCATCCAAATTTCGCGGGCTCCCGTAGAAATTCTTGCGGCTAAAATCTCGCGAAGAAAACTTTGGACGACTGAGCTCTCATGAACAAACTGCTGACGACTCTTCACTCCTGGCACGAAACCTTTTTCCATTTCGTCGATTATCTCCAGCATCCGTTCCTGCTTTTTGTGCGCCTCTACTGGGGCATTCAACTGACGCAGAGCGGCTGGGGCAAGCTGCATAACCTCGATAAGGTTACGGACTATTTCACGACGCTGAATTTGCCAATGCCGCACCAGATGGCGTTCTTCATTTCCTGCGTCGAGCTTTTTGGCGGCCTTTTCCTGGTGCTGGGACTGCTCTCGCGCGTTGCTTCGCTTGTGCTGACGGTGAATTTGATCATGGCGTACGTGATCGGCGACCGCAAAGCACTGCTCTCCATTTTTTCGGATCCGGACAAATTCGCCGCGGCGGCGCCATACGTGTTTCTTGTGGCCGCGCTGATTATTTTGCTCGCCGGTCCCGGAATCTTTTCCATCGACGCTCTGGCCGACAAGTTTTTCTGGAAAACCTCGCCGCAAACCAAAGCGCCAGCTTAGAATCGCGCGAAAATCCATCGCGCGAGATTCTCGACATTGGGATAGTATAGTTTGCGGGTAATCATGGTCCGGTTGGAAGCTATCCTTGGTCTTCGCAAAAGTCTCCACAAGAGGTTCTGCAAACGCGCTTGCTCCGTTTTCTTGGCTCTCTACTTCTTCCTTCTGCTTTGCCCCTCTATTTCCAAGGCGGATGACGTGACTTCGACGCTGATGGTTGGCGGCTCGAAGATCGATGTGACCATCGATACAAGCGAAGCGCCTCTTTCGCAGGCGGACGTGATGCAGTGGGTGAAAAACGGGTCGGAATCCGTGGCAACTTATTACGGCCATTTTCCCGTTCCTCATTTGACGCTCCGCGTGGTTTCGTTTGACGGAAGCGGCGTGCGGCATGGGATGACGTGGGGGAAAGACGGCGGGCTGATCCGTATTTTTGCGGGAAGCAAAACTTCGCCGCAATATTTTGCGGACGACTGGATGCTGACGCACGAGATGGTGCATCTTGCATTTCCCTCGATGATCGGAGATGAACACCACTGGATTGAAGAAGGTTCGGCGGTGTACGTCGAACCGATTGCGCGAATCCGCGCGGGGCATTGGACGGCTCTCCAAATGTGGCACGACCTGGTGCGCGACATGCCGAAAGGCGAGCCGCAACCCGGCGATGAAGGGCTCGACCACACGCATACTTGGGGACGAACGTATTGGGGCGGGGCGCTTTTTTGTTTTGTGGCGGACGTGGAGATTCGGAAGCAGACGAAGAATAAAAAGGGATTGGAAGACGCGCTGCGTGGCGTGCTGGATGCGGGCGGAGACATTCGCGAGGATTGGGAGTTGGAGAAGGCGCTGAAAATCGCTGACCAGGCCGTGGGACTGGATGTGCTGGAAAAATTGTATTCGGAGTGGAAGGACAAACCGGTGCAAGTGGATTTGGCGCCGATGTGGAAGGAATTGGGCGTAGAAGTTGGGCAGGATGGCGCGACAGTGACGTTGAATAATGATGCGCCGCTGGCCGCGATCCGGCGCGCGATTGAGATGGGTACGCCGGGTGCAAAAGCTGGAGACAAGACGCCGACGGGCGCCGGCGCGGCGAAGCCGGGCTCGACGGCTGCGGATGCCGGGCGTCCGATGGCGGTGTTTGCCGGGCGAACAGCAAGATCGAAGTGAAGCGGACCCCCACCCCCGGGGTGTACGGAAGTTATGAAGTAACTCCATGAAAGAAGAAGAGTTGCGCGTTTTCCTGTGTGGGCGCAGGAGAGGGTGTGCGAAAAGAGCGGGCGAGCTGACTGGACAGGCATACGCCACCCCGGGTGTTTTCTGCAAAGAGTGCGGAAGGGTATGAAAGGATTGGAGATAGCGTTTTCGTCGGTGCAAAAGAGTGCGGAAAAGTATGAAAACAAAGGAAGGGTAAAATCCCTGGAATGATATTGATGTGAACTCTTGCCGAGAGAACGGTTCAAGGTTGAAGTTTCAAGGTCGAACAGAGAAGAAGAATCTAACGCAGAGGCGCAGAGTGCACAGAGGCTTTGCGGAGAGGCTGGAGCTGTTGGGCGGGGCTGGCGACTGACTATCACAACCCATGTTACCAGATGCGGTAACATCTTGTCGAGTGTTTACTGACGTGCCATTCGAATCGCCTGTGGAAAACTTTTGGAAGTTTGAGCTTGGAAAGTAGAGCTCAGAGGAAAAAATCCGCAAGAAAGCGGGGGCAGCGTCGGGCAGCTAGACTGCTTCGGGGTGTAAGGGAGTTAGGCCATCGAAACGACTGAAGTCTGCGACATTTAACGTGAGGATGTGGCTGACACGGTGCACGCACATCGTCGCTGCCAGCCGAGCATCGTGCACTTGAACCCCAGAGATGGTGTAGCGTAGCACGACTCGTCGCCATTCCCGATAGACCAACTCGCTCTCGAGGAGCAAGGATAGGCCCGACTCGATTGCGCGCACTTCGCGCTCCGCGTCAGCGACGGTCAGCCCCAGACCGTTCCGGGCAATCGGGCGAGTCATGGTATTCCAGAGCTCGGCGATATTTTGGTGCGTATAGTGAAGAGCAGTGCCCTGCCCCGCAAGCTTTGCGAGTGCGTTATCCACAACGTTGTGCTGCGGATCGGAGCGACGTGTCATACGCAGGAGAATGTTCGTATCGACGAGACACGAAGCAATTGCCATTTAGTTGTGGTCCTGATAAATCCAGTCGCGGGAGATTTCTTCTGGCAGCGGAGGAATCTTGTCGGAGAACTGAGCGAGTGAGTCCAGCCAAGCGCGAATCTGTTCAGGAGTCCGCGGGCGCGAAGTATCTTCGGGCGGCGACGGCAATTGCTTCACCAAAATCTGATGGATGTAGTCCTCAATAGGCAGGCCGCGCGATTTGGCTTCCGCCAGGAGTTCGTCGGGGATTTTGAGCGTGACTTCCATCTCACAATTCTAACATGAGTTCGCCACGGCGGCGTTCGGGCTGTAATCCGGGCGCCGGGACGTGGGATGGGGACGGAGATTTGTGATTTAATTGGGGGCATGGAAGAGACGCAGATTCGGCCGCGGCCGGCGGTGGGAACGATCGTTGTGGTGAGCGGGCTCGCCGTGACGTTCCTGCTTTGGCTGCTGTACGTACATCGCGCTTCGGCTGATTTCGCGGGGCGCTGGATGTTTTTGCCGGCGCTGAACGCGATTCTGAACGGATTGTGCGCGATCGCGCTCTGCGTGGGATTCTATTTCATCAAACATGGCAACAAAGAAGCGCATCGCGCGAGCATGCTGACGGCGTTTGCGTTCTCTTCCCTTTTTCTCGCCAGCTACATCGTAAACCACGCGCTGCACGGCGACACGATTTTCCCCGGGCGCGGGGCGGTGCGCACGCTGTACCTATCCATTCTGGCGAGCCACGTGACACTTTCCATCGTCGCGCTGCCGATGGTGCTGACGACTTTCTTTTTTTCGCTGACGGGGCGGTGCGCGATGCACCGCAAAATCGCGCGCTGGACGTTCCCTATCTGGCTTTACGTTTCGATCACAGGCGTAGTGGTCTTCGTGTTCCTCAAAGCATACGCGTATTAGACGCGGGATTGTTCCTGCCTGAGTGCAGAAAATCAGAAAAAAACTAAGGAAACTGAGTGAAGCGAGCCGGCACAGCCAGGAGTGGCTGTGCTACTGGGTTATGCAACAGAGCTGTGCTGCTGAGATATGTTACTTGGCGGAGTGGCGGGAGGGGACGGGCGGAGTGTCTTCGTTTTCGAAGGCTTCGGGGCCGGGATGAACGGCGTGGAATTCGGGGCGGGATTCGAGGAGGCGGACGCAGCGGTTCCAGCGGAGGATGCTGTCGTCGTTGCTGGCGGGACGGATTTTTTCGGCTTCGGCGAAGCAACGGAGGGCTTCTTCGACGAGCGGGAGAAGGATGTGGGCGGAGCAGCCGGAGTGGAGCTGAGCTTTGGCGCGGCGTTCGTGGAGTAGGCCGGTGTAGTAGTTGCGCTCGTAGGGATCACGGAGCGCGGCGAAGATGGACTGGACTTCGGCGTAACGGTCGGCGGCAGCGCCGGTGAATTGGTCGGTGATGGCGAGGCCCAATATGCGGCAAGCGAGCTGATGATCGGCGTCAACGGCAAGAATATCGCGGCAAATGGATTCGGCTTCCTCGGGTTCGTTGAGATAGCGGTAGAGCTCGGCTTTGGCGATGGCTTCGGGGATGCCGGGTTTGGAGATGGATTTTAGCTGGTATGGCATGGGCGCCTCCGAGATTGCACGAAGTAGAGGAGGTAAAGGAAGTACAGGAACAAAGCGAGTGAGGCTGGCTTGTCCTCCACTCCTTCCAGCGAGCGTAGAGCATGTTACATGATTTCAGAGCACAGACTAAAGTCCGTGCCACCTGTCGCGAGTGGCACAGACTGAAGTCTGTGCTACTTGCCGCCGAACATGCGGAAGAGCATGGTGAGCGGATCGTAGAAGCGGTCGACGACGCGCTCCTTGAGCGGGATGATGGCGTTGTCGGTGATGTGAATTTCTTCGGGGCAGACTTCGGTACAGCATTTGGTGATGTTGCAGAGGCCGATGCCGAGATCGTTTTTGAGGAGGGCGACGCGGTCGAGGCCATCGAGCGGGTGCATTTCCAGGCCGGCGACGCGGACGAAAAAGCGCGGGCCGCCGAACGTTTTTTTGGCGTCGTGCTCGCGAAGGACGTGGCAAACGTTCTGGCAGAGGAAACATTCTATGCACTTGCGAAATTCCTGGACGCGATCGACATCGAGCTGAGAGATTTTCCAGTCGGTGTTGGGCTTCGGCTGGAAGGCGGGGATTTTTTTGTTGACGCTGTAGTTCCAGGAAACGTCGGTGACGAGATCCTTGATGCGCGGAAAAGATTTCATGGGCATGACGGTGATGGGCTGATCTTTGGGGAGATCATCCATGCGCGTCTTGCAGGTGAGGCGCGGGCGGCCGTTGACTTCGGCGGAGCAGGAGCCACATTTGCCGGCTTTGCAATTCCAGCGGACGGCGAGATCAGGCGCTAGATGGCCCTGGATGTAGTGGAGCGCATCGAGGACGACCATGCCGGGAGCGACAGGGACTTGGTAGTCGACGGTCTGGCCGCCAGCGGCGCCTTCGCCGCGAAGTATCCTTAATGTTGCTTCGCTCATCCTTGTGCTCCGTGGTGCGTCGTCCCGTGCTGCGATTGGCGCGACATCATTTGTCCTCGGCAATAATTTGCTTTAGGTCGTCGGGCATTTCCTCGACAGGAATTTCGTGGCGCGTCATTTTGTCGTTTTCGCGGACGATGACATTGTGCTTTTTTGCCCAGACGGGGTCGTAGTTCGGGAAGTCGATGCGGCTATGAGCGCCGCGGCTTTCGGTGCGGGCGAGCGCGCTTAACGCGACGGCTTCGGAAATGGTGAGCATGGAGTTGAGCTCGCGCGTGAGATGCCAGCCGGGATTGAAGAGGCGTGAGCCTTCGACGCTGGCTTTGGCGGCGCGAGCTTTCAGTTCTTCCAGCTCGGCGAAGGCCTTTTTCAAATCTTCGTCGGTGCGGAAAATTCCTACGAGGCTCTGCATGACTTTTTGCAAGTCGCGCTGGACGGCGTAAGGACTCTCGGAACCGGTTTTGGAAAATGGAGCGAGCAGTTCCCTTTCGGCTTCTTCGATTTGCGCGAGGGCCAGGCCGGGAGGGGAGACTTGCTTGGCATGCTTCGCAGCGGCTTCGCCTGCGCGGCGGCCGAAAACCAACAGATCAGAAAGCGAGTTTCCGCCTAGACGGTTTGAGCCGTGGAGACCAGCGGCGGCTTCGCCTGCGGCAAAGAGGCCAGGGAGTGTGGATTGAGCGGTTTCGGCTTCGACGCGAATGCCGCCCATCACATAATGGCAGGTGGGGCCGACTTCCATCGGGCCTTTGGTGATGTCGACGTCGGCGAGCTCTTTGAACTGGTGATACATGCTGGGAAGTTTTTTCTTCACGTACTCGGCGGGCTTGTGAGAAATGTCGAGGTACGCGCCGCCGTGTTCGGTGCCACGGCCTTCTTTCACTTCGGTGTAGATGGAGCGGGCGACGACATCGCGCGTGGAAAGTTCCATGCGCTTGGGGTCGTACTTTTCCATAAAGCGCTCGCCGAGCTTGTTGCGCAGGATGCCGCCTTCGCCGCGCACGGCTTCGGTAACGAGAAGGCCTTGCACGCCCGGTGGCCAAACCATGCCGGTGGGATGGAACTGGACGAACTCCATGTCCATCAGCTCGGCGCCGGCTTCGTAGGCGAGCGTCATGCCGTCGCCGGTGCACTCCCAGGAATTGGAAGTGATGGGCCAGGCCTTGCCAATGCCGCCGGTGGCGATGACGATGGACTTCGCTTTGAAAACGATGAAGCGGCCATTTTCGCGCCAGTAGGCGAAAGCACCGGCGATGCGGCCGCCGTCGGTGAGGAGGCGCGTGACGGTGCACTCCATGTAAACGTCGAAGCCAAGCTGCACGCCGCGATCCTGAAGCGTGCGAATCATTTCGAGACCGGTGCGGTCGCCGACGTGGCAGAGACGCTTGTAGGTGTGGCCGCCGAAAGCACGCTGGAGAATGGCGCCGCTCGCAGTGCGGTCAAAGAGAGCGCCCCACTGCTCGAGCTCGCGGACGCGGTCGGGAGACTCCTGTGCATGGAGCTGGGCCATGCGCCAGTTGTTCAGATATTTGCCGCCGAACATGGTGTCTTTGAAGTGCGTCTTCCAGCCGTCAGCGGCGTCCACATTGGCCATGGCAGCGGCGATTCCGCCTTCGGCCATCACGGTATGAGCTTTTCCAAGGAGCGATTTGCAGACGACGCCGACGCTCGCGCCGTGGGCGAGGGCTTCGATGGCGGCGCGGAGTCCTGCGCCGCCGGCGCCGATGATCAGAACGTCGTGCTCGCGGGTCTCGTAGCTGGTGGTCACAGGAGCCTCAGGTCATGGAACACGCCGGCGGCGACCATGCGGATGTAAAAGTCGGTGAAGCCGACGGTGATGAGACTCGTCCAGGCGAGGAGCATGTGGCGCTCGTTGAGGAAAGTAACGGCGCTCCACGCGCTATGCCGCGGCATGCCGAATGTCGCGCAGGAAAAACAGTCGAGTTTGCCTCCGGCGAGATGGCGCAGAGAATGACAGGAAAAAGTGTAAAGCGTGAGCATGATGATGTTGACGCTCATGATGAGCGTCCCGACGCCGATGCCAAAGTGGCCGTTCCAGTCGTAGGCGACGATGGCGTCGTACCAGAGAAATGCAAGGAACACGACCGCAAGATAAAAGAAATAGCGGTGAACGTTTTGGAGGATGAAGGGAAAGGCCGTCTCACCTTTGTACTTGCGTTTGGAAGGCTCGCCGACGGCACAAGATGGCGGATCGAGAAAGAAAGCGCGGTAGTAGGCCTTGCGATAGTAATAGCAGGTGGCGCGAAAACCGAGAGGGCCCCCAAGAATGAGCAGCGCGGGAGACCAAGGCCACCAATGATGATTCGCATCGATGAGCGGCGAATAAAAGGGCGAAAGATACGGCCCCCACGCGTAATATGCGCCTTCGAACGCGCGCAACGTGGCGTAAATGCCAAAACCGCCGAGAAGGATAATTACAGGTACGAGTTCGACCCACCAAGCGTCGCGGCGAAGCGTGGCGCCGAGCCGCGATTCAGGCAAGAGGGTTGGCGAGCCAGCCATCTAGAAACCTCCGGAGTGCAGTAAGTGGAGCTGTGACACAAATGTTGCAGACAGATTATATCCAAGACGCAGCAGAACGGCCAATTTTGAGAAGAGTTGCTGAATTTAGGTGTTGGAAGTCCGGCCGGGCTGAATGGCCGCAGAACCTATGCGCAACCGAAATCAGTAACTGGCGCTGTCGGCGATCCGCTAAATCGAGGGCCGTCCAAATCGGCCGGGCTCAAGCGTCATTCTAGTAGCAGAACGAGATACCGCCGAAAGGCGCGAGGAAGATTTGGAGATTCGCCATGAATATCGGAAAAGTATTGCTGGTCGTGGGAATCGTGGTTCTGGCTGCCGTGGGCATGCACTTGCACCCTTGGCTGGTCTGTGCCGTGGAGGCGTTCCTGAACTTTGCGCCCGGGGCATTGCTATGGGCCGGTGGAATCTAGATAGTATGTCAAACGGACCGGCCAAAAAATCTTTGAGGGCTTGTCCAAATGGCCGGATTTCGAACGTCATTAGAATAGCGGAACACAAACCGCCGGCTAAACCTTGGGGAGACGCGAGATGAAATACATGCTGATGGACTACGTGGCCGAAGCGGGCTGGCCGCAGTTGACCAGAGACGAACAGCAGCACTGGCTGGGCGCCTATCGAGCCTATATGGAGGCCATGACGAAGGCCGGCGTGCTGAAGGACAGCAAGGGGTTGTTTCCCACGTCGGACGCTACAACGGTGCGCGTCGCGAGCGGCAAGACTCAGGTGCTGGACGGCCCTTACGCCGACTCGAAAGAGCAGTTGGGCGGCTTTCATATCATCGAGGTGCCCGATCTAGACGCCGCGATTTCGTGGGCAGCGCGCAGCCCAACCGCTTTGCATGGCGTCGTCGAAGTGCGCCCCGTGCGCGAGGGCACGCTGTTGACCGAGGATCATTCTAAATACATCAAGCCAGAGTAAGCGGCGCTGGAGCACCGGTTCGAAATTTCATCCCAACAGAGAAAAGGAGAAAAACGATGCGCAGAGTAGTGGTTTTCAATATGGTGTCTCTGGATGGCTATTTTGTGGACGGCAAGGGCGACATGAGCTGGGCCCACAAGCGCGATGCGGAATGGAACGCCTTCGCCAGCGAAAACGGCAGTGGCAACGGCGTGCTGGTGTTTGGCCGGATCACTTACCAACTTATGGCAAGCTACTGGCCGACGCCGATAGCGTTCCAAAACTCGCCGGCGGTTGCCAAAGGCATGAACGAGATGGCGAAGATCGTGTTTTCGCGAACGCTGGAAAAAGTCTCCTGGACCAACACGAAGCTGATGAAGGGCGACCTCGCCACAGAAGTCCGCAAGCTCAAGGGCGAGGAGGGACCGGACATGGTGATTCTTGGCAGCGGAAGCATTGTTTCCCAACTGGCACAGCACAATCTGATTGACGAATACCAGATGGCGCTGAGCCCCATCGTGCTGGGCAAAGGCCGGACGATGTTTGAGGGCCTCGAGGAGAAGTTGAGCCTAAAGCTAACAAGTTCGCGGGCTTTTGGTAATGGCACCGTTTTCGCTTGCTACCAGCCAGCGAACTGAGCCAGGTACGTTATGGATCGCCCGGTTCCATCTTTTCAGAATGTTTTTCGCGAATGCGGTTGCCCCACGTTCGCAAAATCGTTCGGCAGGCATCCGGGAATGTCCAAATCGTGCGTGGCAGAGCGTCATTGTAGTAGCGGGCCATCAGGCCCGCCAGTTCCCGATAGAGGAGGCTCGAAATGCAATACTTGATGATGCTTTATGTGAACGAGGCCGCTTGGCCCAAAATGTCGAAGGCGGAACAGGAACAAGGCGTCGCGGCATACGCCGCATACGGCGAAGCGCTTAGGAAGGCGGGAGCGATCGTCGGCAGCAATCGCCTCCAGCCAACCACAACAGCGACGACTGTGCGGGTTGCGAATGGCAAATCGCAGGTGCTGGATGGCCCTTTTGTGGACTCGAAAGAACAATTAGCCGGCTATTTTCTACTCGACGTGCCAGATCTCGACGCCGCGCTCTCGTGGGCGGCACGCTGCCCGGCAGCGAGTCACGGTGTCGTCGAAGTGCGCCCCATTTGGGTCACGGCGGCATCGTCCGCAGCGTAGCGTAGGGATATGACCCGGAGCGACGGCGACGAGCAGGTGCGCAGCACGGCGGACGAAGTCGCGCGCCGCAGCTACGGCAAGCTCGTCGCCTTTCTCGCCGCGCGCACGCGGGACGTGGCCGCCGCCGAGGATGCGCTCTCCGAGGCATTCGCAGCAGCCCTTTCCGATTGGCCGCGCAACGGCTGTCCGCAGAACCCGGAAGCTTGGCTTCTGACCGTAGCCCGGCGAAAGATGATCGATATGATCCGTGGGCGGCGCCGTCATGAAATCGCGGGCGAGCAGTTGCGGGTCATGGCGGAAGGCCTCGAAGCCGCGGCGGAGCCATCGGAAATCCCGGACCAACGGCTCGCTCTGATGTTTGCCTGCGCACATCCGGCGATTGACGCGACTGTTCGCGCGCCGTTGGTACTCCAAGTCGTGCTGGGGCTCGACGCAGCCACCATCGCTTCTTCCTTTCTCACGTCTCCGGCGACCATGGGCAAGCGGCTCGTCCGCGCCAAAGAAAAAATCCGGCAAGCTGGAATTCCCTTTCGAATCCCAGAGCGCGAAGAACTTCCTGCGCGGCTCGACTCCGTGTTGGACGCGATCTATGCCACGTTTACGGAAGGCTGGGCCGATCCCGGCGGTACCGATGTCGTGCGCCGCGATCTGACCGAGGAATCGTTGTTTCTGGCGAGGCTGGTAGTCGAGTTGCTGCCCGAGGCACCCGAACCGCTTGGCTTGCTTGCCCTGATGCTTCACGCCGAAGCCAGGCGTCGCGCGCGGCGCACCGAAGATGGCGAATACGTGCCGCTTGCCGAGCAGGATACGGAATTATGGGATTCGCAAATGATCCTGGAGGCGGAAGCGCTGCTCCGCCGGGCGAGCGCTCTGGCCTCGATCGGCCGCTATCAGTTGGAAGCGGCGTTGCAGTCGGCCCACGTTTATCGCTGCCGCATCGGTCAAGATAACTGGGCTGATGTGGTACAGCTCTATGACGCGCTCTTTGCGCTCGTTGGCTCGCCGGTGGTCGCCATCAATCGCGCGCTTGCGATTGCGGAATTGCATGGCCCCGCTGCCGCTCTCAAGGCTATGCCCGACGCGGCCGCCGATGCGCGGCTCGGCGAGTATCAGCCGTATTGGGCCGCGCGCGCGGAATTGCTGGCCAAATCGGGCGCGAGCGACGAAGCGCGCAAAGCCTACCAAATGGCTATCGGGCTCGAGCGCGACTCCGCAGTTCGCCGCTTCCTGCAGCAGCGCCAATCGCGGTTGCCGCTCTGACTTTCTTTATCAAAAGCGACCCGGCAAGACCCGGCGCTTAGAGGATGGATTCGATTTCGGGATCGACGGAGACGTGCGTCGCGCCGATGCCGTTGATCAAGAATTTCTCGCCCTCGTCTTCAGAAAAATGGAAGAATCGGCTGATGTGATAGTCCTCGTCGTAAGACGAGAAGAGGCGCTCCGCTTCGGCGGCCGAGAGTTGAAAGGCGGAAAGCGCTACAGGTTTGCCGAACTCGCCGGCGAGGGAATGGTAGCGTGAAACGAGATCTTGCAAAGGCATCATGGGTACGCGGCGAGCGGCTTCGCTGGACATGGAGGAAGTTGCCAGATGAAGTGTAGTGTATCGCTCTATGTGAACTAGGGGAAGTGGAGTAAGCAAAGGAGAATCATGGGACTTGATATCAATCTTGAAAAGGAAAGTGGCGAGGTTCTGGCAACTATCGGAGATCCCAAAAACCTTTTGCATCGCCTTCTGGAGCTTTCCTCGGCTGATGAGCCGCACCTGGGAGAAATAGATTGGTACGGCGACACAGTGTTCAACCGTCTCCAAATACCTAGGTTCCTGGCTGAATGGCAAGTTCTAGCTAGACACTGCCAATCTGACGAGGAAGCCCAGCTCGTGGAAGAAATAAAGGTTCTTGCCGAACGCTGCCAGGGGGGCGTTCATCTCTACATCAAATTCGTCGGAGACTAGAATTCGTATATCGAGCATGGGTCACGATGGTACGGAACCACGAATCATCCGTGGGCGATTTGCCATGGACCCCTGGGATTTGTCGGTTGTGATGAGGATTGGGTAAGATGTTTTGTGGAGCTAGAAACGAAAGGGAGGAACGATAAATGGGTATTTCTGTGGGACAAACGGCGCCGGATTTCAGTTTGATGAACCAGGATAAAAAGGAAGTGAAGCTATCGGATTTCGCGGGGAAAAAGAATGTTGTGCTGGTGTTCTATCCTCTGGACTGGAGCCCGACTTGCACGGAAGAGCATGTGTGTCTGGTGAACGGCATGAAGCCGCTCGAAGCGCTGGACGCCGAAGTGCTCGGCGTGAGCGTGGACAGCGTGTGGTCGCACAAAGCCTATGCGGAAAAAATGGGGATCAAATATTCGCTGTTGGCGGATTTTCAGCCGCGCGGAGCGATGAGCGAAAAGTACGGCGTGTTCCTGGCGGACAAGGGCATCACGGGGCGGTCGATCGTCATCATCAACAAGTCGGGGAAAGTGGCGTGGAAGAAGGATTACGATATTCCGGTGGTGCCCGACGTGACGGAAGTGGCGGCGGCGTTGTCGCAGGTGAAAGCGGCGACGGCATAAGCCGAAGAAATGAAGTAAAGAGGTAATGAGGTAAAGAAAAGAAAGAAAACGGAACGCAGAGGCACAGAGTTCACGCAGAAAGCGGGCTGGCGATTGCCGGCCCGTTTTTATTTTGGGCGGTTACTTGCTTGCAGTCGCAGGGGAAGAGGCGGACAGAGAGCGGATGAAAAGGACCAGTTCCCAGCGCTGCTCTTCCGTGAGGCGTTTTTCGAAGGAGGGCATGGGCTTTCGGCCTTGGCTGATTTGGTAAAAGATTGCGCCGTCGGTGCGGGAGTTCATGCGACTGGGGTCGGCCAGGCTTGCGGGGGTCGGGTAGTAGGAGTTGGCGTCTGGGCCGTCGCCTTTTCCGGACTGGCCGTGGCAGTTGGCGCATTTATCGAGATAGATGACGCGCGCGGCGGCGAGAACGGCCGGAGAAGATTGGATGGGGTTCTTGCGGAGCTTCGCGGCTTCCGGAATCGCCCAGGGGCGGTTCTGATAAAGAGCAACGATGATCACGGTGCAAATAAGGGCGAAGAGAGCGGCGAAAACGAGTTTGCGGAGCTGGAGTGTGCCGGCCGAGTTGGAGGCGGTGGACAAGGGGGAATTTTCGCATACGAGGCTGGGAGACAGAAGAAAGAAAAAACTTTGCACAGAGAACAAAGAGACACACAGGACGCGGAGAAGAGAGGGAAAAAACTGAAGGTTACGCCGGAGTTATCGGCCGCGGAAGATGAGCCAGAGGAGTTCGGCGTTGAAGAAGAGGATGGCGGCGGCGACGATCCACGCGATGACGACAGTGACGCGGGAGTTAGTGAACTCGCCCATTTTGCTGCGGTCGCCAGTGAATTGGATCAGCGGGATGACGGCGAACGGCAGCTGAAAACTGAGAACGACCTGGCTGAGGATGAGCAGCGAGGTGACTTTGCCTTCGCCCGCGATGCCGATGACAAGCACGGCGGGAAGAATGGCGAGCGAGCGCGTAATAAGGCGGCGGAGCCACGGCTTGAGACGAATCTGCAGAAAACCTTCCATCACGATTTGGCCGGCGAGCGTGCCAGTCAGCGTCGAGTTCTGTCCGGAAGCGAGAAGAGCGCAGGCAAAGATGGTGCTAGCGAGACTCACGCCAAGGACAGGGCTGAGAAGTTTGTAAGCATCGGCAATTTCCGCGACGTTATGCATGCCGCGGGTGTGGAAAGCTGCGGCACCGAGGATAAGAATGGCCGCGTTGATGAAAAGAGCGAAGCCGAGCGCCAGCGTGGAATCAATAATCGCGTAGCGCATCGCTTCGCGGCGGTCGCGCGTGGAAGAACCGAACGCGCGCGTCTGCACGATGCTGGAATGAAGATAGAGATTGTGCGGCATCACCGTGGCGCCGAGGATGCCGATGGCGATGTACAGCATGTCGCGATTGCGAAGAATCTCCGCGGTAGGAATCAGGCCGACGGCGGCTTCGCGCCAGATAGGATGCGAAAAAAAGATTTCGTAAGCGAAGCAGGCGCCGATAGTGGCGATGAGAGTAACGACAAACGCTTCGATGATGCGGAAGCCGCGGCCTTGCAGCGCGAGGACGATCAAGACATCGAGCCCGGTTATAATCACGCCGGCGAGAAGCGGCAGCCCGAACAAAAGCTGAAGCGCAACGGCCGATCCGAGAACTTCGGCGAGATCGCAGGCGGCGATGGCGATTTCGCAAACGATCCAAAGGGCAATCGAAGTGCGGCGCGAATAGTGTTCGCGGCAAGCTTGCGCCAAGTCGCGGCCGGTGGCGATGCCGAGTTTGGCGGAAAGCGCTTGAAGAAACATCGCCATGAGATTGCTGATGAGGATGACGCTGAGCAGTGTGTAGCCAAACCTCGAGCCGCCGCCGATGTCCGTCGCCCAGTTGCCCGGGTCCATGTAGCCGACGGCGACGAGATATCCCGGACCGGCAAATGCGATCATCTTCCGAATCCAGGAAGCGGCGTGCGAGACGGGAATGGTGCGATGCGCCTCGGGAAGAGAGGGCATGTTCTCGTGGCGGGGCTTCGCGGAGGCCGTGGAAGCTGCAGCAGGAGCGGAAGCGTCGCCGGCGGCGGGTTCGGTTTCGAGTTGAGGAGGGAACGTCGGCGACATGATTCTATTTAATGATACTTGGTAACTGAATTTTTGTTAACCACAGTAAATGTCCATACTAAACTAGACTTAATACAGGCCCTTGTCAATAGGACTGAATCGGATTGTTCCATCTTTAGAGGCAGTCTAACCAGGTTGCGCATCCTGCGAGCAAGCGGAAGGGGAACGGCTGTGGTACCTTCGAGTAACGCGTGAAGCGGCCAGACGACTACGGGAGACGACGATGGAAGAGCAGCGGCCAGTGCCTGGGCAAGTACAGATCAAAGCGGACGAGAAGGAACTGCAGGGCCAGTACAGCAATTTAGTCATGCTGCATCACAATTTGGAAGAGTTCACGTTCAATTTTATCTATATTTTTCCGAATGGGACGCAGGGAAAATTGCTGGGCAGCATGATCGTCAGCCCGGGACATGCGAAGCGCATTTTGCGGGCGCTGGGCGAGAATATTTCGCGTTACGAGGCCCAGTTCGGGCCCATCAAGGAAGCGCCGGAAGGCGGCGTGCCGCCAACCCCGAACGTGGGGTTCGTGCAGTAGAGCAGATTTCTGACGCGAGATTTTAGCCATCGCAAGCGGGAACTTGCGATTTACAATGATGGAGAGCCGCGGCTTGTGCAAGCGCGGCGGCGTGTTAAACTATTTGCCTGCGTTGTTGGAAGGGCCTGTAGCTCAGGTGGCTAGAGCGCGCCCCTGATAAGGGCGAGGTCGGTGGTTCAAGTCCACCCAGGCCCACCATATAATTTCAGTAGGTTACCGGGTGTCGTCCCAAAAACCTCAACCCACAATCCAACCCACATCTCACTGCACTAACTGCGATCCCACTCCCAACGCTGTTAGATATTCGCCCTGTGCCGCCCGTGTTTCATCGCCGTCGTCCTGCGTATATAAGTCGAGCGTCGTCTGAATCTTCGCGTGACGCAGGATGCCCTGCACGGTCTTGGGTTCGACCTTCGCTTTGTTCACCAGCCAGTTGCTAAGTGAGTGGCGAAGATTGTGAAGTCCAAACCTTTGACCGTCCTCGATATGCACTCCGGTCTTCTTTGCCGCCGGCCTCAAGTGATCCGCGACGAAAACAGACGCGGATAGGGGAACACACCCGCGCGCTTTGACTGAGGGGAATACGAAGTCCTCGTCCTTTGCGTAGGGGCTTTGTTTCCGCCACGAGCGTAGATGAGCGGCTAGGAGCGATGCAGCGGAACATATCCGTCCGATGCCTCCGTTTTGGTCGCGCCATCTTTACCTTGCGCCCATCGCTTTGAAATCCGAGTCCTTCCCTCATTCCACAGCACATCTCTCCAGCGTAGCGCCAGCATCTCCGAAGCACGGAGCGCCGTGGCGGCGCAGGTGAGCACCAACGTGAAGTGAAGAGGTGAGGGGAGGACCTTCAGAATCGCGAGCGTTTGCGCTGGCGTGATGACGATGGCCTTGTAGTCGGTCTTCGAGCGCGTCTCTACGTGCAGGACGGGATTCTTCTGAACTTGCTCATGCAGGATGCCAACCTTGTAGATGCGACTCATGACACCCCGCATCTTCGCAATCGTCGTCCATGCAAGGCCGTCCATCTCGCGGAGCGACTTGAACCACCGCTGAATATCGAGCGGCTTGATGTCTTCCGCAATTTCGTTTCCGAAACGCGGAACGAGGTATGCACGCACGATATGCTCCACGTGACTGATGGTGTTCTCCGATTTCGGGCGCACGGAATCCGCCCCGAAATCTGCCTTGAGATAATGCTCCGCAAGAAAGTGGAATGAAGCACGGCCAGGGGCGGGAGTGTCGTTGATTCGAATTCCGAGCCCGAGGCGGTCCGCCTCACGCCATGCGTCCTTATCTTTCGGAAACTGCCGGACAAGTCCGATGGGCGTTACGTTCTCGACCCTTCTGCCGTCTGGATTCGTGACCCTGTACCGCAGCACCCAGGTTTCTCCTTCCTTGCGTCGTACCTTTTTTAGTGATCCTCGCTGATAAGCCATAACTCCTCGCTTTCAGCGGGGACTGCCAGATCCGATCGTACACGGTTTTTGTGGTTTTGGAATCGGAGTCTCGCTCCGCACAATGGAGGCCGCGAGTTCCGAGAGCCGAAATACCCAGATCTTGCGCTTGCTCCCAGTGCCGAGCGCGTAGGCTCCGGTGATGCCCCTGCGGGCGAGCTCCAGTAGGTAGCGGCGCTTGACGCAGAGAAACTGCGCCGCCTCGTCGGCCGAGACAAACGGCTCGGGCGTCAAGGGCACTTGCCTCGACTCTGCGGCAGTGATAACCGTTGCAGGAACGGAAAAAGCACCGGCACTGTTTCCCGTTTCTCCCCCTGTGGCTGCTTCCAGTGGCATGGTAACGATTGATTTGTCCGGCTCGCTTGCACGGGATGCCAGGACTCGAGTTGGCTGGTGATGTTGCAAACCTCTCGGGAGAGCCTGGGACATCGGAGGCAGCGAATCCACTGCAAGGCGCGGGGCATGCTATCTTGGGGACGCTGTATTCTCGCGCGCACCGAATTGGGTTAGACGGGACTTCATCTTTGTTAGACGGCCTTCGCAAGAACGTCTCCTTTAGCTGTTCCATTGTTGTGGTTGTTTGCGTGTTGGTCCGCCCAGCGTCTGAAGTCGTCGTCCTTGCGGAACAGCAACTTCAGGGCTTCGGTGATCACGTAAGACGGCGAAGCATCGATGAACTTAGCATAGAGCTCAAGCTGTGTCTTGACCGATTCTTCGACTCGCGCTTGGATGGTGACTGCTTTGGGCTGTTTTGGTGGTGATTTCAATAAAGACAACGGGCTTCTCCTTTCGTGCTTATACAAAGTGTCAGACCTTTTGTCTGACAAATTCTCAGGTCTGTGAATGCAACCCAACAAGACGCTGACACGAAGCCCCTTTGAGGGCGGGAGCGACCACACGCAACCGTGACGCACCGTGCGTCAAAGGGTGGGGTCGCTCCCGCCCTCACATCGTGCCAGCCCTCGCGCAGTCGGACTGTCTTTGGAGCGTTTATCTGATTAAGGTGTCTAGCTTTGTGCGCAGCGCTCCGGTGAAGTGACAGACGAAGTGCTCCGTGAAGTACTGGGGTGAAGCGCTCTTCACCTCGACTGTTCAGCGATGCATGCTGGAAAGAGGATGCTCCGGCAACCGGATGCAAAAGGTCTGCATCGGCCGAACTCACCTCAGTCCTGCGGAGTGGGTCGTAGGTTAGCTCCTGATCTGTGTGATCAACCAGCGTGTCGCCAACGGAAAAAATGACTTTGTTTGTCTTGCCTGGCAGCCCGCACTGGCCACGCGGACAGAGCATGGTCACGCTTCCTACGTGACGGGCGGGAGCGACCCCACGAACTTGTTGGGCGGCTGAAAGCCGAACAAGTGGGGTGGCTCCCGCCCGG
>JBARBE010000134.1:0-150176 GCA_049792735.1 Candidatus Acidiferrum sp.
CAGAATTAGGCTCTCCCTCAAGGTCTGCGGCGACACATCGCATTCCCGTCCCGCAAGGAAGACCTGCTAAACTAACGCCATGGCTTTCCTCTTGGCCTCCTTTCTTGCTTTCTTTTCGCTAGGGGCAGGCGCGCCGGACGCGCATCAGCTTGTCAGAATCCTGGAGGCGCGTTACCGAGGCGAACAGACCCTCCAAGCCACGTTTCTGGAGCGCTATTCCGAGAATGGCCAGGTGGTCCGCTCTGAAGCAGGGGTAGCCTATTTTAGGCGGCCTGGGAAGATGCGCTGGGAATACGAATCACCAGAAAAAAACCTTTTCCTTGTAGATGGCAAGACGGCTTGGTTTTACGTGCCCGCGGATCACACCGTAACCCGCACCCCTGCCAAGCAGAGCACGGACTGGCGTACGCCGCTGGCACTGCTTGCAGGCGAGATGAAATTGTCGCGGGTCTGCGCGCGAGTCGAGGAGACGACCGCCGAGCAACCAACCGCGTCAGGCGACGTCGTTCTGTACTGCACCCTGCGTGGCGACCAAGGCAAAGCACGCTCCGGCTCAGCCGGTGCTTCGGGAACCCAAAATGACGGCCCGGAGGAAGCTGTTTATCTGGAGGTCGCTCCAAACAACGGCGATTTGACCCGCGTGCTTGTGCGTGAAAAGGGCGGCGTTACCGTCGAGTTCAAGTTCGCGGATTGGCGCTTCGATCCTTCCGTCCCCGATTCTTTTTTCCGGTTCGACGTCCCTCGCGGCGTAGCCATCGTCAACGGCGAATCAGCCGCCGAATCAAGCCCTTAAAGTTAAAATCATATTAAATTCGCGGCAGTTTCTTCCGGGGAACGTCCAACCATCAGGCGCTTCGCCGCATACTAACCAGATGGGGTAAACTGAAGGCTATGGGGGAATTTGTCTGCCGCGTCGCGGATGCTAACGGACGGGTCTTCTCGCACGTCGAGGCTGCGGGTTCATTAACCGAGGCGCGCCAGAAGCTGGCCGAGAGGGGCCTGTTCGTCTATTCCGTTCAAACGCGCAGCAGCTTTCTTAGCGCCTTTATCAAGAAGAGCAGCGATCGCCAGGTCGGCGGCTCGGACTTTCTGATCTTGAACCAGCAGTTCAATACCCTGATTAAGGCCGGTTTGCCGATTCTCCGTGCGTTAGACCTCTTGGCGGATCGCGCCACCTCGCCGAAGCTTCGTCCAATCCTCTCAAAAGTCCGCGACCGCGTTCGGGAAGGGAAGTCTCTCTCGGAGGCCATTGCTGAGGCTGGCGTCTTTTCCAAAGTCTATTCGACCGCCATTCTCGCCGGCGAGAAGAGCGGAAACCTCTCCGGAGTCTTGGACTATTACATCGCCTATCAGCGGGTGAGCACCGGAGTTAAAAAGAAAATTCTCGCTACGTTGGTCTATCCCGTTCTACTGGTCACGGTTGCCTCGATCATCGTGACGTATCTCGTGACCTTCGTCATCCCCAAGTTTGCGCTGCTGTATCGCGACCTGAATGTCGAGCTGCCCAAGCCTACACAAATTCTGATCGCCATCACTGTTGACTATCGTTTCCTCGTCATCGGCATCATCGTGTCCCTATTTCTTGGGGCTTTCGGTGTTTTTCTCTGGTCCAGGACCGCGGAAGGCGGCGAAGCGTTTGACAAGTTAAAGTTCCGCATCCCCGTCATTGGCGACACTCTGCTGAAATTCCAGGTCGCTCAATTTTCGCGCACCCTGGCCACGCTGCTCACGGGCGGCACTCCCTTGGTGGCGGGTTTGCAGACGGCCTCTGACGCCATTAGCAGCAAGTTGGTTCGTTCCACGGTTACGCAAGCCACCCAGATGGTCCGCGAGGGCGAGTCGCTTCACAATGCCCTGGCGATGAAAGGGACTTTCCCCGCGCTTGCCCTGGACATGATCGAGGTCGGCGAATCCAGCGGCGCGCTGGCGCCCATGCTCACGAGCGTGGCTGAATTCTACGAAGAAGAAGTAAGTGTCAGGCTTTCGGCTCTGGTAGCCATCATTGAACCCGTTATTCTCGTGTTCATGGGCATCCTGGTAGCCTTTATCTTGATTTCACTTTATCTGCCGATCTTTTCGTTCTCCCTTACGGGGACGACTCCAAAGTAGGCAAAGGGAAACTGTGGCTACACAAGAACATAATTTGACACAAGCAGACGGCTCGGATGCTCCCAATGAGCGCGAGTTCGCGCGGAAGCTTGCGCAGAGATACCGCTGTGCCTTTATCGATCTAAGCGAGCAGCGCATTGATCCGGAGCTCTTCCGAACTATTCCTGCGGACTTGATGTTCCGCTATAACTTCGTCCCCCTCGAAGTGCAGAACAGTTTGCTTTCCATTGCCGTTGCCGATCCGAGCCTGGTTCTGCTGAGTGACGAACTGCCTTTGCTGCTTGGTAAGAAGCTGGCCATCAAGGTGGCGACTGCCAGGCAGATTGGCGACATTCTCAAGCGTACCGAGCAGTCCCAGCGCGTCCTCGAGCAAGCCACGGAAGCATTCACGCTCCAGGTCTCCAAGGAAGAAGAAGAAAGCGAAGAGACCATATCCGGAGACCGGCTGACGCGTGGCGACACCTCCGTGAGCCCGGTCGTGAGGCTTGTGGAAACGATCATCTTCACTGCTTTGGAACGGCGGGCGAGTGACATTCACATCGAAGCTCGCGACGCCGAAGTGGCCGTTAAGTACCGCATCGATGGCGTTCTGCAGCACGCCATGCAGCCGATCGCCAAAGAATGGCATTCGACGGTTCTCTCGCGCATCAAGGTGCTCAGCGATTTGGACATTGCGGAACGCCGCGTCCCGCAAGACGGCCGCTTCCGCGTTAAATACAAAGGCCGCTTTATCGACTTGCGCGTCTCGATCATGCCGGCAAGCCACGGCGAAGACGCCGTGCTTCGCGTGCTCGATAAAGAGACGCTTTCTGAGAAGTTCCAGAGTCTAAGCTTGGATGTAGTCGGATTCTCGGACCTGGAAGTCAAGCGCTTCCGGCGCTACATCCAGGAGCCCTATGGCATGGTGTTGGTCACAGGCCCCACTGGTTCGGGCAAGACCACTACGCTGTATGCCGCGATCAACGAGATCAAGACGGACGAAGACAAAATCGTCACCATCGAGGATCCGGTCGAGTACCAGCTCAAGGGAATCACGCAAATCCCCGTGAATGAGAAAAAGGGTCTCACGTTTGCGCGCGGCTTGCGTTCTATCCTGCGCCACGATCCGGACAAGATCATGGTCGGCGAAATTCGTGACCAGGAAACCGCGCAAATCGCCATTCAATCCGCGCTTACCGGACACTTAGTCTTTACCACCGTTCACGCCAACAACGTCACCGACGTCATCGGGCGTTTCATAAACATGGGTGTCGAGCCTTACAATTTCGTATCCGCCCTCAACTGCATCATGGCGCAGCGTCTCGTTCGCGTGATCTGCCCGAATTGCAAGAGACAGAAGAACTTTACGCAAGCCGAGTTAAAAGAAGCCGGTCTCGATCCAGCAACGTGGTCCTCCTTTGCGTTTTCCGAAGGCGCTGGCTGCCTCGAATGTTCTGGCACTGGCTATCATGGACGCACGGCCATCTGCGAACTGCTCGACCTAACGGACCGCATCCGGGAAATGATTGTGGACCGCCGCCCGACTTCAGAGATCAAGCGCATGGCTCGCGAAGAAGGCATGATCACCCTGCGTGAAAGCGGGTTGGCCAAAATCCGGGCGGGGCTTACGACCGTCAAAGAGATTAATAAGGTGACTTTCGTTGAGTAGCGCGGCTACATTTCACCAGGGAGTTTACAAAAGCGAACTCGTGCGCCGCGTAGCGCGTTGGCTGGAAGCCACGCCGCATCCGCCGCTGGCCATCGAAATCGGCCTCGACCGGGTCGCTGGCGCGCGCTGGACGAGAACAGGCGGCCTCGATGGCTATAGCGTCCAGGCTCTTCCGCCTGGCGCCCTGGTGCCGTCCGCGGTCGAAACCAACATCGTCAATCCTGCGGCTCTCAAGACGGCGATCGCGGCCGTGTGCTCCGCCCTGCGCGCCAAAGACGAGAGTGTCGCGCTGATCTTGCCGGATCCGGTCATCCGCGTCTTTATTCAGCATTTCGATGAGTTTCCGCGCTCGAAAGAAGAAGCCGACCCTATGCTGCGCTGGAAGCTGAAAAAGAGCGTGCCGTTTGAAGTCGATGAGACGCTCATTTCCTACATGCGGCAAGCGCCCCGCGAATCTGGCGTGGACGTTGTTACCGCCTTGGCCCGCTTGCGCATCATTCGCGAATACGAATCCCTGGCGGAAGAAGCTGGTTTGCATCCAGGAGTCGTGCTCAGTTCCTCCCTTGCGGCCATCGCTCTCGTGGAAGAACATCGGGCCGTGCTTCTGGCGCGTGTTTCGGGCACTTCTTTGACGACGGCTATCGTGCGCGAGGGCGTGTTGTGCGGCTACCGCTGCACCGAATTGCCGGCGCAGGGCTTCGATCTGACGCCGCACATGCTGCTCGAAGACATTTACCCGGTGGCTGCCTATTATCAGGACACCTGGCAGGAAGGCATTCAATCCGTGCGCGTAGCTGGTTTGGGAGCGCGTTTGCCGGAATTCGTACGGCCGCTGGAAGAAGAGTTTCACTGCGAAGCGCATTCGTTGCTTTATGGCGCGGTTTCTGACGGGCGCATCCCCGCGGACGCACGCCCGCTCGCCGACCGTGAACTGGAAGGCCTGGTCGGCTGGATGTTGCACCGGGGTTAGAATGGATTTGTCGCGGGATTATAGAGTTTCAGGAGCAGGAGAAGCATGAGGATTCATCTCAATCTGGCGACCAAGCCTCTTGAGGCCCACCGGAAATTTCTGGCTGGTTCAGGCATTCTTGGCGTTCTCGCGGCTCTTACTTTCTTCGGTTTAGGCTGGCACGTCTATCTTGCGCGCAAGTCTAATGCGGAGATGCGGGCGAAAACCGCGCAAATCCTCGCCCAGGTGGCTCAGATGCAAGAGCAAAGTGCCTCGCTGGATCGGTTCTTCAACCT
This sequence comes from Candidatus Acidiferrum sp., assembly GCA_049792735.1. GTDB lineage: Bacteria > Acidobacteriota > Terriglobia > Acidiferrales > UBA7541 > Acidiferrum. The sequence continues at coordinate 5,003 of JBARBE010000134.1, forward strand.
GCCCCAGAATCACAACCTGAGCGACCGCGCTGCGTTCATCAACAACTTGATCGATGCTCGCAGTTTCAACTGGACTCTGATGTTCATGGATCTCGAGAAAGTCTTGCCTGCCGGTGTTCACGTGGTCAGCATCATTCCTGTTCAGGACAAGGGCCGCGTGGAAGTGAATTTCACCGTCGGTGCTACCAGCGATGAGGCTAAGCTGAATTTCTTGAAAGCCCTCGAGGACTCGAAGACGTTCTCGGACATCCAATTGATAGATGAGCGCCAGCCTTCGCAGCGCAATGGCGGAGACCAGGTCATCGTGAAGCTTATAGCGGAGTATTCGAGGACTTGATGCAACGGGATTTCACACTGCAAAAGCGCGCGATTCTGATCGTCCTTGGGCTGTTCCTTGCAGCCGACGGCGGCCTTGCCCTTTATAGCTGGCAGTTAGCTTCCGCTCCCCAAACGTCACAGGCGGAATTCGAGGCTCAGAATTTGCAGCTCAAAGTCTTGCGCGGCGAAATCAAGTCGGCGCAATACATCAAAGACGATATGCCCAAGACGCGGGAAGACTGCGAGAAATTCGAAAAGTCGCTTCCGTCTCAAGCTACCGGCTACTCCCTTATGACCGCCGAACTCGATGACATTGCGAAAAAAGCAGGCATCCAAATCGCAACCGGAACCTTCAAACAGAAGGATGTTCCGAATCGCGGCATGACCGAGGTGAGCGTGGATGCCACCGTCGATGGCGACTACGGCAGCGTGGTGCGCTTCGTGAACGGTCTGCAGCGTTCCGAGAGATTCTACATTGTGGATAGCCTAGCGCTTGCCACCGATTCGCAAAGTCACTCACCCAGCGGCGCTATTCGTGTGGGCCTCACCCTCCGAACTTATTTCCGGAATTCGGCATGAAACGCAATCAACAAATTGCACTTCTAGTGGCGCTGGTGGCAATCGCCCTGGTGGTTTGGAGTTTCGAATGGACCAAGCACACGCCCGCCATGCAAACGGCCAAGTCCATTCAAGATTTTAAGGTCCTGGTCGTCGAGAATCCGCAGATCCACTGGGCCGAGTTGGGTCGCGCGCAGAAGACGGAGTACAAGAGCAACGGCCGAAACCCCTTTAGTCCCATCGCCCCGCCAACACCGAAGGAAATCGCTGAAAAGCTGAAACAGGAAACGCAAATCAAAAATGCGGCGCCTCCACCTCCTCCGCCCCCGCCGACAGAAGCGAAATTACCTCCCAATCTCAAATATTTTGGCTATGGGACTGTCCCGGCAGGAACTGCGCGACTGGCTTTCTTTACGGACGGCGATGACGTTTATGTCGTAACCGAAGGGGGCACGCTACTGGGCCGCTATCGGATCCTCAAAGTTGGCAATGCCAATCTCGAGTTTCAGGAAATTTCGAGCGGGCTCCATGGGACGACGCCGCTCGAAGAGCAAGTCGGTGCACCGTCGTGATAAGAAACAGACCGCCGCGCGCGAAGAGTAATAAGCAGCAAGGCGGCTACGCTTTGTTAATCGTAGTGTTTCTCACCACGCTCGTCGTTGTAGGCACGATGACCATCGGATTGCGCATCCTCACGGAGGGCCGGCGCGAAAAAGAGCAGGAAATGATCTGGCGCGGCAAACAATATACGCGCGGCATCAAACTCTACTATCAAAAATTTGGACGCTTCCCCACCTCCTTGGACGATCTGACTAAGCCGTCCAATGGCAATATCCGTTTCATGCGTCAAGCTTACAAAGACCCCATGAACAAGGACGACGGCTCCTGGCGCCTGATTTACGTCGGTCCCGCCGGGCAACTCATTGGCAGCCTGAACCCGGCGGTGAGCAACGTACAGATGCCAGGCGGGGCGGGGCAGCCCGCCGTGGCGGGCGCTTCACCGGGCGGTTTTGGCTCTCCACCCGGCGCTGCTGGAGGGGGCTTTTTGGGCGCGGGAAGCGCGACTGGCATAGGCTCTCCTGCGACGAGCCCGGGTGCAACGGGAACATCCGCATCCGCGACAGGCACAGGTGCCACGGGCACCGACACAACCGCCGCTGGCTGTGCCACGCCAGGAGCCGCTGGTAGCGACACCGGAACAACTGCAGGAACTGATTGTCAGAGTGCCCCGACGGGCGACACGCCGACGATTATGGGGGGCAGCATCATCGGCGTAGGAAGTAAAGTGAATCAAACCTCCGTGATGGTTTTTGAAAAGGCCCATAACTATCACTTGTTCGAGTTCATTTGGAATCCCTCTCAGGAAATGGGGATCATCAGTTCGCCGGCCACGCCGATCGGAACACCGGCCGGCGCTCCTGGGTTTGGACAGAATCCGACGGGTTCGCAACCCAACCCAATGCCTCCGCTATCGAATCCTCCGACGCCTAACCCAAATCCTCAGCAACCCTAGAATTGAAACCTGCATTTTTTTGGATCCGCGCTTCGCGGCAAGAGGACGATTCGTACCTTTGTGTAGCGCGCGATTGCCAGCGCCGGCGGCATTTCGATCCAATTCGGTTCGCTTCAGTTCGATTCAATTCAACTCTGTTCAATTCAAGGCGTTTAGCTGGGAATCTACTTTGCCTGGGCGATGCGTTTGCATTGAGGCTGACGCCTCTTTCTTTGGCGAAGTTTTCGGCGCGGGCTCAATAGGAACTCCTGATTTGCTTTTGTCGTAGGCTCGCTTCACACGGCGGATATAGGAAACCGTTTCGGCATAGGGCGGCACTCGTCCAAATTGTTGGACCCGTTCCGGTCCCGCATTGTAGGCCGCCAGGGCCAGCGCCAAATCATTGTTGTAACGCTGCAGCAAGTCGCGCAAATAGTGTGTACCCGCGTCGATATTTTCTTGCGGATCGAAAATATTTTGCACACCGAAGCGCGCCGCCGTTTCGGGAAGCAACTGCATCAGTCCGCGCGCATTCCGCTTGGAAATGGCTTTGGCATCGAAGTTCGATTCCGCGGCAATCACGCTGGAGATCAAATCCGCATCCACGCTGTAGCGTGCTGCTGCGGCTTTTACGATCTCAAGATACGGCGCTGTTGCCACTGCGGGCGGAGGCACGGGGGCAAATTCGTCTTCAGGGGCAATCGAGACGACATCCGCGGCTGGAACTTCCACGACCCCGGCGCCAACTTGCAAACGGTATTTCTCGCCGACAAGCTGATAACTGGTCACATGGAGCTGCTGGCCGCTGCGCAAATTGATGTACTCCGCGCGCAAAGCATGAGGAGCCGCCGCAGACACGAACGCGCAGGCGAGCAGAATCCGTGTCAGGCGCACGGGGCCGCCTCTCGCAGAGCGAATTGCTCGATCGCGGCAGCGACCCCACCTTCGTCATTGCTCGCCGTTTCGTGCCATCCAAACCCTTTCAATTCAGCAACGCCGTTTCCCATCACGACAGGAATGCCCGCGAAGGAGAGCATTTCCAAATCGTTGTGGTTGTCGCCGATGGCCAGCACTTCTTCGCGCGCCACGCCGCGCAACGCGGCCCATTCCGCCAGCGCCGCGCCTTTGGAACAAACCGGATTGATGACATCGATCATCGAGAAATTCCGGGTTTCGTAGACGGTGGCCGCCAGCGCAAATTCCTGCGCAAACGCTGCGCCGCGCAGCGCCGCTTCGGCCTCCCGCATGCGCGCCACGCCGCCGCTCAGCATCACTTGAAGGGGATCTTCCGTCAGGCAGCTTTCCAGCGGGTTTGCCAATCCCAGAAATTCGCGATTGCGGGTGTAATAAGCCGTGCGGATAGGATCATCGGAATTCAAGGTTTCGACCACGATCTGATTTTCGCGGCTGCGGTCGAAAACAACTCCCACGCAATCCCGCCACCGCCGAGTCAGCTCGAGAACCCGCGCTGCAGTTTCGCGCGCGAGCAAGTGCCGCAAATGCGTCTCCCCGTCGTTGGTCCGAATCACTGCGCCGTTGCTGACAATCATGGTGAGAGGCGCATCGATCTGCTGGGCAATCGGCAGGGCAAAATCATAGCGCCGGCCGGTGACCAGGGCCACTTCGATGCCTCGGCGCGTAGCCGCAGCGATGGCGGCCCGGTTGGCCTCCGGAAGCTGCCAGCGGCTGTCCAGCAGCGTGCCGTCAATGTCCAGTGCGATCAGGCGGACGCTCATCCGACTATTGTACCGTGGTGAGCAGGGGAGCTGGGTTGGAATTTCAGGTCCGATACCCCCTCCCCGGTTTTTTGTAAACGCTGGATCTAAAGGACTTAGTGTTTTGGTAAGTCGTTTAGAATCAGCGTTTACGGGAAATCTTGCAAGTGTTGTATTTGAAGGAGTTACGGGGAACCCGTTCAAAGTTGAAGGTGTAATGTTGAAAATGGAAACGGAAGAGCAGATGAAAAGGGGCTTACAGCTCACAGCTGACAGCTCAGAGAGAGAGGGGCGAAATGGGCGAGAGGTCCCACGGGAGCCTGGTATTTTCAGCGCGGAAGAGCGGATGACGGGCGAGGGCTCACAGCTAGCAGTTGCCGGGAGCCGAGAGTCGCAGCTGGAAACTGTAAAATCTGTGCGAGGTTGGGGGAGAGCGCGAGGGGCCAAGGGCCGAGTACCAAAATGGGAAGGACGGCGGGACTGACGACTGAAAACCATATATACTTATAGCACGAAAGAGTAATATTGTCAAGAAGATTATAAGTTGTTTGGAAGGCGCGAGTTAGAGGCGGCGGGTTTGAGGGTAGGAGCAGGGAGGGGCCAAAGACCGGATCAAGATTGGGAGAAAGAGGGACCCACCGTGCGCAAGAACCAAAACGGCAAACGACGGGCCACCCCAGAGTTAAGGCGCGGCCACCCGCCTGTTCGTTTCTTAGCGTGCTTCGACGAGAATTTGCGGGCGCAAGCCCAGCGCCTCGGCATACGTAATGAGTGTTTCCAAGCTGAACTTCGAAATCTTTCCGGTCATTAAATCGCTAATCCTTGGTTGTGACTCATCCAAACATTTTTGCAGGTCCGCTTGTGTGTATCCCCGCTTCTTGATGGTCTTGATGATCTGCGAATGCAGCTCCGACTTCATCTTCAGTGAGGCTGCCTCTTCGGGGGAGAACCCGATTTGCTCGAAAACGTTATTTCTCACGCTTGCCCTCTTTCTTCCGTTTCGCGACGTCCTGTCTCACAGCCTGAAGCCGCTTTGCGGCGGTTTCAATTTCCTTTTGCGGCGTTTGGTTGGTCTTCTTGGTAAAGCAGAGCAACACATAAATCAAGTCCTCCAGCGGAATGTCGAGGACTCTGAACCAGCGCTCTGAGTCACGGTCCCGCAACTCAAAGACGCCCGGCAAGACCGCGCCCATAGAAGCGAAATCCAAGGGCTCCTCGCCTTCGTCGAGACGCTGTAAATCATTACCAAGGTTCTGGCGCGCCTCTCTCGGGAAATCACGGATGACTTTTTGCGAGTCCCCGAGCCAACGAATCCGAGTTGGCGAGCCTGGGCTAGTCACGGCCAATCCTATATAAGAACTTATATAACTGTCAAGGACCGCTGGGGAGAAGGGGCAAAACTCCAACACGCAGGACGGGCGTGCGGGGCACCCATGTTCGTTGCAGCCCTTTTGCACCTGGGCCACCAACGGCGTGAAGGCTGCCCCACCCGCCGGAGGTAGCCTGGAGACGGATTGCTCCGTTGGGCCGCCGCGCTGTAAGATGAACTTGTGAATTTTGAATGGGATCCGGGCAAAGCTCGGAGGAATCGCCGGAAGCACCGGGTTTCATTCGAGGAAGCAGCGACCGCTTTTGGCGATCCATTGTCGGAGACATATCCTAACCCCGATCATTCCGCGTCGGAGCAGCGATTCATCACGGTCGGGATGTCGAGCGCGGGGCGGGTTTTGATGATCGCGCATGCCGATCGCGGTGAGAGCGTGAGAATTATAAGCGCGCGAAAGACGACGCAGCGCGAACGAGAACAATATGAAGAAAAAGGTTGAGAAGCGAGAGCGGGGCAACGAGTTACGGCGAGAATACGACCTTGCCAAATTGAGAGGCGGCGTTCGCGGCAAGTATGCCGAGCGTTATCGAGCAGGAACGAATCTGGTGCTGCTTTCGCCAGATGTCGCAAGGTACTTCCCCGACGAGCAATCGGTCAACAAGGCTCTGCGGGGCTTGATTGATGCGGCGAAGGGGTCTTTGCGCCGCGCGCGGTGAATTCCCAGTAGGAGTAACCAAGAGAGACGGTCAACAGCCGCACTCTTAGAACCGAGGGATGCGGCACCCCGACCAGAAAACCAGATTGTAAATCGTCTCGGCGAACTGAGAGCGATCCACCCGCGACGGCCAAGAGTTTAGCACTACCCAACCAACATTATTGTAGTTACATTGTCGATGGTATACTATTGGCAGTATGGTGCGGTTTGAGTGGGACGAGGCGAAGGCGGCGAGCAATCGGCGCAAGCATGGAGTGCGGTTTGACGACGCCATGCTGGTATTTGGGGATGCTTTCGCCGTGATGGAACAGGACCGTGTTGTAGGCAGGGAAGTCCGTTGGCAGACGCTTGGTTGGCCGGGCGGAAACTTGCTTTTGATGGTGGCACACACGGTGCGAAATGAGGGTGAGGACGAAATCATTCGAATTATTTCGGCCCGAAAGGCTACGAGGAAGGAGCGAAAACGGTATGACGAAAATCGTGCGAAGGAATTTTCCAACTAGGCCGATGACGGCTGCGCGGAAGCGGCGGTTCGCGAAGCTGGAGCAATTGCCGGACTCGGAGATTGATTTTTCGGACATTCCGGAACTGACGGAAAAGTTTTGGAAGAATGCGGTGCGGAATCCGTTTTACAGGCCGATCAAGAAGCAGGTTACGCTGCGGATTGATGCGGATGTGGTGGCGTGGCTGCGCAGGCAGGGGAAGGGGTATCAGACGAGAGCGAACGCGGTGCTGCGCGAGGCGATGCTTAGGGATCTCCGCGAGAAGGCGAGTTAGGGAGGCGGAAGGCGGGGGAGAGGGTGGGGAGTTGGTCGTTGGGCGGGGCCTGGGTCGGCCAGCTCTTGACGTAAGACCTAAAACAGTCTAATGTTTAGATGCTAATTGGAATGCTTATGAAGAGCGAGAGCCTAAAGCTGAAGCAGGCTAGTGCGGTGTTGCAGGTCCGACCCAAGGAACTGCAGAATCTAGTTCAATTCGGTGTTGTAAAACCGAAGCGTTCCGAGGGTACGTACGTTTTCGACGCCAGCGCTTTGCTGACCGCAAAGGTGGCCTTTTACCTGAAAGAATCTCTTGGCACGCGTAGCAGTGTGCTTTCCAAGCTGATGGATGCTTTTTCGGCGTCCGAAGAAGAACTCAAATCAGAGAACCCGAGTTATGTGGTTTTCAAGTTTTGGCTATTTGCGGAACAAGAGCCACTGAAATTGGGAGTGCCCTTCCGGTCGTTGAGCGAGCAGATTGAGGAGCGATTGGGACGTGCGGGCCTATATAGGGACTTGCCTCGGGGCCGCAAACGCCGGGGATGGAAGAAAGAGTTTCTGGGAGCACTAAGGGAAGCCGCAAAGGACATCGGGGACATCTCGGAAGAAGAAATTTTGCGTACGGTCCGGACTTATCGTAAAGAAAGGCGTACGCCGGAGATCACGGTTGCCGCCGAAGCCTAGAAAAAAGAACACTAAGAGCCGCGTCGTTCTTGATACCAATGTATTGGTGGCTGGCATCTCGGGTTTTAAGGGAACGTACGTTTCAGGCAAGAATCCGAGCGCCGATGTGCTCTTCCGATGGGCCGACCGCGACGACTTCACTTGGCTGACGACAGAAGAGATCCTGGAGGAGTACAAGGAAGTTCTTAAACGGCGAAATGTACGTCCCGCACTGATCGGGAAAATTATTAATCTGATTCGAGAACGGGCTGAAGAGGTTAAGGTTCGTCACCCGACTCAGGTTTCTCCTGATCCCGATGACGATGCCTTCTGCGTGTGTGCAGAACAGGGCAAAGCCGATGCCATCGTAACGCTCAATGTGAAGGACTTTCCTCAAGATAGGCTCAAGGCCAAAGTGTTTACGCCGGTCGATTTCCTAGCCCACCGCTGACTTCATCGCTCACCTGAGCTTTGAACTTTGCGTGGAGCACCACCATGCTCGAGATGAGAGGCGGGGAGAAAAAAAGGCGTGTGCTAGAATTTGGGAGCCATGACGAAGCCAATGAATGCAACTGAAGCGAGTGTCGCGCGAAAAAATGTGGTTGGGCTGGAATGTTCGGCGTGCGGGAAGAGGTTTGATGCGGAGCGGGAACAGCATCTGTGTACTTGCGGGAAGCCGCTCTTTGCGAGGTATGACCTGAAGCGGGCGGCGGCGACGCTTACGCTGGAAAATTTGAAATCGCGGGTACGGAGTTTGTGGCGCTATGCGGAGGTGTTGCCGGACGATCCGCCGGTGACGCTGGGGGAGGGAATGACGCCGCTCGTGGAGGCGCGGCGGCTGGGAGCGGCGCTGGGGCTTGCGCGGATGTTTGTGAAGGACGAGGGACTGAACCCGACGGGCTCGTTCAAAGCGCGCGGGATGACGGCGGCGGTGACGCGAGCGAAGCAGCTGGGAGCGAAAGCGTTTGCGACGCCGACAGCGGGGAATGCGGGGGGCGCGTTGGCGGCGTACGCAGCGGCAGCGGGATTGCCGGCAGTGATTGTGATGCCGGCGGACACGCCGTCGGCGAACGTGATGGAGTGCGAAGCGTTTGGGGCGAAAGTGGTGAAGCTCGACGGGCTGATTTCGGATTGCGGGAAGTACGTGGCGGAGCGGAAAGAGCGCGAAGGGTGGTACGACGTATCGACGCTGAAGGAGCCGTATCGCATCGAGGGGAAAAAGACGATGGGATACGAGTTGTGGGAGGAGTTCGGCGGGAAATTGCCGGACGTGATTTTTTATCCGACGGGCGGAGGCGTGGGACTGATCGGGATGTGCAAGGCGTTTGACGAGATGCAGGAGATGGGCTGGATCGGCGCGGCGCGGCCGAGGATGGTGGCGGTGCAGGCGGAGGGATGCGCGCCGATTGTGAAGGCGTGGGAAGCGGGGCGGGAGACGTCGGAATTTTTTCCGAATGCGGCGACCGTGGCGTCGGGGCTGCGCGTGCCGGGGCCGCTGGGAGATTTTTTGATTTTGCGGATGCTGCGGCAGACGCGCGGAACGGCGTTGACGGTGACTGATGAAGAGATGTTGCAGGCGGGGAAGGAGCTGGCGTCGAAGGAAGGGATTTTTGCTGCGCCGGAAGGAGCTGCGACAGTGAGCGCCGCGCGTAAGCTGGCGGCGTCCGGCTGGATTAAGCCGCACGAGACTGTCGTGCTTTTTAATACGGGCACGGGCTACAAGTATTTGGAAGCGTGGCAACGGGCGCTGCGGGCCTGAAGATTATGACGACGCGGCGGCTTTATTACGATGATTCTTTTGCGCGCGAATTCGAGGCGCGGGTCGTCTATTGCGAACCGATGCCGCCCGATGTGAACTCGGGAATTACGGCACCGGCGCTGAGGTTGCTGCTGGACCGCACGGCTTTTTACCCGACCTCCGGGGGCCAGCCAAACGACCTGGGCAAAATCGGCGACGCGAATGTGCTGGATGTGCGCGATGAAGGCGACGAAATCGTTCACGTCGTCGACCGACGACCTGGCAGCCCGGACGTGCTCGGCTGCATCAACTGGCCTCGGCGCTTCGATCATATGCAGCAGCACACGGGGCAGCATCTGCTTTCGGCGATGTTTCAGGAACGATTTGGACGGCCGACGGTTTCGTTTCATCTCGGGACGGACATAAGCACGATCGATTTGCGCGGGCCGGAGCCCTCGGATGAAATTCTCGAAGGCGGGGAACGCGCCGCTAACGCGATTATTTTTGAAGACCGGCCCGTGACGGTGCGCTATGGCACCGCGGAAGATTTGGCGGAGCTCGGCGTTCGCAAAGAGGTGGACCGGAAGGGAATTTTGCGGGCAATTGAGATCGAAGGCGCCGATCTCCAGCCTTGCGGAGGAACTCACGTTAAGAGCACGGGCCAGATCGGAACGCTGCTCGTGCGGCGCTGCACGAAAATGCGGCAGGATTGGCGCGTGGAATTTGTTTGCGGCGGGCGAGCTGAACGCACCGCACGCGGGGATTTTCTGCTTCTCCGCGCCGCTTCGCAGAAGTTGGGTTGTGCTCCGGAAGAACTGGTTGCGACCGCGGAGCGCGCGCTTGCCGAGAGGGAGACGAATTTCAAGAGAGTACGCGCGCTTCTTCAGCGACTCGCGGAAATCGAAGCGGGTCAAGCTGTGCGTGAGGCGTCCGCCACGCCAAGCGGACTGCGCATCATTCAACGAGTATTCGCCGACATCGAACCGGAGTTCCTCGGCTTCTACGCGGCCGAAATTGCAAAAGCGGAGAAATCCATCGCGCTCGTTGCGAGGCTCGCTTGCGGCCACGTGTTCTTCGCCCAACATCCTGCCGCAGGGAAAGACATGAATGCACTGCTGAAAGTGGTCTTGGCAAAGGTTGGCGGCAAAGGCGGCGGCGCGCGCGATTTCGCCCGAGGACGTTTGGAAGACCTGGCGCGGGCTGAGGAAGCACTAGCACTTGCGAAAGAACTCCTGATCGGCGACAAACCGGCGGTCTGACGAGTTGGTGCTGAACGGCTAGAAAAGCCGGGTGCGGACGCGGTCCGGAATGTGCTGCAAATCAATCAGCGTAAGAAAATCAATGGTCTTGAAATCGCGATCGATCGCAGGCGGACCGCATAACCGCGCGGAAACGTCCAAGTAAGCGCGGAACAACCGGGGTATAGTGGGCGTCGGTACCGCATCATTGCTTGCGCGGCATTGAAACTCGGGCTTGGGCATTGTGCGAAGCCCCGGTTCGATTAGATATTTTTCGCGCAGATCTTCGTATAGCGCAATTCCCGCGGTCTCGTCTTGCGAGGTCAGTGAGCTGCATCCGAACAAGTAGCGCGCGCCACAACTTCTTGCATATCGCACAATCCCTTTCCAAAGCATGTGCAGCACAGCGGTATTGCGGTATTCCGTGTGTACGCACGCTCTTCCCAGTTCGAGCACTTCCGCGCGAATACTTTCAAACGGCGCGAAATCAAAAAACTGCTCGCTGTAATACCCCAGATTTCCTTTTGCGCGATAGCCGCTCTGCATGCGGTACGTCCCGACGAGTTTGCCAGACTGGGTATCGCGGACCATCAAATGATCGCAAATGAAGTCGTAGCGGTCGCGATCGAGACCAGTCTTCACAGAGCTGTCCAGTCCTTCGCCCAGTTCGCAATTGAAGACCAGAAAGCGCAGGCGCTGGCAATCGATCAAATCTTCCAGCGTTTGTGCCATACCGGCACGAAACTGGCCAGTCGAGGCGAGCGGATTCTCGCAACTGTGCTCCAGGACCGTCTGCGATGGCATGTTTTAAGTTTCCGACGAGTCACATTACAGAACTGTTTCACACAAGTGAATTGCGCGTTTCCGTGGGGTAACGTATGCGCTACATGGAGCTTTCACGTTGAGGAGGGAATCGAGCGGCCAAATGCGGGTTGCGAATGAGGGAATAACTCGCCAGTCGCACGCGTGTTTGCAGTCAGAATTTTACGGCCACGTCATACACTGCGCTCGCAAAAAAACTCCGCTTCGAGCGCTGCGCAATTCGTTTCTGCTCGGTGCGTATTGTGTTACCGGGCCAGGCCGTGGCGTTCGGCATGCAACTCGAACAATATCTCGGGCTGTTCAGGCCGCACGGAAGAGACGCTATCCAGAGCTTGATAAGCAGCACCCAAAAGCGGCGCGTCTTCATTTAGAACAACGGAGATCGGGATATTTGAAAGTACAGTACTCAGCCGGCCTTTATCCGCGAACGACCGGCAAAAGTTGCTTTGCTGCAATTTGGAGAGAATTTTCAGAACGATGCCACCGGCAAAGTAGACGCCACCGTACGCGAGAACTCGCAGCGCAAGGTTCCCTGCCTCCGCGCCAAACGCATCGATCCACCAATCGAGGGTTTCCACGCACACCGGACAAGTACCCGCTAATGCATTGTGCGTGATTTCGCTGGCAGACTCGGCTTCCGGTTCTTCAAACGTGGAATGAATGACCGCCGGATTTAGGAACCCGTGAAGCTTTCGGAACCCGCGTCCCGAAAATATTTCTTCGCAAGATACGCGTTCCATACGCCGCTTCAAGTATTGCAGGAGGCGGATCTCGCGTTCCGTCCTTGGCGCAAAATCGGCGGCGCCGCCTTCGGATGGCGAGGCGCGGTGTTTGTGGCCATCCCAGAAGATCATGGCCTCGCCGAGCCCTGTTCCAGCCGCAATCAGAGCCTGGTTGCCGTTAAATTGCGGAAAGCCCGCGTTCAAAACGAGGAAATCTTGCGGCTGCAGATGCGGCAAGCCATAAGCCGTCGCGACCAGGTCGTTGAGCAGGCTCAGTTGGTCTTGTTCGAGATTCAGGCTTGAGGCCAGTGCGGAAGCAGTGAGCTCCCAGGGAATATTGTTCGCCACCAGGCGGCCATCCACCACCGCTCCCGCAACTCCAAATCCCGCCGCCGAAATCCCGCTTTTTAGAGTTACGCTCGTTTCCGCTTGCGATTCGTGGAAGAACCGTTCGATAAGTTCCTGAAGGCTGGCAAATTCGCGGGTCGCGTAGCGGCGCTTAAAAGCAAGATGGAGAGACGGCCCACGCATTTCAAAGACGGCGAGATTGCATTTGGTGCCGCCAATGTCTCCAGCGAGGATCATGTCGTCCTTTCGGAAGCCTGCGGTTCTTTAACGAGATTCATAATTGCACCTGCGGTAATACTACCTCCATTTTTGTTCAAGCAAGGGCAGATTAACATGCCGCCCGTTTCCCGCATCCATCGAAATTTTGTTTCAACGGAACCGCCGTATCACTAGATTGTGACGATCGGAACGGTAGAAGCCCAGAACGTACAGGACCGCTTTGCCGTTCGTCGAAAAGATGACCTGCCGGATTCGCAGAAGCGGTTCACGCCGAGGCACATCCAGGAGATCCGCCGTGCGAGGATCGGCTGCCGTTGCGTCCACCTCTTCATCGGAATATCCGATTTCAATTTTGTAGTCGCGCTCGAGAATACCGAACAACGATTCTCTCTGGAGCGGAGCGGAAAGCAATCCGGAGAATTGCGCAGCGGAGAGATAACAAGTCTCCAGCGCAAAGGGCTCTCCGGCCGCATGCCTCAAACGTTCAAGCTTGATGACACCACTTTTCGGAGAAAGAGAAAGCCGCGCATTGGCTTCTTGTTCATCGTCAATAATCTTTGCGAAGAGGACTTTGGACCCGGCCGTCATGCTACGGCTGGCCATTTGTTCCGTGTAACTCATCAGCTTGTTGAAATGAATCTTCGGCGCCGAGACAAACGTGCCGATTCCCCGGCGGCGTTCGACGACCCCTTCGCGTTCGAGCGAGGCGAGCGCATGACGCGCGGTCATCAAGCTCACTTGATGGATCTTCGCCAGGTCGCGCTCGGACGGCACCGCGTCTCCCGTGCGCAAATCCCCGGCGTCGATGCGCTTACGGAGACTGCCCTGAATTCTTTGGTACGCGGGCAGCCCGTTACTTCGACTTTTAGGAGGCATTCTCGCTCCCGTGATTTACGAACAGCCTATGACAAATTCGCACGCTATCGCCGCCTCTAGAGTATGAAAATCCAGGAAATTCTTGTCCCCGGCTAAATCTCCGCGTTGCAGTTCGGCGGCATGCCACCACAGTCCGTCCCTGACAGAAGGCGCTGAGAGCCTAAAGTGGCGAAGCCCGCAAAACGCTAACTGGGCCCCAGGGCACGACGTTGGTGATATAGAGCACGCACTATCACTGCTATACATCACCTCGACCGTCCGCTCGACCTGCCCACATCCATTATCCTTATAAATCATTACTTTTCGCTTGACAAGCCCAAAAGCGTGCTATATAGCTATCCGGCATCGGCCATATAGTGGTTCAGGGGTGCTGGTTGCAGTGCAGAAGATTTCGACAGTTGAGGCGAGGTCAATGCATGGCAGGAATCTCGCTCTGGAGGAATTAATATGAAAAAGCTGCAGTCTGTGGGGTTGAGTATTTTGTGCGTAGCACTGCTGGCGCTCATGTGCGGCGCCAATGCGGCGTGGGCTCAGGACGTAACCGCCACGGTAACCGGAACGGTTACCGATGCGAGCGGGGCGGCGATTGTGGGTGCCAATATCACCGTCACATCGGTGGACCGCGGCGTTACCTATACGGCTGTAACCAACGCAGACGGCCTGTACCGCATTTCGCAGTTGCCCGTCGGCAATTATGAACTCAAAGTAGAAAAGTCGGGATTCGCTTCGACGGCCTACCCGGCGTTTGTCTTGACGTTGAATCAAGTCGCGCGTTTCGACGTCGCGCTGAAAGTCGGACAGATGACCCAAACGGTCGAGGTGACCGGCGCTGCGCCCGTCCTGAAAACGGAGTCGACGCAGGTCGATACCATTATCGATTCACGAACCAACGATAATCTGCCTCTGGCTTCGCGCAATTATGTCCAATTGACCTTGCTTGCGCCGGGCTCGGTTTCGACGGATCCCAGCAGCTTCAACAACGGCAACAACACCGGCGGCTATGGCGGCCGGCCGTTGATCAACGGCAACCGCGAACAAGCCAACTATTTCTTGCTCGACGGCATGGATAACAATCAGGTTTCCGATAACCTTCTGGGCTACACCCCGGCCCCGGATGCCATCGAAGAATTCAATTTAATCACCAATAACGCTCCGGCGGAGTTCGGCAGCTTCATGGGCGGCGTCGTCAGCGCGACCATCAAGTCCGGCACCAACAGCTTCCATGGAGACGTTTGGGAGTTCTTGCGGAACGACAAGCTGAATGCGAATAGCTGGCAGAATAATTTCAACACCGATAGTACCGGAGCGTGGGATCCACTTCCCAAGGCTCAACTGCGCTGGAACATGTTTGGCGCCACGCTGGGCGGCCCGATTCTCAAGAACAAGCTGTTCTTCTTCGTGGACTACCAGGGCCAGCGCTTCGACATTCCGACCTCGCCGTTGACAACCACAGTCTTCTCGACCGCCGAACGCGGTGGAGACTTTGGCCAGCTTTGCCCCGCGGGATTCAACGCTTCCGGCGTTTGTACGTCAACGACCAACGGGAACGTTCAGTTATACAACCCCTGCGTCTCGTTTACGCAGCCGTGCACGGCTTCCTCTCCCGCAGCCACGACGCGCCAGCCATTCCCGTTCAATCAGATTCCTACCGCGATGATTAGCCCCGTGGCGAGCAACCTGTTTGGCTCCTCGCTCTATCTGCCGGCGAGCAACACCAACCCGCAAAACAACGCCACTTACATCACAAACTCCCAGCAGAACGTGGACCAGGGAGATATAAAGGTAGACTACAAAGCTACTGACAAGGACAGTATCTCGGGACGTTTTACTAGAGCCTTCCAAAACAATCCCTCGGCGAATTCCTACGATTTGATTGGAAATGGGTTTTCCACTACGCCGATCTACAACATCGTAGGCGATTGGAGCCGGCTCATCGGCACGAACTTTGTCAACGACGCGCGATTCGGCTGGAGCCATATTACGTTGAATAACGGCACCAGCTGGGCTTCAGGCGTTGGAGAATACGGCAATACCCTAGGCATCGGGAATGGCAACCCTGCCGGCCTCGACGGGCTTTTGGCGATCAACTTGAGCAATACTGCGCTCTCTAATTTCGGAAACGCGGAGACGGGCGAAAGCTTCAACGACCAGGTCTACCAGGCCGAAGATTCACTCAGCTGGAACCACGGCCGCCACACCTTCAAATTCGGCGGTGAATTCAACCACGAGATCATCAAAACCTTCTATCCAGGAAATAATGGAGAGCTGGGTCTGATGGATTTCGATGGCCGATTCACCAGCAACACCATCGGCAGCGCCGGCACCGGCACGGGAGACGGTGCTGCGGACTTTTTCCTCGGACTTCCCTATCAGATTGGCCGAGGCGTGAGCACCGGCAAAACCTGGACGCAGACAGACAATGTTATCGGCATCTACGCGGAAGACACATGGAGAGTAACTCCGCGGCTGACCTTGAATCTAGGTCTGCGCTACCAACTGTTTACGCCCTGGGTGGAAGTAAACAACCAACAGTCCAACTACGATTTTGCCACGGGGGCCGTCGAACTTGCCGGCCAGGACGGAGCCAGCCGCTCTCTCTATAATGGTATCTATGGAGGCAAGGACTTCGAGCCGCGCATCGGTTTCGCATGGACCCCCGCGATACTTGGCGATCACACCGTAATCCGCGGCGCGTTCACCATCTCTTCCTATCTCGAGGGGACGGGCACGAACCTGCGTTTGCCCCAGAACCCGCCGTTTACCCCGGCTCAGATCAATACGACGTACAACGGAGTGGCCTTACCTGGTTCGAACACCACAGACGGCATTCCCGCCACGCCACCAACGAGCTCCTGCACCAACTACTCGTGCTTCGCCGGCGCCATTATGGACCTTTGGGATCCAAACGTTCAGCCCGCGATCGACGATCAGTGGAACCTGGCGGTCCAGCATCAGTTCTGGGGGAATACGACAGTCCAGGTTGGGTATGTCGGTCAGCGGGCAACTCACCTCATGGTGCCTTTTTCTTACACGCAGAGAGTACTGCTTCCCAACGCTGGCTGCGCAACCATAACTGACAATCCACCGGTGCCATGCACCGACCCAAGCCCGTTCTTCGCCCAAAACCCAACGTTCTACAACACGATTTCCACCGTCACGGGCGGAACACAATCAAACGGCACCATGTCTTACAACTCATTGCAAGCTGTCCTCCAGAAACAAATGTCTAATGGCTTGCAGTACCAGGTGTCGTACACCTTCTCAAAGTGCATGTCGGACAGCACGGGCTATTACGGCGCTTGGAATAACGCTCTCAGCGCATCGGCTTATTGGCAGAACATTTACGATCCGAAGTCGGAGTGGGCGCCCTGCTATTACGACGCGACTCATGTCCTCTCCGCCTATGCCGTTTATGAGCTGCCCTTTGGCCACGGCAAGCAATTCGGCAGCAATATGAACAAGGTGCTCAACACCGTGGTCGGAGGATGGGCGGTTAGCCCCATCGTCACTTTCCGCACGGGCTTCCCCATGCCCGTTTACGGAGCGGCTGACGTGTCCGGCACGTTCTCTCGCGGCGCGCGTGCCGACTGCAATGGCCTCCCAACCGTCACGGGGGAAACGCCGATCAGCACTCCGGGAGTTGGCGGCTATCAGTGGTTCACCAATAATAACAATTTCAGCAATCCAGACCCTGGAACGTTCGGAAACTGCGCTCCACAGCTCGGAGGTCTGCGTGGGCCGCATTACACTGACGTGGACATGAGTCTGCACAAGGACTTCCAACTTACGGAGCGGTTCAGGCTGCAGTTCCGAACTGACTTCATCAACGCTTTTAACCACGTGCAGCTCAACGCACCAAACATGGGCCTTGGAGCTACTATGGGGCAGGTTACGAGCGCCCAACCTCCAAGAAACATTCAGTTTGCGCTGAAGCTCTACTACTAATCGCAAAGCGCGTATAATGAGGCAGGCGATCACCCCCGCCTGCCTCATTTTCTTTTTGCGTTTCCTTTGAGAGAGGCAAGTTTGAAGGCCGAGCGCTTGACGCAAAATGTTTAGACCCTCAGGTAATGCCGCGGTTTTTGTCCTTTTAGCTTCCTGTCTGTTGTCCGAACCGGTCCTCTTGGCGCAGCAGCCCAAAGTCGCTGCCACAGCCGGCGCTGGGGCTGAGTTGTCTCCGGACAAGGCCATCGCGATGGCCGAAGCGGGTCGCTGCCAAGAAAGCATTTCCGCGCTCAAGCACATAATGCGCGGTCAAGCCTCCGCGGAACTCCGGAAACGCGGCGGTCTCGTCGGGCTGCGCTGCTCTTTGACTTTGGACGACCGCGACTCGGCGGCCGATTTTATTCGCTCGTTAAGCAAACAGTTCGCTCGCGACCCGGACGTGCTCTTTGTTCTGGTCCACGCCTACTCTGATTTATCGACGCGGACAGCCCAGGACCTCGCCCGCACGGCTCCCCAATCCATCGCGGCGCATAAACTGAACGCGGAAGCGCTCGAAATGCAAGGCAAATGGGAGCCCGCCCAGCTTGAATACGAAGGCATATTAAAGAAGGAACCAGATGCGCCCGGCATTCACTTTTTGCTCGGCAGGCTGCTGCTCTCGCGGCCTGACGCGGGTCCGGACGCCGTGGCGCGCGCAAAGCAGGAATTTGAGAAAGAGCTCCAAATCGACCCGCACAACGCCGGCGCCGAGTACATCCTGGGAGAGATAGCGCGGCAGGCCTCGCAATGGGACGAGGCTATCCCCCACTTCTCTCGCGCAGCCCAGCTCGATACAACCTTTGGCGACGCGTATATGGGTTTGGGCTTTTGCCTGGTCTCTCTAAAACGCTATGAGGAGGCCATTCCGCCCTTGCGGGTCGCTGTCCGCCTCGAGGGAAAAAATCCCGCGGCGCACTACAACCTTGCCGTAGCTCTGGAAAGGTCCGGCCAAAAAGACGAAGCGGAAAAGGAGTTTGCCATCCAACGCCAGTTGACGCAGAACTCCACGCCAGGTAAAGGGAAATAGTACAGCTCGCGGGGGCCGGTTTTTGCCGATAATTCCAAAGCTAACAAGTGGATTTCCGCTCTCACGGCGCGATTTGCTGAAGGGGCTTGCCGCGGCCGGATTGGCCGGCGCTTGCCCCCGTGTGGGCGCCGCGCTTCCAGCGGCTGAGTTCCCCTTCGAGCAAGTTCCCGCTTCGTCCAGCGGCATCTCTTGGAGACATGTAAGCGGAAAATCCCCGGGAAAATACCTGCCTGAAACGACCGGCGCCGGCTGCGCATTCCTTGATTACGACAACGATGGCTGGATGGACATCTACCTCGTCAACAGCGGCAAATGCGATTTCTACGCTCCACCTTCTCCGCTGCGCAACGCGCTGTATCGCAATAACCGCGATGGCACCTTCACCGACGTGACGGCAAAAGCGGGGGTGGCTTGCGGTGGATTTGGCCAGGGCGTCGCCGTCGGCGATTACGACCGCGACGGCTTCCCCGATCTCTACGTGACGCAGTACGGGCGCAGCATCCTCTTTCATAACAATGGCGATGGCACCTTCACGGATGTCACGCAAAAAGCCGGTGTGGCCGCTCCCGGCTGGGCTTCCAGCGCCGTGTGGTTCGATTACAACAATGACGGCCTTCTCGATCTCTTCGTCTGCCATTTTGTCGATTTCAGCAAAGAACTCAACAAGCCTTGCGGAATCCACGAGGATGGCCGCATTCACTACTGCATCCCCAAAATTTATGCTCCGATGCCCAGCTGGCTCTTCCGCAATAATGGCGACGGCACGTTCACCGATGTATCCAAATCTTCCGGAATTTCCTCTCACCAGGGAAAGGCCTGGGGCGTCGTGGCTACGGACGTCAACAATGACGGCTGGATGGATCTTTTCGTCAGCAACGATACGGTTGCCAATTTTCTGTTTGTAAACGACGGGAAAGGAAAATTCACGGAGGTCGGAACCGAAGCCGGTGTGGCCTACAGCGCCGATGGACGCCCGCGCTCCGGTATGGGCGTCGACGCGGCAGATTTCGATGACGACGGCTGGCAAGATCTTTTTGTGGCGAATCTTGACCGCGAGGATTTCTCCCTTTACCGCAACAATCATGACGGCACATTCGATGATCTGGCCATTCCCACTGGAATTGCCAAGGCTACCCGATTCATGAGCGGCTGGGGCCTGAAGTTTTTCGACTATGACAACGATGGCGATCTGGATCTATTCCTTGCGAATGGCAATCCGGACGACCTCATCAGCTCGCTGCACGGCGAGGTCACCTATGAAGAACCGCTCATGTTATTCCACAAGAAGGGGAAATCGCTCGAAAACGTCAGCGCGCAGAGCGGTCCGCTTTTCAGTTTGCCCCTGTCCGCGCGTGGATTGGCGCTAGGCGATTTCGATAACGATGGCGCCGTCGACGTTTTGATCTCTGTCAACAACGGCGCTCCACTTCTCCTGCGCAATCTCGCAGGCCGACAAAATCATTGGCTCGGCCTCCATCTTATCGGCAAAAAATCCAACCCCGATGCGATCGGCGCGCACATTTCCTATCAGGCCGGCGATCTCAAACAGTCACGTTTCAAGGTCGGCGGCGGCAGCTATCTCTCTTCTCACGATCCGCGCGTCGTTCTCGGCCTCGGCAAACACGAAAAACTTGACTGGCTCGAAATTAAATGGCCACAACCCAGCGGCCTCGTCCAACGCTTCACCGATCTGCCCATCAATCGTTACATCAAAATCGTCGAAGGCCAATCCAACTGGCTCTGAGCCGCGTCGTTCATCGGGGGCCAGCGGCTGGAACGCCTGATCACCCGAGCTGATCACCCGAACTGCATTACCGGTTTCACTGAACGGGCCCAGATATCCTGAGCGGTTGATCCGATCAATGGATCGTTGCGGAAGAGGCTCTTGAGCGGCTCCAAGGAGTTTTGGCAAACTTTGCATCATCGATGGGCACATTCTGCTGCACGTCTTGCACCTGCATCGTCGAAGTCGCTCCCGGTTGAGAGAGTGTCACGCGGAAAGGGATTTGCGCGCCGTCGACCTCGCGGTAATCAGCGTAATCGATTTGCGTTGGATCGCGGCCAAGCGGGGACTCCGCGTAGCGCACAAGCCGCACCAGCAAGCCGGATTCTTCGTCAAAATAAAATTTTGTCGGCGGTTGGCCCTCTCGAATGCCGAGCAGCAAGTAGGCCCTATGTCCCGCGATGGTTTCCGGATACTCCAGTCGAAGTTCGGGAAACCATCTGCGAATGTGCAAAGGGAATTGTAGATCGGCGTCCATCCTGGCTGCCTCCAGATCCGCCCCGTGCATCTCACGGGTGGGGCGGCCCGGAATCTCGAACCATCCGGATTCGCCATTGAAAACAGTTGCGCTTTCTCCCCCAGGCAAGTGCCGGATCAGTGCCTGCTTTTCCGGCGCTCGCGTGAAGAGTTGGACGCTCACGGACCGGCCGCGAAAGATTTCGGTGCCCGTTTCCACGCGGCTGGTGACTTTTTCGAGAGCGGCCGCGCCGCCGAGCGCCTGAATGTAGCGATCAATCAACCGGTCAGCACTGGGCAAGTCGCCGCCCAGCTTTTGACCTCCGGAATCGTCCGCGCGAAAGTTCGAGGCAAGTTCGCTGTCAATGATCGGAGTGGCCACTGGATCCTGCGCGCCGCGATGGCAGGAATAGCAGGTCACTTCCCGGTGTCCCTCAAAGCTATTCCTGTTGAGCGCAAACATCATTTGCATCATCTCGCGCGCCTTCTTTTTTGGTTTTTTGTCATCCTTCTCGAAATGGCCCTCGACATGGCAGAAGCTGCATTCCACGCCCAGCGACGATGAAATGAATTCCATCGCCGGAATCAATTGGTCTGAGGGAACGCCTTTGAGAACCCGGATGTTCTTGAAGACTTCTTCGGCTTTTTTCGGTGATGCACTCGCGGAAATATTTTGCCCCGCCTGTTCCGCATCGGGAGTCTCGTTCATAGCCCCTTTGATTTTGCTCGCCAGCTCGGCGGCCTTGGCGTTTTCTCCTTCCTTTTGGTACAAGCCGATGAGCGTGCTGGCTGCCGGTAGGTCCAGTGGATCAAAAGCGACGGCCCGCTCCAGGTGGGCGATGGCATCCGCGTCGTCGCCTTCCTGAATATACGGCGATGCAGCGCTCGCTTCGGTCAGCGCCGAATTAGGATCGAGCTGCAACGCGCGTTCAAAGGCAAATTTCGCGTCGGAGGTTTGCTTTCCAAGCAGCAGCGCTTCGCCAATCCATTTGAAGAAGTCGCTATCATCCGCGAATTGCTTCTGCACTCCGGTGAGCGTTCGGTAGCCCTGGATAACGTAGGACGATAAGTGGCGCTGCATTCCTACATCGATGTAAGCGATTCCGAGATTCCGGCTTTGCAGCTCGGGCGAGGGTTCGCGCCATGCGGCGATGCCCGTGTCCGTTGGCAAATCGGGCAGAGATTCCGGACGCCGCTGAATCCGATGATCGGTGAAAGCGGTGTGCCCGCCGTCCTTCGCATCCCGCCGGGGCATGTGGCAACCGACGCAATTACTTTCCCTGTCCGGGTGCGGAGCAGGGAAGTTCGACGTGTGGCAGGTGAGGCATTTCGTCCGGTAATACGCGATCGGCTCCGCCGGCTTGTCGTGGGGATCGTGGCACGTTCCGCACCAGAGCCGCCCGCCACTATTCCGGGCGCAAGCGCTCAGAGCAAGTTGTTCGACATGGCTGATCACTTTGAACGCACCGGCGGACGAACCCGGTGGCACCGCATTGCGGTAGATGGTGAACGTATCCTCTAATCGCTGCCCCGGAACGAAATCGCTGAACTCCTTTCCCGGATTCAAAACGCGTGCAACGCCAAAAAGATGGCATTGCTCGCAAATGCTGTCGCGCGCCGCTCGTTCTAGCTTCGCCGGATTGATGATCGTGCCTGCGCGTGGATCGGCCAGGTGCCTTTCAGCCGGGCCATGGCAACGTTCGCAGGTGATGCCTTCCGCGGAAAACGCTGGTGACCGGTATTGATTCAGCGTGCCTGGGACGTGGAGCGCGGTTCCTGAATGGCACAAAACACACGGTTCGCTGACAGGGCGCGTGAAGTCTGGATCGGGCTGATTCTCGTAGCCGGGCGCCAGGTCATAAGCTTTGCGTCTGGCGTAATAGGCGACTGGCGATTGAAAGAGATGTCCGCCGAGGTTGACGAGGTAACCGCTCGCATGAATACCCGAGCCAATCACATAATCGACGCGATAGTCGGCGCCGTCGCCTCCATTTTCCCATCGCTGCCAAGAGCCAGTCGGCGTTGAATACATGGTGATCTTGGACCCGTGCGCGCTGACGACTCCGTCCGGTTCCTGCCCGGCACGCCGCAGCGAATGGGCCATCGCGGAGCGGGCGTATCCTTCGACTTCGGCAGGATGGCAGAACATGCAGCGGCTTGCCCCGGTTGGCGCGCTCGCCGGAGGCGGCGTTTGGCTGGCCCCAGTTTGTTTGGAGGCGACACTGCGATTGGATTGGCCCCCTCCCGGCGCGGCGAAACTAACGGCGAAGAAAACCACCAAAAGCGATAGCAGAAGAGCTTGTATTGCAGACCTGAGATGAGATCGCCGGACCATGTGGCCAAGCTTAGGGAGTAGACGTCTTGCGTCTCACTGCTTGCCGTCCGGCGCGGTGGGTGAGGGACGCTTCAAGTTCGAGCGCAATTTGGGCTGGCTCTGGTTGCTGCCTGATGGAAATGTCGTCGAATTGCGAAGAATCAACTGAGTTTTGAGCACAAATTCGGTTCCATTTGGCGCGGGAATTTCGCGTTTCACTTCCTTCAGAAGCGCGTTAAACGCGAGCGTCCCCAATTCCGTCTGCGACATTTGGATTGTGGTCAGAGGCGGAATCATGAAGTCCGCCAGGCGCGTGTCGTCAAATCCGATGACCGATAATTCTTGCGGCACCGCGATGCCCAGCTCGAAAGCCTGCCTCATCACGCCGATGGCGGTCATATCATTTGAGCACATCAAAGCCGTGGGCTGTTCCCGCAGCTTGGAAAGCTTTTGGAGAGCGCGCTTTCCGCCCTCCAGCCGGTGGTCGCCTTCGACGATGAATTCGGGATTGACCGGCAGGCCGATCTCGCGCATGGACTCCTCGAACGCATCTCTTCTCACCACCGCAGATCTCAGCAGGAGCGGCCCGGTCACGAATCCGATGCGCTCATGCCTCATCGCCGCCAGATGCTGCACGGCTTGGCGAATACCGTGCGCATAATCGACGCGAATGTTGCTGATACGCGGCGCCTTCGGTCCAACGTCCACAAATACGAGCGGCAGATTCCGGAAACGGAGATGATCGAGGAGTTCGTCCTCCATCCCGAAAGTAAGGATCGCCACTCCGTCGACACGTCCCTCAATCATGCGGCGAACGGCGAGTTCCATGCGCTTGGGGTCGTGAATTGTGGAAGTCAGAAGAATTTCGTAGTTTTGCTCGACGGCGAGAGTCTCGAAGGTTTGTACGATTTCGGGGAAGAATGGGTTTGTGATTTCGGAAACGATCAATCCGAAAACCCGGCTTCGCCCGGAGACCAGGGCACGTGCTTGGCGGTTGGGGTAGTATCCGAGTTCGGCAATGGCCTTCCACACACGTTTCGCCAACTGCGCATCGACGGTGGCGACTTGATTGACCGTGCGCGACACCGTTGCTGTTGATACTCTGGCCCGTCTGGCGACATCGCGAATGTCCACGAGACCTCTTTTGCCCTCAGCAAAGTGGTTGGCGCACAGTATACGATATCTCATAACGGGCGACCAACCGTTGTTACGCAGCCCTTCTTACCAACTATCCCGGGCGCCTCGAATTCGGGCTCTTCCGCCGGGGCCGTGCCAGCGATAGCGCAGGTCCAGACACGGAATCTGTTCTACGGGAGCTACTTGCAATGTGCGAGATTGCGTGGTAAACGTTTACTTAAATCGGCTGCTGTGCTTGGTGGTGCATTCATTTTCGTCGAGGGGACTATTCGTGACCAGATTTTCCCCAGTTTTCCGGTTTTCAACACCGAGCAAGCTGCATCCGAAGGAGAAAGCGAAGTAACCGACCATGGCGAACAAACGAAAAATGACAATGGGATTGATCGTGGGGAACCGGGGGTTTTTTCCGGACCATCTGGCGAAAACCGGGCGGGAGGAGATGACCCGGATCCTGCAAAATGCGGGCATCGAGGTGGTGGTGCTTGGGCCAGAACAAAGCAAGCATGGAGCGGTAGAAACCTACGAAGAAGCGAAGCGATGCGCTGAACTGTTTAAGTCCAGAGCCGATGCGATTGACGGCGTGATTGTGACCCTGCCGAATTTCGGAGACGAACGCGCCATCGCGGATACGCTGCGGCTGGCGCATCTCGGAGTGCCCGTTCTGGTGCAGGCAACGCCCGATACGCAGTCCAAGATGACCATCTCGGACCGGCGCGACAGTTTTTGCGGCAAGATGTCCGCCTGCAACAATCTTACGCAGTACGGCATTCCGTATTCCCTGACCACCTTGCATACCGAGGCGCCTAGCTCGGCGGAGTTTGCGAAGGATCTCGAATGGTTCGCGGGTGTTTGCCGGGTTGTGAAAGGATTGCGCAATCTGCGGATCGGCGCTCTTGGGGCCCGGCCCGCGGCATTCAATACGGTGAGGTACAGCGAGAAATTACTGGAAGCCAGCGGGATTTCGGTCGAGACGCTCGATCTTTCCGAAGTGCTGGGGCGCATCGGCAGGATGAAGGATACCGACGAAGCGGCGGCGCAGAAGCTGCAATCCATCCAGAAATATGTGACGACCAACGATATTCCGCACGCGGCGCTTTTGAAGATGGCTAAGCTCGGAGCGGTGATCGATCAGTGGATGAAAGCCACTGACTTGCAGATCAGCGCGGTGCAATGCTGGACTTCACTGGAAGAGAACCTTGGCGTGGTGCCCTGCACGGTGATGAGCATGATGAGCGAGTCGCTGCTTTCGAGCGCCTGCGAAGTGGACGTTTGCGGTGTGCTAGGAATGCATGCTCTGCAACTCGCCTCGGAAACGCCCAGCGCGCTGCTCGATTGGAATAACAACTACGGGAACGATCCCAACAAAGCCGTATGCTTCCATTGCAGCAATTTGCCGAAGCATTTCTTCAACGAAGTCAAAATGGATTACCAGGCGATCATCGCGGGCACCGTGGGGAAGGAAAACACGTTTGGAACCTGCGTGGGAAAAGTGAAGGCCGGAGCGATGTGTTTCGCGCGCTTTTCCACCGACGACACTGCGGGAAAAATGCGAGGTTACACCGGAAGCGGGAGATTCACGGACGATCCGCTGGAGACCTTTGGCGGAGCGGGTGTGGTGGAAATTGCCGGATTGCAAAAACTGCTGCACTATATCTGCGAAAACGGATTCGAGCATCACGTGGCCGCAAATTTTTCGTCGGTGGCTCCGGCGGTGCACGAAGCCGCGTCGCGGTACCTTGGCTGGGACATGTACGCCCACGCGGGGTAATATTTTACGGGCGATATTTTATTGGTCCGGAGCGAATGCTTAAACCATGGCTATTGTAGCTGGGGTTGATTTTGGGACGTTGAGTGTCCGCGTTTCGATCGTGGACAGCGAACGCGGGCTGCTCGCAACGGCGCTTGCGGAATACCCTCTTCACCGAAAACGCGAAGACCCCGAATACGCCACGCAGTCGCACGACGATCAGATGCGCGCGCTGGCGAGCGCTACCCGCGAGGCGGTAAAAAAGGCGAACATTTCCGGGGATCAGGTGCTGGCGCTGGCGATGGATACGACCGGCTCCTCGGTAATTCCCGTTGGAAAAAATCTGGAGCCTCTCGACGAATATTATCTGTGGTGCGACCACCGGGCAAAAGCCGAAGCCGCTGAGATTACCGAAGCGGCGCATCGTGAGGGGCTGCAAGCCATCGAGTGGTGCGGCGGAGTGTATTCCTCCGAATGGGGCTTCTCGAAGCTGTTGCACTGGCTGCGGCACAATCCAGAAAAACGCGGTGCGTTCGCTTCCGCGTTCGAGCACTGCGACATGGCGGCGGCGACGCTTTGCGGCATCAGCGATCCGCGCAGAGTGAAGCGCAGCATTTGCGCGATGGGGCATAAATGGATGTGGAATGCGGATTTGGGCGGGCTGCCGCCGGAGGAATTTCTCGTCAGAGTGGATCCCTTGTTTGCGGGCGTGAGGGCAAAGCTGCAAGGCGAATATGCGACTTCAGACCAAATCGCCGGAAAGCTTTCCGTTGAGTGGGCGGAAAAGCTGGGTCTGAAGGCGGGCATTCCCATACCCGTGGGAGCTTTCGATGCGCACTGGGACGCCATCGGGGCGGGCTGCCGGACCGACGACATGGTGAATGTGGTCGGGACTTCGACCTGCATCATTGGAATCACGCCATCGGTCAATCTGGTTCCGGGGGTCTGCGGAGTGGTGCAGGGAAGCGTGCATCCGCAGCGAACCGGGATTGAAGCAGGGCTTTCGGCGGTAGGGGACATTTTCAACGCCATTGCCAGCCGCGGTGGAACGGATGTCGCGACGCTAAGCCAGGGACTGGAGAAATACCGCGCAGGGCAGACGGGACTTCTGCGGATGAC
Source organism: Candidatus Acidiferrum sp. (assembly GCA_049792735.1). GTDB lineage: Bacteria > Acidobacteriota > Terriglobia > Acidiferrales > UBA7541 > Acidiferrum. The sequence goes on from JBARBE010000134.1 coordinate 32,079, forward strand.
CTGGGACAACGGAGACCGCACGGTGCTGGTGAATCCAAATCTGCGCGGCATTACCCTCGGATGGAACCTGCAGAGCACCGCGCAGGACGAACTTTTTGCCGCGATTGAGGGAACAGCGTTCCATACGCGGATCATCCTGGACCGGATGGCGGAACACGGAGTGGAGATCAAGCGCGTAATCAACGCGGGCGGCATTCCACAGAAAAATAACGTGCTCAACCAAGTCTACACGAACGTGCTTGGGCGGCCGGTGCTGGTGCCGAGCAAAAGCGTTACGAGTCTCGGTTCGGCGATTTTCGCTTTTCTGGCAGCGGGCACGTTCAAGACAGTGGAAGAAGCGCAGGACAAGATTTGTCCCGCGCATACGGTCTTCACGCCGGAACCAGCGGCGCAGAACATCTATAAGGATCTCTATGCAATCTATAGGGAGCTATATTTCGGCTTTGGCCAGCCGCACGACACAAAGTTCGGAGAGGTTCTTCCGACGTTGATCCGCGTTGCGGCGAAGGCGAACGAGCGCGATTCCTGAAGTGGAGCGCTATTGCTCGCGACGGCGAGCGTCTGGGATGCTCCCGGTTTATTTAGTCAGGGATCTTCCCGGTTTGTACCCTCGGCGCAGGTGCCCCCACCCCAGTTTTTTCGTAAATGTTCATTCTAAAGGGTTTTAAGTCCAGCGTTTTGGATCTGCTCAATCCAGAGGGTTTAGAGGCGATTTTTCTGGATGTGCAGATTCCAAAGGGGTTAGTGTTTTCATGTGGTCTCCGTAGAAGGGTCGCACTCTTTGCCATGAAAGTCTCGATCTTGCGATTCTTGCTGACCGGTTGAGCTGGCACGACTTATCGGGACTTGCAAGACACTTGAACGTGACCAGGTTCGTCTGAGGCGCAATGAGTGCGCAGTTAACTACGCCCTGAGATTGTTGGGCGGAATGCCTAGATGCCTTTTCTAAGCTGTTCCAATTCGGTTGCAGGAACGATTAGCTCGGCATATCCGCAGTCCAAGCAGACCAGGAGCTTTTGGAGGACGTAGACGGGGGCTTGTTTGAGTTTTTCAATAGCGGGGAAAGCAACCGACAATTCCCCTGAGAAGTATTGCTGCTTGTCGGAACCACAACTCTTACACGCCATTGCCCCTCCAAAGAGAATAGCCAAAGCGTAACTTCCAAGCTTATCAGTGCATGTCTACGAGGAGCAATACGCCTCAGGACTTCCTGCCTATTGTGTGAGTCGGGCCGGAGGACCTGCTTCTTTTGACAGTTTTCAGAGGCTCCATCTAGGGCGAAGCTTAAGTGAGACGCGTCTTGCCAGGTCTATCAGAAGTTTGGTCCTACGTCTCCGGCTGGGATAGCCCAGCATGTAAACGAAGGCTCTCACCTGGTGCCCTGCGGTCGGCGGGTTGCTTAGGTGCAAAAAATACGAATACTCTTGGCCGATGACCATCGCAGACTTTTGGAGTTAGTCCAAGGTCTTCTGGAACCAACCTTCGACGTTGTCGGGTGTGTGAAGGACGGTGAAGCTCTGCTTGAAGCCGCTGCGAAGCTGCAACCGGATGTTATCGTCACCGACATTTCGATGCCGAAATTAGACGGGATAGAGGCAGCCGGTCGACTGAGGGAATCCGGTTCCACATTGAAGATCGTATTTTTGACGGTACATGCTGACGCTGATTTCGTCCAAGCTGTTCTCAATACGGGCGCACTCACATACGTTACCAAGTCTCGGATTGACACAGACCTCGTGGTTGCTATCGGAGAGGCCCTCGCGGGGCGCATGTTCATCTCCCCATTGGAATCGGCGGTGTGAACGGAAAGGCTGGTGGCTGAAGTTTGGTTTTACGATATTCGCTGCGCTCAAGCGATGGGGAACTCAACAGTAATCTAGGTCTTGTCTTTGGAAGCAATCTTCCAGATCACGATCTAGGAAGGTTGCCCCGGTGAAACTCCGGACAAGGCCCAGTCTTCAACCGCTACACGTCTAGGTGTCCTGATGCGGCATTCCTCGCAAGCATGGCGGGATCTCTTCCTCCTCTTATCCCTGCTGCTCGTCATTCTGCTCTACCCCTTGTTGGACCGGGGCGAGGTTCGAAGACTGGTTCTCGGAGGGCTGATGTTTGCGCCGCTCCTTTTGGCGGCCGTCAGAATGGTACAGATCAAGGTCTGGATGTGGCCCACAGTGCTGTTGATGACCGGGGTCGTGATTTCCACAGCAGTTTGCACCATCTTCCCGATTCGGCCGTTGATTGGATTGAAATGGGGAATTCTAGCGGCTTTCTTCGGGCTGAGTGCCGTTGCCCTGTTTAGCTACCTGAAAAATGCCCGCATAGTCGACGATGGTCATCTCTATACGGCGGTCAGCATCTACCTACTACTCGGAATGCAGTGGTTTGCGCTTTACAGCGTTATGGACGTCCTGATTCCCGGGTCGATTCAGCGCAGCGCTTTCGCGGCAGCGGATCGCCACGCAGAACTGCTGTACTTTAGTTTGGTAACTCTCTCTACGATCGGGTACGGCGATGTCGTCCCTTTGCAGGGTGAGGCGCGCATGTTGGCAGCGCTTGAGGGAATCGCCGGAGTTCTTTACATTGCGATTACAGTCGCGCTTCTGGTCGGTGCCTACACACCACGGGCAAAACCTGAATGACGAGCATCGGGAAGGAACCTTCTTGGAGTTCACTGCACGGGGAAATCCCTAGGTCCAATGCCTGGCAATCGCGGAAATCGTCCAAATGAAGTATTACTTCACATCTCCGGTAACGGGGACTAATCGGGATTAGTGCGATATCGTACGTATCGTAAGCCTCTCATCCGCCAGATTCTTCTTGATGTAAAGTGTCCCTGAAACGGAGGCTGCCCTCACATGACCTTTCTAGTCGATCATCCAATCGTGACGTTCTTTGTAACGGTTGTGGTTCTTTGGCTTTCCTGCCTAGTCGGTACAGTATTGCGCAAACGCCGAGGTGAGATGCCCGAGGAGGAACGGGGGGACTATGCCGTCCTTCTCGCTGCGATGCTCACCCTTCTTGGATTAATCATCGGCTTTACCTTTTCCATGGCCGGCACTCGTTACGATCAGCGCAAGAACCTGGAAGAGGAAGAGGCCAACGCCATTGGCACGGAGTACGTGCGCGCGGACCTGCTTCCCGCCGATGCCGCCGAGAAGGTTCGAGGCCTGCTGCTTAGTTACCTCGACCAGCGCATCTTGTTCTACACACATAGTGGCGATCAGACGCGCGAGGTCAATGCCACTACCGCCAAACTCCAAGCAGAACTGTGGAAGGCTGTGAAAGCTCCCGCCGACACGGATCGCGGCTCAGTCGAGGCGCTAACGGTTTCAGGAATGAATGATGTTCTAAACTCCCAGGGCTACACGCAAGCAGCCTGGTGGAATCGCATCCCCCTGGCCGGGTGGGGTTTCATGTGGGCCATCGCCATTTGCTGCAACCTGATGATTGGCTTCTATATGCGACCCAAGGATCCCCAGAGCGTCCGATTTGTAATGCCCATCGTCATCGCGGTCGCCTTTCTCCTTATTGCGGATATTGACGCCCCGCGACGGGGCATCATCAAAGTCCACCCCCAAAACCTGATCAGCCTTGCTGACTCCCTTAATCCCGCTGGTCATCTACACTAGTACTTGCAGCTTTACGCTGCCATCCGGAGTTGCTGTGGTCTGCCTGTATATCGACAGAAAACATCTCAAAGTCCTGGTAGACGCGCTGGTCGGAAAAGTGGGTTCTGGTTCCCAAGTTACCGGTAACGACTTCTCGGGCATTGGCACGCAACGCTGTGCGAAGGATTGGATTTCTTCCGATTTCTTGGCCTCGCAACAGGTGGCCACCGAGCCATGCGACTTGTGCAAGCAGGGAAGCCGGGTTTTTTAGCCTTTTGCCTTCATGGCCCTTGGGTGTTCAGCACAGACATGGACTGAAAATTCCGTATCGCGCAGGCGCTCGAAGATCACTTTCATTTCGTCGAGCGAATTGCCCGCAGGCGGCCCCGAGGGCTTGAAAGCCCATGCGCATTCGGAGCAACCGTAGCCCTGAAAGCGCGGCTCTTCAATCCACATCAGCTTGCGGAGTACGGTCACTATGGGACGCCCCGGGAGGTGTGTGTAGGTTGAAGTCTCGGGCATTGCTTCTCCTTGTCGGTCTTGTTGCCTTAGGTTTGTGTCGAATGGACCAGCGGAAGAAACGACAGTCGCATTCTTCGCATCGATACGGTCGAATCAGTAGCCTGGCCAGGAGGGACTCAACAATTCCTCTCGTTCTTGATCTGCGGACTTGGGCACTCTGACATTCGGGGCACCAAATCGATGCTGCAGCATTCTCCAAGGAAGGCAAGAATGAGAACTCAAGTGCTAGCCTTGATCTTTTCATCGATCCCATCTCTTACCCACCTTTGCTTAGATACTCATTATAGGGAGGGTACTTGTCCATCGGGTAAAACCCCGAAAAGCACATCAGGTACTTCCTCTAAAGTCTGCGGCGCCGAATGCCTGGGAAACAGCGGTTACCGGACAACTTGATTTCTGCAGAAGTAGTTGGAATAGCCACTTATAGTGTGCGGGGACTAGCCACCGGCGATGAAGATGAATGTTTAGTCTCCTTCAGCAGAGTCTGGTTCAGGGAGCTCGGGAAGGGATTCGGGAGGGGAGTTGGAGTCGGTGAGGGAGGGAGGTGGAGAGAGGGGAGGGGCGTTGTGGACTGTCTCGTTCCAATGCTTGAGTTTGTAAGTGAAGGGAAACTCCTTTTTTACGTGGGGGAGGCTGGAGAGCAGGACCCGGCCGAGGTGGGAGAGGGCGGCGGCTTTACGAGGGGGGACGCGGTCCTGGGCGACGGCGATGAAGAGTTTGCCGAGGACGTGGTTGATGTCGGTGGCGGTGAGGAAATGGCCATGGTAGGTGGCGGAAATTTCGGTGCCGAGGGACTGGGATTCGAGGAGTTGGAGCTCTTGCTTGGCATGGAAGACGCAGAAGATGGGATGAGCCGGGGTGCGCAACATACGGCAGCAGCGGCCGTCGGAAAATTGAAACTGGCAGCGCGAGGCGATGCCAGCGCCGGGATTTGCGTTTGTCATGGAAGCCTCTTAGAAATGGATTTAAGTTAAAGCGAAATGCGGAAGTGGAAACTCGAAACTGGAAATGCAAAACTCGAAATGCAAGATTGGAAATAAGGTTAGAGAGCCGGGGGAAAGATCAGGCCTGACCGTCGAGCGCCAGGTTACGAGCGGGCCAAAAAATAGCCGCCCGGAAAGGCGGCAGCAAGGGTCGACTGGGTGTGAATCTCCAAACCAAAGAGTACCAGAAATGCCATACCCTTGTCAAGTATTTTTTTGGGGTTGATTTTCGGGCCTGGCGCGCTTCGTCAGAGTGGCGCGGAGGTTTTAATGTGGCTTTCCCGGACCAGGTCCCTGGCCGGCGGCCGCCATTTGTACGGTAAGGCACGACACATCGGGCGTTATGTCAAAAGAGCCCAAGCGATTATGCTGAAGTGTGACTGAAGCTCCAGAGACACCGCCGAAGACGCCGCATCGGAGAGGTTTTCTCCGATCCTTCGTTCGATGGTTTCTCATCGGAGCAGCGCTTCTTTGGTCGCTGGCTGTGCTGATGCTTGTCGCGGCGCGGTGGATCGACCCACCGACTACCGCGGTGCATATGGAGCGCCGCATGGAGGCATGGATTCACCACAGGCCGTATCACGAACGATACGAATTCGTTCCGCTGAGCCAAATCTCGCCCGATTTCCAGCATGCCGTCATCGCGGCGGAAGACGCGCGCTTCTACCAGCATCATGGATTCGATTGGGGGGCGATGGAAATCGCTGCTGAGAAGGATATGGAAGGCGGGCGCATACGCGGCGGGTCCACGCTTACGCAGCAACTGGTAAAAAACCTGTTCTTCGGAACCGGGCGCTCGATTCTGCGGAAGGGGGCGGAATTCACACTTGTGCCGGTGGCCGAATTGGTGCTCGGGAAGAAGCGCATTTTGGAACTTTATATGAACGAGGTCGAATGGGGGCCGGGTGTTTATGGTGCGGAGTCGGCGTGCCGATACTACTACCGAATCTCGGCGCGGAATATCGGGCGGGAACAGTCGGCGCGACTGGCGGCGATTCTGCCGTTGCCACTGAAGCGGCGGCCCGAGCGCATGAATCACTATAGCGAACTTATTCTGGAGCGGATGCGACAGATGGGTTGGTAATCGCATGTCACGTGGTTGAGAACCTTAAGAGCCCGATTCGATATTTCCAGCCCACGAAATCCGTCGGTCGAGCCCACCAAGGACTCGTGTCCGGCACAGGAGAATCATGCAGGACGAGCTTCGGAACGGAACCGCAGTATGGGCATTTGTCGCCATCGAACGAGCGCGAGCAATTAGCGCAAGTGGCCATCGTTGCTGACAAAGTAGCTTGAATTAAAGCACGAGAGGGAACGCGAGGCTAGCCGCTCGCAGGGGTGATCGGAGAAGTGCCCGGGTAGTGGTCAATGGGTGAGCTATACCGGGGAATTGACATTGGGATTAAGATGGAGTGGTCATGGTCAGGGCGGGAGGACGGGTAGTGGCGCCCAGCCGAAACGGTAACTGCGCTTCATCACACTTGCGTCTTCCTTGGCCGGAATCGAGGTGCTGCTGTGTCCCACTACACACGACGTGAATTCCTTAAAACTGGACTTGCTGGAGGGGCTGTCGCTGCGACTGCGGGGCTTCCGTTGACCGCGGCGGGGAGGAGCGTGGCGCGGCAGAGGGCTACGGATTGGGTGACGCTGGGAAAATCGGGAGTTAAGGTGACGCGGCTGGCTTTTGGGACCGGGAGCTTTGGCGGGCAGGTGCAGCGCGACTTGGGGCAGGACGGATTTACGAGGCTGGTGCGCTACGCGTACGACAACGGGATTCGGTTTTTCGAGACGGCGGAGTCCTATGGCGAGACGCAGCGGATGCTGGGAGTGGCGTTGAAAGGGATTCCGCGCGACAGCTACCGGATTATGTCGAAAGTGACTACGTGGGACGGCGGGGATCCTCTGGAGAAATTCGACGAATTGCGTAAGCTGTCGAACACGGAATATTTCGACATTATGCTGTTGCACTGGCAGCATACGACGACCTGGCCTGCGGATACGAGAAGGTGGCAGGATGGAATTCTGGAAGCGGAGCGGAAGAAGATGATTGTGAGCCACGGAGCGTCGGTGCACGGGCTTCCGGCGCTGCGGCGAGTTCCGGAGAACAACTGGCTGGACATCGCGATGATTCGGATGAATCACAAAGGGACGCGAATGGACGCGGAGGATTACAACACGGACGGATTGGGAAACGTGCCGGAAGTTGTTACGCACGTGAAAGAGGCGCGACGAGCGGGACTGGGCGTAATTAGTATGAAGCTGGCGGGCGAGGGGACGTTTAATCGCGAGGACCGCAGAGCGGCGATGAGATTCGCGTTCAAGAATGCGGGAGTGGATTGCGTGACCGTGGGGTATAAGAATACGGGGGAGATCGACGAGGCTATTGAGAATTTGAATTTGGCGCTGGCGTAACGGGCGGGCGGCAAGTTTTCGTCGCGCTCAGCCGTTTGACAGCATTGTAGTGAAGTTGTTTTCTGCGAACACGTCGTAACCTCTAACAAACACACCTATCGGGAAATTGAAGTTACTGATGCATTGCTCGGCGTTTTGAATTGCAAAAAATCTAGATTATTCAATCTCGCGAAATGTGTAGACGTGCGACTTGCCGAGAAAAGCGGCAGCAGAGCTGCCGCACTCCACATCGCTCTTTTGCAAAGTTATGGAAGGGTGGGTAGACAGACGCCCGCGGAGGAAGAGACTAGGCTTCGTCACAAGGGACTAGGCTTCGCCCCATTTTAGTTTGCTGCGGAGGATTTCGAAGTAGGGCTTTTTGGGGGGCTGGATGAGCTTGAGGCAGTGCGGGGAGCGCGTGATGCGGATGCGGTCTTCGGATTCCATGGGGATGCCTTTTTGGCCGTCGAGGGTGAGGAAGACGGATTCGGAGTTGCCGGCGAGTTTTACTTCGATGCAGGAGGAATCGCGGACGACGACGGGGCGATCGGTGAGCGTGTGGGGGCAGATGGGCGTGATGATGAAGGCTTCGACGGACGGGTGGACGATGGGGCCGCCGGCGGAAAGGGAATAGGCAGTTGAGCCGGTGGGAGTGGCGACGACGAGGCCGTCGGCGCGGTAGCGGCAGACGAAATCGTCGTCGATGAAGAGTTCGAGCTCGATCATGCGGGCGAGAGCGCTTTTGTTGACGACGGCGTCGTTGAGGACGTGCTGAAGATCGACGACGGCTTCGGCGCGGACGAGCTCGACCTGAAGCATAACGCGCTGGTCCATGGAGGAGCGGCCGGCGAGAGTTTCTTCGAGAGCCGGATAGAGCTCTTCGACGGTGAAGCTGGTGAGGAAACCGAGGCTGCCCAGGTTGATGGGGAGAATGGGAATGCAGCGGGCGGCGGCTACGCGGGCGGCGGCGAGGAGGGTGCCGTCGCCGCCGAGGACGAGGAGAATGTCGGCTTGGTCGGCGATGTGCTCACGGGTCTCGGCGTTCGAAGGATTGGGGAGCGCGGAAGCGGTCTCCTCGTCGTAAAGCACGGTGAGGCCGCGGGATTCGAGCCATTGAATGAGAGGAGGGACGACCGTGGAAAGATTTGCGCGGCGCGGGCGCGAGATGACGCCGATGGTTTTGAAATTGAGAGCGGTTGGCATAGCGCTGAGCGATTCTACTTCAGGTAGGTTTGCGGGCGTGGAGAAAATACTCTTGATTGCCTTCAGCGCCAGTGATGCGGCTCGGCAGGATTTTTGTGCAGGAAAGGCCTTCGGCTTCGGCGGATTCTTGGACAAGGGCGATGGCTTTTTCGTGGAGACGAGGGTCTGTGACGATTCCACCTGGGGCGATGTCATCGCGGCGGAGCTCGAATTGAGGTTTGATGAGAATTAGAAAATTCGCGCCGGGCTTGGCGCAAAGCGAAGCAGGCTTCAGGATTTTGCAAACGGAAATGAATGAGACGTCGACGACCACAAGATCGACTTGTTCGGGGAGATCTGCGGCAGCCAATTCGCGGGCGTTGCGTTCGATGGCGGTAACGCGAGGATCTTTTTGGAGCTTCCAGTCGAGTTGGGAGATGGTCACGTCGATGGCGTAGACGCGGGCGGCGCCGCGTTGCAGAAGGCAATCGGTGAAGCCGCCGTTGGAAGCGCCGACATCGAGACAAACGAGTGCCGAGGGGTTGATTACGAAGTCTTCCAGGGCGCCTTCCAGCTTTAGGCCTCCGCGGCTGGCGTATTTCAGATGGCGGCTTTTTATTTCGAGCAGGGCGTCGATGGCGACCGGGGTTCCGGCTTTCTGAAAGGGGACGCCGTTTACGAAGACTTCGCCGGCAAGGATGATGGCCTGGGCTTTTTGCTGGGACTCGGCTAGGCCGCGTTCGAGGAGGAGCGTATCGAGGCGTTTGCGGTCGGATTTAGGTTTCATGATGGGCTTGCGGATATCGTATCCAACGAAGTTGAGATTTTGCTTGTAGATGGAGGACGAGGCGACACAACTTTCGAAATGGCGTGGGTGACGCTAGCCGTAGGCGGCAACGACTAGCGGCGGCTGGGATTTGGGTTCGGTGGTAGCGGCGGATGGATTGGGCTTTGGAACGGGTTTGAGGATGAGGGGTTTTTCCAGGACGGATTCTAGTAGATGTTTGGCGGCGGCTAGGCGGGCGGCGGATTCTTCTGTGTCGATCAATTCTGGTACGGTAAGGACGAGGGCATCAGGCGATTTCTCGGAACGAAGACCCGTGGTGCGCTGAATGCCGCTTTTACGTAGGCCCCGTGCGAGGCGCAGGACGCCGGCCAGCGCGCGAACAATGGTTTGCTCTTCTTCGGAAAGTTTTGCGAAGCCGTTTTTTTGCTTGGGTTCCGGGCCGCGGTGAAAACGGGTGGCCCAGGACATCAAATCCCATTCTTCCGTGGACCAATTGGGTGGAACAGTCAACGAGAGCAGATATTTGCGAAGCGCTTTTGGAGACAGGCGGCGGTTGCCGGCGGCTTCGATTCCATGGAGCTTCGCGGCGGCTTCCATCATGCGGCGCGTGTTTGCCTCGCGAAAGAGTGGCGCGGCGTTCGCGCGGCGAAGCAGGTCAAACAGGCGAATGGCGAGGCGCGAAACCTGGGCGGTGCGGGGGGAGTGAGCATCGGCGGCACGGGCCGTGGCGCGGAGCCGGGCCGTGGCTGAGGCTTCTAAACGCTGGCCGTGTGGAAGATCGTGGCGCCAGTCGTGCCAGAGGCTAGTCTTGCCGAGGGTGAGCTGGCGGTAGGTTTCGATGCGCTGGTGACGTTCCAGCGCGATTTTTTCATGCCACGTGACGGAAGCATTGGAGTCTTGTTGCGGCTCGGAGGCTTTCGCGTCCTTGAGCATTTGGGCAAGCACATCCAGATCGTGGACGTCGCCGAGCAAGTCCTGAAGGCGCTTCAGGTTTTCGCTCCAGGCGGCATAGCGATCCGGCAAGAAACCTTCGACTGTGTAGCGGAACCTTTTTAGGCCGATACGCAGGGCATGCCACACCTTGGGCTTTTCCGAGCGCAACGCGCGGTTGTGGAGTTCTTTGGTTTCCTCGAAGCGCTCGAGCGCCAGGCATTCGGCGGCGAGGCCTCCTATTGGCACGAGCCTGGCGCGCTGGCGCAGCTGCCGTTCGAGGCGCGACCATTCCTTTTTGTCAAACTTTGCAGCTACGCGCAGGGCGGATTGGGAGAACTGCTTCTCGTCGGCGTCGAGAGAGGTGAGAAGCTGGGCGCGGAGTGGATCATTTTCGGGAGCGAGTTTCTTGATCCACTCCTCCATCACGTGGGCGTCGCGCAAGGAACCGAGGGAGCGGAAGAGTTTGCGGGCGACTTTGCGCATTTTGTGCCAGGCAGGATCGGGATCGATTTCTTGCATTGCGGTTGCCAGGGAGCGGCAGCGGCGGATGGCGACGCGGAGATCGTGGACGGTATCAGGGTCGGGCGAGGTGAGCAGGGCCGCAAGCTCTTCGAGAACGCGATTCATCCAGTAAGAGAGCCCACGGTGTTCAGGCTTTGTGCCAGCGAGGGACGCCACTACCAACGGTGACCGGGCACCGGTTAATGAAAGGGGCGACCGCGAAGCGGCCAAAGAGTGAAGCGACCGCGAAGCGGTCGACGCCGTATCCATCGAATACCTCTGAAACCGTTCGTTTGCTCCCGGCGGGCCAGGAGCCCCTGACGAACGGAGGGGCTATAGAGTAGCTCTTGGGCGCAGGCGCGTCCAGTCGAGGGTCCGGGGCCAAAGGTCGGGCAACATACGGAGGAGGAGGATGCCCATGAGGACGGTCATGCCGGCGGCGATTAAGAAAACGCGGGCGGGATCGGGATGGCCGAGGCGGAGCATGGCGTATTGCGCGAGGGGTTGCAGGGCGACGCCGACGAAGGAAAGGAGGTTCGCGACGGCGATGGCGCGGCCCTTTTCTTCGGGCTTCGGACGCTGTTGGATGAGCGCGTTGACGGGGACGACGAAGAAGCCCCCGGCGAGGCCTAGAAATGCTAATTGGACTAACACGGCAAGATAGCTGATGCCCGAACGCGAAAGGAGAACACACATTAGAAGAATGGCGGCTAATCCGGGGAGGACCATGCCGGGCTCGATTTTTTTGCCGGAGGCGAGGCCGGCAACGAAGCTGCCGATACCGATGCCGAGACTGAGGGCGGCGAGGAGGTAACTGCTGTGAGGGTCGTCCACATGAAGAATATCGGTGGCGTAGAGGACGATGTTCAGCAGGAGCAGGGAACCAAGAAACCAGAAGAAGGTGTTGGCGACGACGGCGGTCCAGAGAGTGCGGTCGGATTTCATGTGGCGAATTTCGTGGAAAAATTCGGCGGGGACGTTCCAATCGAAGCGGCGGGTAGGGTCGGCGGCGGGGACTTTGGTGATGCCGAAGCTGGTGAGGAGACCGAGGACGGTGAGGGCCAGAAAGATTAGGCCGGACCAGATTTGGCGGCCGTGGAAGTGTTGCGCGAGAAAACCGCCGGCTAGGGCGGCGATGATGGCGGCAAGGAGCGTGCCGAGTTCGATGATGCCGTTGCCCCAGCTTAATTTGGAGAGGGGAAGCAGTTCGGGGAGCAGGCCGTATTTGGTGGGGCCGAAGATTGCGCCTTGGGTGCAGGCGAGGAATAGGGCGGCGCCGGCGATGGCGAGTTGATCGGTGGCGAGCGCATAGGTTGCCAGGCCCATGACGGCGAGCTCGAAGAGTTTTGTCCAGAGGGTGACGCTGCGTTTGCTGTACTTATCGGCGAGATAGCCGCCGGGGATGGAGAACAGTAAGAAGGGAACGGCGAAGAGCAACGGGACAACCAGGACGAACCAGAGGTCGCGAGTTGCTTTGGAGAGCGCGGAGTCCAGAACGAGGAAGCTGACTAGCCATTTGAGAGCGTTGTCGCTGAAAGCGCCTTGGAACTGCACCGCGATGAGCGCCCAGAAACCGGCGAGGCCGCGCTTGGGCGATGCAGATTGGGCGAGGGATTCGCTGGCGGTGAGCGGAGGCATGGAAGGGCGGAGTTTATCGGCTTGGCGGGCGAGGGACAAGGGGCGCAGCGTTCATTGAGCAAGAAAACTGCGCGGATTGTGCTTTGTTGTTCAGCACACCGGGCGAAATTGCCGCGTCGCTGTGGATTAGCACGTACCGGCGCGGTCGCTTAGAATGGTGGAGAGGAGATAGGAATAGCGCATGAAATTGAAATTGCCGCAGGGCACATTTGGAGCGTATTTGTTTGATTGCGACGGAACTATCGTGGATTCGATGCCGCTGCACTATGTGGCGTGGAAGAAGGCGCTGGGCGAATGGGATTGTCCGTTTGAAGAGGAACTATTCTATGCCTGGGGCGGCAGGCCCACGACGGAGATCATTGCCACGCTGAACCAAAATCACCTGCTGAATATGCCCGTGGAGAGCGTCGCGGAGCGGAAGGAAGAGCTTTATTTCGAGCTGCTGCCGCAGCTCAGGGCTGTCCCGGAAGTTTTGGAGCATATCGAGGCGCAACACGGGAGGATTCCTTTTGCGGTGGTCTCGGGGAGCGCCAGGGATTCGGTGACCGCTTCTCTCGACGTGCTAAAACTTCTCGACCGATTCGACACGCTGGTCTGCGCCGGTGAGTATAAGAAGGGCAAGCCCGACCCCGAAGCGTTTCTGCTCGCAGCGTCCAAGCTGGGGGTGGCGCCGGCGGAGTGTCTGGTGTTTGAAGACACCGAAATGGGCATTCAAGCAGCCACCGCAGCCGGAATGGCCTCCGTCAAAGTTCCGCCACCCTGGGAGCGCCGCGTCTCCTGACCGGAATCCCGCCTTTTGAATTGCTCGAACAAGCGAGGTGCATTGCAGATCTCACTCCGGGCACGGGATTTTCGTGGAACCATTTTATGGTGAACTACGTACGGAATTGTATGTCACGCTTCAAAAACGTCGAGTGGTCCTGAGGTGATAGGTGCGCGATCCGGGTTGGCTGCACATTTTTCTGGCGGTTCACATTACCGCCGGCAGTGGAGCATTCCTACTGGCTCCGCTGGCTCTCGTCACTGCAAAGGGTGGCAAGGCGCATCGCCTGTGGGGCAAAATCTACTTCTGGTGCATGGCCACGGTTGCGTCCACCGCGCTGGTCATGGCTGCCTATCGGCCAATCCTCTTTCTCGCGCTGGTGGCTATCTTCAGCTTCTATGCGGCTTTCGCAGCATACCGAGTGCTCGGGCAGAAAGCGGCCTGGCAAGGTAAATCAGTTGTCCGTGGCCTGGACTGGGCTGCCGCCATCCTGTGTTTCGCAGCCAGCGCGGCACTGGCGCTGTTTGGTGCCATCCGGCCCGAGATTGTCCAGAACCTGCGCATTCCCGCTCTTGTTTTCGGAGCCATCGGCATGCGCATTTCTGGCAGAACCCTATGGCGTTTCACGCATCCGCCAACGGAAAAGATGTTTTGGTGGTACGCCCACCTGCAAGGCATGATCGGCAGCTATATAGCCGCTTGGACCGCGTTCTGCCTTGTCGCGATTGGCCCCCTGGTGCGTGGGAAATCGCAACTTTGGCTGTGGTTAGTGCCAGTGTCGATCGGCTTACCCGCGATCATTGCCACTACGGCGTACTACAAGAGGAAGTTTGCCCCCCAGCCAAAGGCGGCGCTTGCATCAATAGCCTAAAAAACGGAACCGATTATGGACTCTTAAGAGTACGAAAATCGATTCCTTACGGACTGCTCGGAGAAAAGAATGCAATTCCTATTTATCTTCATAAACCAACGTACTCGACGCATCGTCCATTCGGAACCGTGAATCGAATCCGGCCCACTTCCGTACCCCAATCCGTCTTGAGTGCGCGCCCTCGCCATGCTATTTTCAAGTGTCACCCCGGAGTGGCGGAACTGGCAGACGCGCCGGACTCAAAATCCGGTGGCCGCAAGGCCGTGTGGGTTCGACCCCCTCCTCCGGGACCATTCGCATAGACTCGCCCTCCTAGTGGCCAGAGAAGAAGATGGAGTTGTCTTTTCCCCCGGAAAAATGGCGCAGCGGAATCACAAGAGCGGATTGGCATTTTGCCAGCTCGTGAGAGTATTCTTGCGCGGCTGTTCGTGAGGATTCGGACCGTCTCGTTGGAGGAACACTGTTGAAAATCCGGAGTGCGTTGCTATTCCCATTGCTGGCCACTTTAGCCGGCGTTCCTGTTCGGGGGCAGGATGCAAAACTTACCGCGGCGCAGCAACAAGTCGAAGGCCTCATTCGAAAGAGCGGGGCCGACGTGGCCATTGCGTTTCGCACGCTGGACGGGAAGACGGAATGGTTTTTCAATCCCGATGAGACTTTCCACGCCGCCAGCACGATGAAGATTCCGGTAATGATCGAGCTTTTTCATCAGGTGCGCGAGGGGAAGCTGAAGCTGGACGATCCGTTGCCCATCAAGAATGAGTTTCATAGTTTGGTGGACGGCTCGATTTACACGCTGAGTGCTGCCGACGATTCGGACGCGGAGCTGTACAAGGCGGTGGGGCAGACGCGGACGCTGCGGCAGCTTTGTGAGCTGATGATTACGACGAGCAGCAATTTTGCGGCGAATTTGCTGATCGAAAAGCTGGGTGTGGAGAACATTCGCGCTACGGTGCATGCGCTAGACGCGGACGGGATGAATGTGCTGCGCGGGGTGGAAGACGAGAAGGCATTCGAGAAGGGCCTGAACAACACGACGACGGCGCGCGGGCTTTTGCAGCTGCTGGACGCTATTGCGCAAGGGAAAGCTGTCGATCCGGATTCTTCGCGGCAGATGATTGAGATACTGGAGCGACAAAAGTTCAACGAGGGCATTCCCGCCGGACTGCCTGCGGGTATCCGCGTGGCCCACAAGACCGGCGAGATTACCAAGATTCATCACGACGCCGCGATCGTATTTGCCCCGAGGCCGTTCGTGCTGGTGATTCTCGTACGCGGAATCGACGACATGAAAATCAGCGCGGCGCTGATGGCCGACATCACGCGTGAACTTTATCAGGCCACGCAGTAGGCCAGTAAAATTGCGCAACCCGTCGCCGGAGCGCCTCATCCAAATGGATGGGATAAGATGTGAGGGCGGGTGTGATCAGTCAACCGGCGCGCTACAACCAGCCAAGGGACTGCGCCGGAGGAGAGAGGCAAGACCATGAAGAGTCCCGGACGGATCGTTGCCGCAGTTGTTCTTGGATTATTTTTGGCTGGCGCCGCCAGCGCGGATACGCTGGAACTGAAGGATGGGCGGATTCTGCACGGTCGCTACCTGGGCGGCACCCAAGCTGTGCTGCGCTTTGAGATTGACGGCCAGGTGCAGACTTTTTATGTGTCGGAAACGGTGGCGCTGACATTCACGGGCGACCCCAATGCGGCGGGCGCTGCGGCGCCTGGTCCAGCACCCGCGGCCGCTACACCTTCTGCTCCGGCGACACCTCCCGAAACTCAAGAAGCTCCGGCGTCTGAATCGGCGCCTCGCCCCGTTTTATCTCAGGACGTTCCTCCTCCGGCTGCGAGGGCGGCGGAACCGGCACCAGCTTCAACTGCCGCTCCAGCTCCAGCTCCAACTCCAGCCTCTGCGCCGCAGGATCCCGCGGCGCAATATGGTGAGGTCACGATTCCCGCTGGACAAGCCTTACTGGTCCGGATGATTGACGGCGTGGATTCCTCGAGAAACCAGGTTGGTGATGTCTTCCGCGCGAGCCTCGAGACGGATTTATACGTTCGAGGGACTCTTGTGGCGCGCAAGGGGACCGATGTTTATGGCCGACTGGCCAATGCGAACCAAGCAGGACATCTGTCGGGGAGCTCGGAATTGCAGCTGGAACTGATTCGCATCGTCATTGACGGCCACGACTATCCGCTGGTCAGCAGCGATTACACCGTGAAAGGGCAGAGTCGCGGCGCGGACACCGCTAAGAAAGTCAGCGGCGGCGCCATTTTCGGAGCCATCATCGGAGCCATCGCAGGCGGCGGCAAAGGCGCTGCGATTGGTGCTGGCGCTGGTTCTGCCGCGGGAGCGACTGTGCAAGTGCTCACGAAGGGGCAGCAAGTACGGGTGCCAAGCGAAACTTTGCTGGAATTTCGGTTGCAGCAGCCGGCGGTGGCTACGCCGACGCAGAGCTGAAGTAACGATTCCCCCAAGCGGACGGCCGGGGCCGATGCGCGTCGAAGTTGTGCGACCAGGACTGGGTCTGGCCGCGATTTCCACAGGACGGGACAGGGCATTGTCTGATTGGAACCATGGCCCGCAATTTCCCTCTTGCTCTTCCTACTGTTAGTGACTAAGATACCCCCTCAGCTTGGAGAGCTATCGTGCCAAAAGAAAAACCACGGGTAAACATCGGAGAAGTCATCAAATCCTACCGCAGCCAGCGAGGATTGTCGCAAGGCGACATCGAGCGCCGAACCGGACTTTTGCGCTGCTATCTATCGCGCGTCGAGAACGGGCACACCGTGCCGTCGCTTGAAACGCTGGCCAAAATCGCGGAAGCCATGGATATTTCGCTCGCGG
Source organism: Candidatus Acidiferrum sp. (assembly GCA_049792735.1). Classification (GTDB taxonomy): domain Bacteria; phylum Acidobacteriota; class Terriglobia; order Acidiferrales; family UBA7541; genus Acidiferrum. The sequence continues at coordinate 49,103 of JBARBE010000134.1, forward strand.
ACTTCTTCCCTGGCACCGAGACGCCACGCGACCGCGAAACGCAAAAGATGCTTGGCGAGCTTTCACAGGATGAAATTCGATTCCTCGCGGAGATCAAGCGCTTCAGCACCACGCTTTCCGACGGAGATAAGCGGCTCGTGTTGGCGATGATCCGCAAGATGGCGACGCTGATTCCGCCGCCGGCGACGAAGAAATTGGTCATCCGCCGCACTGCGGTGTAAGCAGGCAGAGGCTCATAACAAGCTTGGGCGACGCTTGATTTGGGCATTCGATCGGTGTCCGATGACGGCGTAACGGGACATCTGACGTACCAGGACTCCACTTTTCCGATTACCGCTGTTTGGCATTGAGGAGACTGCTGTGTCGCAGGCAGACCCTAAGGCCTGTGAAATCGCCAACCTGCGGGCACTACCGACTCGGCGGGCTGGACTGGGCCGCCAGCTTTCGTGTAACAACAAGTTAGGCGGCTTGGCCCTCTTTGGGTGTGGCTCCTTGCTTACATGCAGGGTCGAACAAGCCAATCGCTAACAATAGAAAAGAGAACCACCAGAAGAAGTATCCAATCCTGAGGTCCGATCTATGCCAACTGAACACATACCAGTGCGCGTTAGCGATGAAGGCAGTAGCAGCGGTCCAAGCAGACGCGCGCCACATCGAGTGTGATCCGCGCAACACAACCCAGGGTGAGCCCAATATGAAGAGCAGCGTCGTCACGGCGCTTATGGTTGCAAATACCACCCCGTACCCAGAGAACTTGATAGCTCCACACGGCAACACTGCGCAAGAAGCAAAACGGAATGCTTCCCACCCCGGCAGCCCCTTTGGGAGGGTTACACCATCCGTATCGACGGGAAGGCACCACGCTGAAGCGTGCAGCAGCCACGCGCATGAAATCAGAAGATGTGGTCTTTTCAGGAACATAATCATCGGACTCCATTTTATTGCCAAATCGACGTGAGTGTCTGGTTAGTCGTAACCGGACAACTGGCCACCTACCTTGATTTGCGGCACGCCTGACGATGTGTCTCCAGCGCTGGATTCCACGTCGTCAGTTGTTCTGGCCGCGGATTAGGCGGATGGCGTCCGGCAGAGCTGCGCCTGCACGGCCGAAGGACGGCAGGCGCGCGCCGTCGCCATCTTCCGGTTCGCCGGAGCCTTCGCCGGGGGCGAGGAAAAGATTGCTCTCGACGTCGTGCTGTTTTGTGTAGAGGTCGTAGTAGCGGCCGCCGGCGGCGTAGAGCGAGGCGTGCGTGCCGCGTTCGATGATTTTGCCGCCTTCGACGACTAGAATTTGTTCGGCGCGGCGAATTGTCGAGAGTCGATGCGCTATGACGAATGTCGTTCGCCCGCGCATCAAGTAACGAAGGCCTTCCTGAATGAGCGCTTCGGATTCGGAGTCGAGGCTCGAAGTTGCCTCGTCGAGAATTAGGATGCGCGGGTCGGCCAGAATGGCGCGGGCGATGGAGACACGCTGCTTCTGGCCGCCGGAAAGTTTGACGCCGCGTTCGCCGACCACCGTGTCGTATTTTTTCTCGAAGGATTCGGCAAATTCGTCGACGCGCGCGATGTGGCAAGCGGCAAGAATCTCCTCTTCACTCGCGGTAGGACGCGCAAAGGCTACGTTTTCGCGAATCGTCCCGTCGAAGAGAAATGTTTCCTGCAAGACGACCCCGAGCTGTGTGCGATAAGAGTTCAGCTTCACGGTTGCAAGATCAATCCCGTCAACGAGAACGCGGCCGCTCGACGGTACATAGAACGCCGAAACCAAGCCGATAATCGTCGATTTGCCTGCGCCCGATGGCCCCACCAGTGCCGTCACAGTGCCTGGCCGCGATTCAAAGCTCACTTCGTGTAAAACTTCTTTCCCGGATTCGTAAGAAAAGCTCACGTTTTCCATCGCGACTTCGCCGATGATGCGTTCCATCGTCACGGTGCGGCGCGGATCGTCATCTTCTTTCTTTTCGTTCAAAATTTCGCGCGTCCGTTCGAGCCCGGTGATAGCTTCCGTGATCTGCGTGCCAATCGCGACGATCTGAAAAACGGGAGCGATCAGGAAGCCGAGGAAAAGATTGAACGCGAACCAATCGCCGAGCGTCATGCTGCCGCTCAGAATTTTGTGCCCGCCGAGCTCGAGCATGAGCGCGCTGACAACTCCCAGCAAAGTAGCACCCGAAAGGCTCATCAAAGACGTAGCCGTGAGCGTCTTCAAAACGTTGTCCAACAACCTTTGCACGCCTGTGGCAAATATCCCCTCTTCGCGCTCTTCCGCGTGATAGCCCTTCACGACGCGCACGCCACCGAGCGATTCGGTGAGCCGTCCCGTCACCTCCGCCGTAATTTTTGGCCGCGCGCGGAAAATCGGCCGGATCGTCGAGAAGGCTTTGCTGATCCCAAACCCAAAGACCAGCAGAATCGAGAACGCCACCGACGTCAGCAAAACGCTGGTGTGAATCAGATAAACGAGCGCAAAAACAGCGGTCATCAATCCGCCCACAAATTCAACAAGGCCCGTGCCCACTAGATTGCGCACGCCTTCGACGTCGCTCATGATTCGGGAAACGAGCACACCCGTTTTGTTCGTGTCGTAGAAAGCGATCGGCAAGCGTCCGATGTGCGCCTGCACCTGGCGGCGCAGCTCGGTGATCATTTTTTGCGCGGACTTGGAGAGAAGCTGGGTCAGCGTAAACGAAGTCAGGCCCTGAACCAAAGTTGCCAACAAAACGCCCAGCACAATCGGCGTGAGCAGATACGTCTGATGGTGAATCGCCACGTTATCCACGAAATATTTTGTGGAAGCAGGCAGGACCAATCCGCAAACGCGGTTGATGGCCATCAGCACGAAGCCCAGCGCAAGCAATCCGCGGCGCGGCTTGATCAGCGCCCAGACGTCCGGCAGCGATTTCCAGGCGTTCTTGCGCTTCTCGCTCTTGGATTCCTTCGAGGGCTCTTTTTCAGGGGCCATGATTGGGAACGATTATCTCAGACAATTGGATGCCGGGGCGGGATGGAAATCTACAGGCGGCTGTCCAAGCCGGCTTGCAAAGGAACGCGGAACACTCGGTAGCAGAACTTCAATTGGGGCGGCTCGCTCGCTGTCAGTCGCCCGCGGCAGCGCCGCCGCGCGGAACCTGCGCTGCGGCAGGCCGCTCCAGGTTCAGCACGCTGGCGATGAAATCGCTCACCGTGATTCCTAAATGTCCCCACAAGCGGCGTTTCAGGCTGCTGTAATCCTGCGTGCCGCTGAAGAGGTCGCCCACCAACTGCCGAAAGACCGCGCTGCGGTTCATGAACTGCACCATGCGCGTCGTAACGGCAGCGCCGAGAAACGATCCGCTATAGAAACGCCGCACGATGCGCGCCGCCAATTCCAGCTCGGAAGAGAACGCCGCCTTCACCCAGGCCGTGTATTTCTCCGGGCAGCCTTCCGCGATCGATCGCCCCAGCAATTCGCCGGAACGCATCGCATAAAAAAGTCCTTCGCCCGTCAGCGGATCAACCCACGCCGCCGCATCGCCCACGAGGGCCCAATTTTTTCCCAGGACCGCGCGGTCGGAAAGCGTGCGTTCTCTCGGCGAGGGAAGCACGTGACTGTAAAACTTGGCGCCCTCCATGGGGATACCATGCTTCTCGACGAACGCGTTCAGATGCGTCTTCAGTTCCGTGCTCGTATGAGCGGCCATGCTTCCGCAAATTCCGAGGGAAAGATGGTCGCAGCGCGGAAACGACCAGATATAGCCCTCGAAGTGCGGCAGGAATTTCACGGTAATCGACTCGGCGGTCTGCGGAATAAAATAGCCCTGGGTCATTTCCAGTTCGTCGCGTTGCAACGCCCGCGTTTCCGGCACGATTTGATTGCGTGCGCCCGCCGCAAGCACCAAGAAATCGGCGGTACGCCATTCGCCGTCCACGGAGTAGCGCGGCTTCGGCGTGCTCGTGTCCACAGCGAGTACCCTTGCTTGCCGCACGTTGCAGCCGGCTTCTCTGGCGCGATCCAACAACATGCCATTCAGCACGCGGCGCGAATAAATCACTATGGGGTGCGACATTTCCAGGTTGGCACGATGATCGTTGCTGCTGATCAGCTCAACGTTTCGCACCAATTTTTTGGGATAGGCATTGTCCAGCAGAAAAGGAAAGCACTCGACGGCCTTATGAGTCAAACCTCCGCCGCAAGGTTTCTCCCATGCGAGCCGCTCATCAAAAATGTGAACCTGATGGCCCGCGCGCGCGAGCTGTTCACCGCACATTGCGCCGGAGGGTCCGCCGCCGACGATTGCTATCTCAGCCATGATCCTGTCTCGCTGTTGGTTTCGAACTCCGTCGCTTAACGAGGAACCTACAGGCGGCGGGCGGGTTTGACAACCAAATTCTTGGGCGACGGTTCCTTTCAAGTGGCGGGGAAAACCACCAGGCAGAACCCTGCGAGGAGTATAGCACCGAAAACTGCCGCCGCTGTCGCGGAGGCGGTAACTTCCCGGACAACGTTCATCCCCCATCTTTGGAGCAGACAAAAGAGCCCAAAATAGGGCGCCAGGAGCACCACGAGAATTTGGCCGCTGTGCAAGAGGAAAATGCCCGCAACGATGGCCCCAAACGCAATCAGGCGAAGCAAAATGGCAGAGAGCAAGCGCTGCGGGCCCTTGTCGGGCGACGCGGGACCGAGCAGCAACTCTTCCGCGGCGTGATAGGGAAGAACGGCGAGGAAGAGCGGCCCGAAGCGCGCCCATCGCGCCGCTGTCAGCCATGCTTCGCTGAACGTCAAATGAATCCAATTCGTGACGAGGAATTGCAGGAGCAAAGCGGCGAAGGCGGCGATAAGCAACGTGAAGTAAATAGGTCTGGCGGCTGAGGCACTGCTTGCGTCCGGCGCAAACACATCGCGCAACAAATTCCAATGCAAGGCCAGTAGAACCACGCCGAGGATCAGCAGAAGACTTGCGAAATAACCGCCTTCGAAGAGGTGCAGCGCACGCAACGGGATCCAATAAGAGAGAAGCCCGACTGCCCCCAAAGCGATGAGTCCACACTCAACGAACGAACGGCCTTTGGCTATGGCGGGGTAATTTTCTGTTCGCGGCGTGGCGTCGTTTTTGCTTTGCAAAGCTTCGCGGATAAATGGCCCCGCCAGCAGCAGTATCCCGACGAAGCCTGCGATGAACCCGAGCAATCCTCGATGCGAAGGCAAAGCTGGCCGCTCATTCAAATGCAGAACCAGAGCCGCCCACTTTTCCGCAACCGACATTGCCATCGCGCTGAACAAAATGCTCACGTGTGAGGAGTGGGGAATCACGACGTACTGGCTCGTTCCGTCTCCGGGAATCGGCACCAAATCTTTCGCTGCATCTCGGATTCGCTCCGGTTCCCAGGCCGCGCTCATCACCAGCGAATGCGACGGCAGCGCGCCGAACCCATGAAAAGGAATCGTTTCGGGAGGAAGCCCGGCGATCGGCCTCATGGGAGCAGGGGAAATCGCGATCACTCCGGCGACTGGAATGTGAGAAGCAACCTGCAAAGCATCAGCCCCGCCGAGGGAATGTCCCGCCAGAATTGTCTTTTCCGGATCGAGCAGTCCGCGCGCGATCAGTTCGCGTACCAGGTTTTCGCTGCATTGTTCCGAGCGCTCATACGAAAACGGGCCGTCCGTTCTTCCATGCCCCGGCAAGTCCGGCACAAAAACGCGCAACCCCTCTGAAGCGAATCCGGCTGCGAGGTACGACATGATGCGTTTGTTCGCGGAGAGCCCGTGTAGCAGGACGACATATCCCTGCGGCGTTCCTCCATCTGGCACACCGCCGGTTGGTTCCACGATGTCCGTCACCAGGCGGCAGCCTCCCGCGTCAATGCGAAAAGTATGTGGGTGATAGGGAACTGTCAGCGCCAGCCACAATCCCACGCCGCAGAGTCCTGCGCCAAGGGCAGCGCGAATCATTTTGTGGGACTTCATCGCAGACGCCCGGCCCCAAAGCGTTGCGCGTCCTGTGCGTGGTAAACTAGCCTTTCACTTAACACTAGGGCAGTCTTTGCGCGGGCCATCATGGAGTTCCTTTGCACCCAGGGATTTTGACTATCGAAGAAGCGATTTTGCAGTTTGGCCGCGAGAAACGCAACGGCCGCGTCGTCGTCTTCACCAACGGGTGTTTCGATTTGCTGCATCCAGGGCATATCGTCAGCCTCGAGCAGGCTCGCGCGCTTGGTGACGCGTTGATTGTCGGCGTGAATAGCGACGCCAGTGTCCGCCAATTGAAAGGCGCCGGGCGTCCCGTCCTGCCCGAACGCGAGCGGGCTGAAATTCTCGCGGCGCTCGAATCCGTGGACGCAGTTGTGATTTTCGATGAGCTCACTCCCCGCGAAGTCATTGCCCAACTGCTTCCAGATGTATTGGTAAAGGGTGGCGATTGGCCAGGCGATCAAATTGTCGGACGCGAAGAGGTGGAAGCCGCCGGTGGCCGCGTCGTTTCCATCCCACTTGTGCCCGGCTATTCCACTACTGAGATTCTCCGAAAGATCCGCGAAGGGGCGCAAGCCTCTCGCGTGGAAGCCTGACGTCCCCGCATGATTCTGCCTGCCGTTCGCGAACGATTGGAAGCTGTGCTTCGCCACCCCGCGGTGGAAGGCGCGCTCGGAGCGTTGCGCGATGGCGCGCGACACATTTCGCTCTCGGGTTTGCACGATGTGGCCAAGGCTCTGGCCGCTGCGTATCTCACGCACGAACTTCGCCGGCCCGCCTTCTTCATCACGGATTCAAATCGCCGCGCCGAATCTCTCGCGGAAACCGTACGTTTTTTTTCGAATGTTTTTCCTGGTGCTACGGGTGGGGTGGCCACTCTTCCAGCTTTTGACACTCTGCCCTGGGAATCGCAAAGCCCGCATCCGGACATTCTGGAGCGCCGCGCCGCAACGCTTTTTCGGCTGACCGACGGACAGGTATCGCTGGTCATCGCTCCGGTACAGGCAGCTCTCTGGCGATTTCAGGACGCCACGCTCTACTTGTCGCTCGCTCGAACACTCACAAAAGATGCGGAGGTCCCCCTCGAAGAGTTCGTCGCGCATCTCGCGGGCGTGGGCTACACGCGCACCGAAATGGTCGAGCTGCCAGGCCAGTTCGCGATGCGCGGCGGCATCATCGACGTCTTTTCCGCGGAAGCGCCTCGCCCCGTCCGAATCGAGCTGCTGGGTGACACCGTCGAATCGGTGCGCGAGTTCGATCCGCGCACGCAACGCTCCATCGCGCCCGTGAATCGCACCACGCTCTTGCCGCTCACCGAATGGAATATTGCCGCGCTGGTGGGCGCGTCGCGATCCGCATCGGCCACGGCAGCCCCGCCGTGGGAAGCAACTTCCTTCTTCGGTCCCGCGGAGCTGCGTGGGCAAAGCTCGCTTTTCGAGCTGGCGGAAAGCTCGCTAAAGCCCATCGTTTTCCTGGACGAGCCGCAGAACCTGCGCGACGCCGCGGAAAAGCATATCGCACATGCCACGGAAGTTTACGAGAGGCAGGGCAGTGCAAGCGCTCCATCAGCATCCCATTTCTTCTTGGACGAAGCGGAGTTCGCCGCCGCGCTCGAAAAGACTTCCCAAGCTCACCTCGAACAGCTCGCCGTCAATATCGGCTCAGCCCCGCAATTCGAGCTCTCTTCGCGTCCCAGCGCCCGATTTCACGGCGATGTCGTTGCCTGCATGGGCGACGTGAAAACTCAGCTCACCTCCGGCGGAAAAGTTTTCCTTACCGCTGCCACCACCGGCGAACTCGAGCGCCTCGCGGACATCTCCCGCGAGTACGATGTTCCTTACGTCCTCGGCGAAACGGAAAACGCCGCCGCCGGTTTCACCGCCGAAGGCGCGCTCGAAACCGCCGGCCTGCTCCTGATTCGCGCGCCGTTCGCCGAAGGCGTCACTTTCCCCGAAGCCAAGCTCACAATCTTTGGCCACGCCGATCTCTTCGATGTCGCCCCAACGGTTGAGCGGCCCAGCCACAAGATTCGCACTTCCGGATTTTTCACGGATTTCGCGGAGCTAAAGCCCGGCGATTTTATCGTCCACGTCGATCACGGCATCGGCCAGTTTGAAGGCTTGCGGCAAATCGAATCGGACGGCCATCGCGGCGAATTTATGCTGCTGCGCTACGCCGACGATGCGCGCCTCTACGTCCCTCTCGAACGCATGGACCTCGTCCAAAGCTACCGCGTCGTCGAGGGCGCCCACCCGACGCTCGACAAGCTCGGCGGCACCGGCTGGAACACGCGCAAAACCCGTGTCCGCAAATCCCTGGAAGATATGGCGGAGCAGCTTCTGCAACTCTATGCGGCCCGCAAGACCGCGCAGGGTTTTGCATTTTCCGCGGACGGCAATTTCCAGCGGGAATTCGAGGACGCCTTCGAATTCGAGGAAACCGTCGACCAAAACACCGCCATCGCTGACATTAAGCGCGATATGGAGCGCCCCACACCGATGGACCGCCTCCTCTGCGGCGACGTGGGCTACGGCAAGACCGAAGTCGCCATGCGCGCAGCCTTCAAAGCCGTCGCCGACAGTAAACAAGTCGCCGTCCTCGCGCCAACCACCGTTCTCGCCTTCCAGCATTTCGAAACCTTCAAGCAGCGTTTCGCCGCATTTCCCGTGCGCATCGAAATGCTCAGCCGCTTTCGCTCGGCCGCGGAACAAAAGAAAATTCTCGCCGATGTCGAAGCCGCCAAAGTGGACATCATCATCGGCACGCACCGACTCCTCTCGAAGGACGTCAAGTTTCAAGACCTCGGCCTGCTTGTCGTCGATGAAGAACAGCGCTTCGGCGTGGCCCACAAAGAGCGCCTCAAGGAAATGCGCCAAAACGTCGACGCTCTCGCACTTTCCGCAACGCCAATCCCTCGCACCCTACACATGTCGCTCGTCGGCCTGCGCGATATGTCCGTCATCGAAACTCCGCCGCGCGATCGTCTAGCCATCCAAACTGTCGTTGCTTCGTTCCAGGAAGACTTGGTCCGCCGCGCCATCGAAAACGAGATGGCCCGCGACGGCCAGGTCTACTTCATCCACAACCGCGTCGAATCCATCTACTCGCTCGCGACTCTCGTCCAGAAGCTCGTGCCAAAGGCCCGCGTTGTAGTGGGCCACGGCCAAATGGGCGAAAAAGAACTCGAAAGCGTCATGTTGAAATTTATCCGCGACGAAGCCGACGTCATCGTCGCCACAACCATCGTCGAGAACGGCCTCGACATTCCCAAAGCCAACACCATCCTCATCAACCGCGCCGACCGCCTCGGCCTCGCCGAACTCTATCAACTTCGCGGCCGCGTTGGCCGCTCGCATCAACGCGCCTACGCCTACCTCCTCGTCCCGCCGGACACCTCTCTCTCCGAGATCGCTCGCAAACGCCTCTCCGCCATGAAAGAGTTCAGCGAACTCGGCGCCGGATTTCGCATCGCCGCTCTCGATCTCGAGCTTCGCGGCGCCGGAAACATGCTCGGCCGCCAGCAGCACGGCCATATCGAAGCAATTGGCTTCGATATGTATTGCCAAATGCTTGAGCGCGCCGTCTCCAAACTGAAAGGCGAGGAATCTGTCCCCGAACTCCGCACCACGCTCAGCCTCGGCCTCGACGTCCGCATTCCCGAAAACTACATCCCCAGCGAAAACCTCCGCCTGCGCACGTACAAGCGCATCTCCTCGATTGCCACCGAGGAAGAGAAGCAGGATGTGCGCCGCGAACTAGCCGACCGCTTCGGCGCTCCGCCCGCCACGGTAGAAAACCTTTTGGAATACGCCGTCCTCAAATCCATGTGTGAACGCCTGCGCATCTCGGCGGTCGAGCGGCAGGGCAACCGCATCGCCATCCGCTTCCACGCGGAAACGCCGCTCGACCCCGCCACGCTGGTCAAGGTCGTGCGCTCGCGCAAAGGCATAAAACTCGATCCCAGCGGCGTCCTCTGGCTCGAAACCACCCGCGGCGAGTCCGTCCCTGGAGCTCTCAGAAACGTATTGCTCGGCCTTCAAGGGCAGAGCTAAACTCTATGGATGAGGAACTACATGCGTAATCTTGCAGTCATCGCGGCTCTTTTTATCGCCCTGCCGCTCGCGGCGCAGCAGCCCGTCAATCCGACTCCGCAGTCGCAGAAACCGGCGCAGCCCACCCTGGAAAAGCCGGACGAGGCTCCGCCGGACACGCCTGCCGCCACAAAGCCCAAGAAACCATTGCCACCCAAAATGCCGGTAGCCTCTGACAACGAAGGCAAAGTCGTCGAAGAGATCGTCGCTCGCGTCAACAACGAGATCATCACCCGCTCTGAACTCGACCACTCGAGGGCGAACGCCGCGGATGACGCCAAGCAGGAGTGCCAGAACCGCTGCACTCCGGAGCAACTGAAATCGATCGTCGCGGACCACGAGAAAAATGCCCTTAGCGACCTCATCGACCAATCCCTCCTCGTCCAGCGTGGCAAGGACATGGGACTGAACGTCGAAGCTGAAACCATCAAGCAGCTCGACGAGATTCGCATCGAAAACAAGCTCACCAGCATGGAAGCTCTCGAGCAGGCCGTCACTTCGCAAGGCCTCAATTGGGATGATTTCAAAAACAACATCAGCAACGGCATCCTCACCAAAAAAGTCATCAGCGAAGAAGTGGGCTCGCACGTCAACATCGGCAAGGACGAAATCCAGAAATACTACGACGATCACAAGAGCGACTTCATCCGGGCCGAGCAAGTTGTCCTTCGCTCGATCGAAGTGAACACCGCCGGCAAAGATGCCGCGGAAGTCGCCGAACTGAAGAAGAAAGCCGAAACCGCTCTCAAGCGGGTTAAGGACGGCGAAGACTTCGGCGAAATCGCCAAGCGCTATTCCGACGGCGCCACCGCCAAACAAGGTGGATACTTGGGCGCCTACAAACGGGGAGAACTCTCGCCGCAACTTGAGGATGTAGTTTTTAAATTGAAGAAAAACGACCTCACCGATGTGCTCGAAACCAAGCAGGGCTTCCTCATCATGCAGGTCATGGAGCACTACGACGAAGGCCAGCAGCCGCTCGACAAAGTCGAAAACGAAATCAGCAACAAGCTTTACGAGGAAAAGATGCAGCCCGCCCTGCGCGATTATCTCAAGACGCTTCGCGAGCAAAGCTACGTCGTCGTCAAGCCCGGCTACCAGGACTCCGCCGGTGGCGGCAACTCGGAAATTCAGGAAGTCAGCGCCACCCCGGAGGTCACCAAGACCAAAAAGGGCCACAAGAAATACCTTCTTTTCGGCAAGCGTCCCGGGGATTCGGGCGACTGATGAAGTCGCCGTTCATTAGCGATCTTGCCGCCGAACAAACCATCCTTACTTTTTTTCTGGTCAACGAAAAAGAAATTCGCAACACGCGTGCGGGCAAGTCTTATCTTCGTCTCGAACTCGGAGACCGCACGGGTGCCATCGAAGCCGTCATGTGGGATCAAGCGGAAGCCGCCGCGAAAGACATTGGCCGCGGCGATGTGGTCAAAGTCAATGCTCGTGTCGAGAGCTACCGCAACAAGCTGCAGCTCACCTTGCAGCAACTCCGCCTGGCCAAACCCGAAGAGGTCGATCTCGCGGATTTTCTCCCGCACACCAAAGAAGACCTCGGCAAGCTGTGGGCGCAGCTTCTCGACTACGCAAATTCTATCCAGAATCCCTGGCTCAAAAAATTAGTCAACTCCATTCTCGCTGATCCCGCCATCGCCGCGCGTTACAAGCGCGCCCCCGCCGCCAAAGTCATGCACCACGCTTATCTCGGCGGCCTTCTCGAGCACGTCGTCGGCCTCTGCGGCCTGGCCAAGCAAATCGCCGCCCACTATCCCGAGCTCAACGCCGACCTTTTAATGACCGTCGCCATCCTCCACGACGTCGGCAAGCTCGAAGAGCTCTGCTACGACCGCGCCATCAGCTACACCACCGAAGGCCAGCTCCTCGGCCACATCGTCATGGAACTCGAAACCGTCAGCAAAGCCATAGACGCCATCGAAGGTTTCCCTCCGCACCTAAAAGCCGTCGTCCAGCATCTCCTTATCAGCCATCACGGCCAGTACGAGTTCGGTTCGCCGAAACTCCCCATGATTCGCGAAGCCCTCGTCTTTCATTACCTCGACGACATGGACTCCAAGATGGCCGCCGTCCGCGCCGCCCTCGCCGCCGACTCCGGCGAAGAAGAATGGTCCACCTTCAGCCCCGCCCTCGGGCGCAAATTCCTGAAACTCGACGCCTTCCTGAAATCTCAGGCCTCAAAATCTGCGGAATCCAAGTGAGGATTTCCGTTTCCTGACTTCGCACTTTCGCCGCGAGCGAGACGAGGGCCTTATTGATCTAGGTCTTTTGTGATCGCACCATGCTTAATACCGTCGCGATCTGCCCCGAATGATAAATCGTGTGCTGCACCGTCCCATTGAGCAGCGTCTCGTAAGGATAATCGCGCCCCGGAACCTGTTTTGCTAAGTCTTCGACGAGAAAACTCCGAATCTTCTCTTCGAGCAAATCGCGGCTCTGCTTCCACCGCGCAAGCAGTTCGTTCCAGGGAATCTGAGGCTCAGCCCACTCTTTTTCAGGCTCCCAACGCGGCATCGGACAAGTGTCGGAAGTATTCCGGGTTCTTTCATTCCAGAGCAGCAAATGCTGCAGAAGCTGCGAAATGGAATGCGCTCCCGGAATCGGCGCCACACCCGCAATTTCCGACGTAACCCGTCCCAGTAGTTCGCACAGTGAAGGCCCATACCACGCCCCCTTCACCGTCGCCGCGCGATATGCATCGGCAATTTGTTTTGGTTGGCTCACGAATCCCCGCCTCCCGCGCACCTACATCCTCGGCGCCTCGGCAACCTCCAGTTTACAGCAAAGCTCCAGGCATTCGCCGCGGTGCACTGCAAACCCTGCGCTTGGGTCGAGGGCATAACCGTAGCTTTGTGAGCGGCTGATGCGAGCACTCTCGTCCAACATTTCTTCAAGCAGGGATCGGCTACGGACACTTATGAATCGCCGCAGCCATTCGTTTCTGGCCTATTCGCTGTAGGGGGGTGCTGCCATCACCACGAGTGCGCCGGCCGCTAGCAGCAAGCAGACCCCGGCAACGCCCGGTATCTCCGTAGGCGGATGTTGGCTCTCAGAATTTTGTTTGGCGGTTTCGGAATGATCGTGCGCCATCGACCGCTTCCAGACTCCCGCCTGAAGTGCAAACAGCACCAGCGCAAAAACGATAAGCAGAACGGCGCGACGCTTTGCAAGTCGCATACATACCTCGGCTTTCTGGCTGGTACCTCCATTTTAACAAGTTGGCTGGGGTCAGCGCTGCCGAAACCAAATCTCCTGCCATTTCGCTGGTGCCCCATTCGCCGATGTTGCGTGGAGGGATTTCGACTTTGATCGATGTATTTGCAGCCTTTCTTATCCCTGCTGTCCCACCGCTACGGCAATAGATTGCGTCAGGAGAGAGGGGAGATTGTGTATAATGGCGACAGTCGCTGGAATAGCTCGGCATACCGCATGAACCATAAACGCAAAACGCCGAAAAGCGCGCGCAGCGGTTGCATTATGTGCAAGCCCCACAAGATGAACGGTGTCGTCAAGGCATATCACATTCGCGGACTCAAATCGAAGACTGACAGAAATCAGTTGAAACAGCTAACGACTGACTGATCCGGGGGATGGCCCAGACCTTCGCTGTTGATTTAAAAGTGCTAGGCCGCATCGCCTCCGATGGCCTCCTCTCCCCCAGGCACATGTAAAGGTAAGCGTGGGCAGTACTACAAATGCTGTCTCTAGCGTCCGGACGATCAGCCCAGGCCAGTTGAAAGGCAGCGCACGCGGCGCGTTGATCTCCGCCCTCTTTGGTTCTGCTTGGATGTTCTGGGCTGTCGTATTCTCCGGTCATGCGACCCCGGTCTGGTTTTCGATTGTTGTATTGCCGGCGGCCGTCTTAACGGCCTGGGCCATGCTCCGCGTTCGAGCAGTCCGTCATCTGGCCCCTTCGGCCGACGAGCTGGCGCACTGGGTGCGTTTCCGCAAGTTTTTCTGGATCGATTTCGGAATCGAATGGGGGCTAGGCGGTATTGGCGTGTTCGTCCTCTGCCGATTGGGCCGCCTTGACCTAATGCCGCAGGCTCTTGGCGTGATCATAGGCCTGCATTTTCTCCCGTTTGTCAGAATTTTCCGCGCGCCGCGCTACTATTGGACGGGTGGGCTCATGGTGGCCGCCGCTCCCGCTTCGCTTTTCATAGCCCACGGCTACATTCGGAATATCGTCGCTTGCTCCGCCATAGGTCTGACACTTTGGGTAACATCCGTTGCCGCCCTCTGCTCGAGTTCTCCGGAAGCTTTTTTAGCGCCGCCGAAGGAATCCGCGTAAACCCACTCTTCGCTGGCTCGTAATTCATTACCCTACATTATTCGAATATCTTCGTCTCGCTGAACTTCGCCGGATCGAACAAAGCCGGGTCCAGCTTCCTCCCAGCGTTCACATCAAAATAGTCTTCATTGAACACGTCCTTGCCATCGGTATAAAACTCGACCCTCTCAGAAAGCCAGCCCGCGGAAAGCTTCGTATAGCCAAGAAAACGCGTGTCGTGAATTTTCGTCGCATCGTGGTCATCCGGTGCGATCAATCTCACAAACAACAGGCGCTGCTTCTCGACCCAGAACTGTTTCGATTGCAAATTGCCTTTTGCCGCGCCCACAACGTAGACATCCTGCCCGTCCCATTTCTCCTCGTGGATTTGCGCCAGATCGTATCCCTGGCCCTTCACCACATCAATCGTCGTCTGTGGATCCTGCCCGTAAACGTCAAACCCCAGCACCAGCAGCATGTGAATGAACGGGTGAGTCCCCGTGGCCTTGCCTTTTTGAAAAGTCGTCAACATCCCGCCATCGAGGATGATGCCGTTCCCTTCGCTCGACGGCCCCCGATTAATGCGCAGTTTTCCCGGCACTTCCAGCGCCTCATCCCAAACCTGCGTCTTGCTCGTGCCATCGTCATTCAGTGTGATGGCGTTTTCCTTGAACACCACCGACTGATACCAATCGCCCCTGTAACGGTCGTGCATCGCCGTCAACAATGTCGATCCATTGCGTATCTCCTGGCACTCCGCCCGAACCGCCCCCCACAAAGAAGCAACCAAGCAAGCCGCCAAACAAAACGCCCCGCCCATCCATTTCATATTCATCCCTAGCCTCTTTCCGTGAGAGCACGCCAGCGAACGCCGCATCTTACGTTATCTCTCTCCGTTCTTGCCCGCTTTCTGCCCAGATTTTTCCACAGTTGATTCGAATAGCATTCAAGTAAACTCGTGACAGTCCGTTAACGATAATGCTAACATGCCTCATGTTAGTCGTACTCGAACCCGCCGCTCCCGCCTCGCTGCGGATCCTCTGTCCTCCCGGCGACTCTTCGTTATCCTTCGATCTTCTCCCGCTCTCCACCTTCGTACCTCCGACGGCACAAGTCGCTGCTCTGCAGGTCTGCGCCAGTCACCGCGAACGCGCGCCCGAAATCTGCACGCATAACTCCTTTAGAATCAGAGTTCGCGAACCGTCTGCAAGTGTTGATTCTAAAGTACTTACAGGAATGTTAAGTCCTTTAGATACAGTGTTTACAAAAAAAACGGGGGAAGGGGTAAGTCCATGGATGACACGCGATCTCCACCTCAGCCCCGTTGCCAGCGTGTTAATTTCGCTACACCTGTACGAAGGACATCCCCGAACGCCCCCGCCTAAATCCGTGAAAATGTTAGGGTGGTGATAACGCAAGATGACTCATTCCTAGCCTTTTCCTGACGGGAGACACAGCACATGCGACGCTTAAATTCTTTGCAACACCTGCGCCGTCATTTCCTCCATTACGCGCTCTACGCCATCGTAGTCATGCTGGGTGCTTCGCCCTCGTTCGCTCAGTCGCAGGTTGCCACCCAGGCCGAATCGCAGTGGTCGAAAGAATTAGCGAAATATCCCGGCTTGCTCCCCGAGCTGGAGAAATTGATCGGAAAGCTGCAGCAAAACGTTCAGCTTCCCGCTTCGCGAAGCGAAAGCCGCTTACTTCCCCTGCTACCCAAATCGACCGTGTACTATGCCGCGCTTCCCAACTATGGCGATTCCGCGCAGCAGGCTCTCGCCATTTTCCGACAGGAGCTGAAGGAGAGCCCGGTGCTCCACGATTGGTGGACCCATGGCGACCTCGCCACTTCCGGACCCAAGATCGAGGAGGCCATCGAAAAATTCGGCCAGCTCCATCAGTTCCTCGGCAACGAAATCGTCTTCTCCGGTTCGATGGACGCCGAGCACAAGTCGGGCACCTTCGTGGCCTTTGCCGAAATTCGCAAGCCCGGCCTCGACAAGTTTCTCGAGCAAGAGATCGCGGAAGCCGGCGGCGCTTCGAAAGCCGGCGTACAGGTTTTCGACCAGCAGGGACTCGACAAAGTCCTGGCAATTCTCTCCAAGGATCTCCTCGTGCTGGTCAGATCGGACTTGGTCATCGCAACGACTGACTTGGCCGCGCTTCGCAGCTTCAACGCCAGCCTCAAGCCCGGCGCCGCAGGCCAGTTCGCCGCGACTCCATTCGGTCAGAAGATCGCGCAAGAATATCAAGGCGGCGCCACAGTTTTGGCAGCCGCGGACCTGCGCAATATTCTCAAGCAAGTCGCGACAGGCCAAGCCGCGATCGGCACGAAAAACGATGAAGAAGCTTTTCATCGCAGTGGCTTTGCGGACATGAAGTACGCGGTTTGGAAGCGCACTACAGATGCTGGCCGATCCGTCAGCCAGGGAGAACTCAGCTTCAGCGCCCCGCGCCATGGCGCTGCTGCCTGGCTCGCCAAGCCCGCGCCTCTTGGCAGTCTGGACTTTGTGTCCCCGCGCGCTTTTTTTGCAATGACCGTCGTTCTCACTAGCCTGCCCCAGATCTTCGACGACATGAAAGAGATTGCAGGTCCGTCGAAGGCCGACACGTTTGCGATGATCGCTGGAGGCGAAAAAGGTCTAAATCTCAGCCTTAAGGACGACCTGCTCAGCCAGCTCTCCGGCGAGATCACCGCGGAGCTGGACAGCGTCAGCCCCCAGCCCGTCTGGAAGGCCATTCTCAAAGTAAATGATGTGGATCACCTGCAGAAGACCCTGACTACCTTGCTGGCTGTTGGCCAGCTTCCCACGCAACGTGCCGAAGAGGCCGGAGTCACCTACTACACCGTCCGCGTTCCCTCCCAAAAGAATCCCACCGAGATGGCGTATACATTCTTGGATGGATATCTGATCGCAGCCTCGAGCCCGCAGGATCTGTTCGAGGCCATGCGGCTGCACGGCTCAGGCGAATCGCTCGCCAAGTCCAAGAAATTCCTGGCCTCGTTGCCGCCGGGCCGCTCTCCCGAGGCTTCGGCATTGTTCTACCAGGACCCGATCGCCATGGGAATGCTCCAAGCACGTCAGTTATTTCCTCAGTTGGCGGACTCTCTCACACAGTTCTCGAAGGATGCTGTCCCGTCGGTCACTCGCGTTTACGGCGAGGAGTCCGCAATTCGTGAAACGAGCAACAGCAGTACGCTCGATGTCAGCGTGCCGCTGGTAGTGGCCGCGATCGCTATCCCCAATCTCCTTCGTTCGAGAATCGCAGCCAATGAAGCCAGCGCCGTGGGCAGCCTCCGCAGCGTGAATACGGCGCAGGTTACTTACGCGGCCACGTATCCCCAGCGAGGCTTCGCTCCTACTCTCGCGACCTTCGGCTCGGATCCCAAGGCTCCCACGGCCTATTCCCCCGAACACGCAGGATTGCTCGACGAAACCTTAGGCAATGCCACTTGTACCGGAGACGCATGGTGCATCAAGTCAGGATATAATTTCCGAATCACCGCCTTTGGAAAACTTCAACCGCGTAAGGAATATGTTGCGGTCGCGACTCCCGTTGATCCCAACGCGGGAACAAGAAGTTTCTGTTCCACCTCCGACGGAGTCATCCGCTTCAAGTTTGGCCCGCCAATCACTGCACCGCTCGGCGTCTCGGAATGCCGCGCTTGGTCTCCGCTTGAGTAGCGGAGTTTGGCTTGCCACAAGCTCCTTCGTCGGCCTAGACTGAAAAAGACGGTTGCATCCCGTGTTCTCGGCCAGGGAAAGAAACGGGCCGCGAATGTAGACAATTCGCATGTTTCCCGAAGCGCTCAAAATTCGCGACTTGAACATCCGCCCCGCGGCGGTTCTCGCCCCTATGGCTGGCGTGACGGACACGCTTTTTCGTCGCGTGATTCGCGGCCTCGGCGCCTGCGGCTTGCTCATGACGGAGTTCACCAGCTCCGAAGGGATCACTCGCAGCGCTGCCAAAACGCTCCGCTACCTCTACTTTCAGGAAGATGAGCATCCCATCACCGCGCAGCTCTTCGGCGCGAATCCGCAAGTCATGGCCGAAGCCGCCCGCATGGTCGAAGATCTCGGCTACGACGCCGTGGATATCAATATTGGCTGCCCCGCCAAGAAGGTCGTCAAGTGCGGCGGATCGGGTTTGCTGCGCGATCTTCCGCTTCTCGGTGAAATTTTCCGCACCGTTCGCGCCGCGGTGCGCATCCCACTGACGATCAAGCTTCGTGCCGGCTGGGATGAAAATTCCATCGTGGCTGTCGAAGTCGCGAAAATGGCCGAAGACATTGGCGTTGAGGGCGTTGCGGTGCATCCACGCACGCGAACGCAGGGCTACGCAGGCGCCGCCGACTGGAGCATCATCGCCGCCGTGAAACAAGCCGTGAAAATTCCCGTGATCGGCAACGGTGACATCAATACTCCCGAAGACGCCGAGCGCATGTTCCGCGAAACCGGTTGCGATGCCGTCATGATCGGCCGCGCCGCTGCCACCAATCCCTGGATTTTCTGCCAAATGCAGCAATATGCCGCGAGTGGCCGCTACGACACGCCCACCGAGGACGACCGCCACCGTTTACTCTCCGGCTACTATAGGCAAATTTGTGCTGCCAACCTGCCCGATGGTATAGGCAAAATGAAGCAGTTCGCTTGCTGGTTTACTCATGGCGTGGGGAACGGCAGCGAGCTTCGACGTATCGTTCATGCGGCGCGAACGCCCAGTGAGGTTGTCGAGAAGGTGGAATCCTTCTTCGAGAGCCGAACCGCTGCGATGGGCCACCGTTTTTCGGCTGAGCAAAATGCCAGCCGCTTTGCGGCCGCCCAAAGCGCTGATGGCTTAGCCGCCGCTGAAAGTTGTAACCGCTCTGTGGCCGAAGACCCGGGCTGCACTGCGGACGCCAGAAAAGAGGACCCCGCCCATGGTCCCATTGACGCAGACCGCTACGAGGCAACGCTCGGAGCGTAGAATCGCAGTTCGTCTCCCGCTTAGAGTGCGAGGACGCGACAGCCGCGGCGTAATCTTCGAAGAAGAAACTTCCAGCGAAAATTTGTGCCGCAGCGGGGCCGCGTTTTTGACGCGCTTTGACGTCGCGATCGGTTCCGACCTCGAAATCCGCATTCCATTCTCGCATTACGCCTCGCGCCGCACCGAGGCGGATTTTTCCACCTCCGGTCGTGTCGTTCACGTCGTGGATGCCAGCGGTCCAGGCGAACGGCTCGTTGGCGTCCAGTTCACCGGCCCCCGCTTCCAGCGCGTCTTCCGCTCCGAATCCGCCGCCTAAAGCGCAGCCGTAGCGCTCTAAATTATCTTTGGAAAAATTGCCCGCCAACGCAAGGTGGGCTCTTGCATAGCCAGTTGCTCGTGTCCCTATTTTTCTGAGGCGCAGACAAAATTTCCGGCGTCGTTAGTGTCGCCGCTGCCTTTGTATTTCGCGGCCTGCGGATACGCGCAAAGCGGCCGCGTTTCTTTCACCACCGGTCCAGCCGCTCCGTGCTCCAATTTCGCGGCGATGATCTCTGATGGCGCCACCCCTTTTTCGACCCATTGCTCGAGTGCCATGTACATATTGTGCTGCGGATCGTTTTGCGGGCTCGAACCGTATTGCCCAAAAAGATCAGGGCCTGGCCCGCCGCCGCAATGCTGCATTCCTGGCACCATGTACAGCCGCAAGAATGAGGCCGTCGCCGGCTTGCCCAACGTGGTTTCAACGCGCTCGAAGTAATTGATGGTGTTGAGCGGGGAAATCGCGGCGTCGTTCCAGCCATGATAGATGATGAGCTTTCCGCCGCGCGATTCGAAAGGCTTCAAGTTGGAATTCATCGCGTTCAGGACGTTTGCAAATTTCTTATCCGATGCGGCGGCGGCGTCAACCAAGGTTGCTTTTTTGTAGTCCCAGTCGGGCTTGTCGTAAACCATGTTCGCGAAATATCCATCGCCGAAAGCGAAGAGGAGACTCTTGCCAGGAGCGCTGCCGGTGATCCAAAGTGACCAGCCATTTTCGCCGTTTTCGCCGCCGGGCATGAACCCCGGGAAAATGTTATGACCCTTCGAATCGTGCGCGCCTTCATAAAGTTTTTTCAACGCCGTGACTTGGGGCCGCGTCAGGCAGGAGTCCGAATCGTTCGCCTTGCAGAGCAAACTTGCCGGATCAAAATGGCATTTGCGCGGGTCATTCAGGACCCGGTCGGTTACGCCATCTATCGCGTCGCAGGAGTCGTTCACGGCTTTCGCGATTGCCGGGACCTTGCTGGACGGAATGTAGCTGGCGGGGTCTTCGGTTGTGGCTTGCGCGTTCCATAGGGCGCCGGAGAGCAGGTGCGTCCAGTAGTTCGCGGGTGCGCCGGCGAGGATGCCGTCGTAATCCTCCGGATAGCGCTGCGATTCCATCAATGCCTGGCGGCCGCCGTTCGAACAGCTCGAAAAGTAATTGTGTTGGGGCTTATCCCCATAAAAGGACTTCACGGCTTCCTCGCCGACGACGGTCATCTCGTGAATCGCGCGATAGGCAAAGTCGATGATTTTTTCCGGATGTCCCAGTGCCCACTTTGCATCCGTGCTGTCCGCCTCATGGCCGGTGTCCGTCGCGGCGGTGGCATAGCCCTGGCCAACTGCACCCGCGAGCGCGCCATAATCTATCGCGCCGGCAAATCCGCCATTGCCTTGGCCCCGGAACTTGCCATTCCAGCCTGCGACGGGCATCCACACCTCGATCTTGATGTCCGAATCGGAGCTGGGCTTGGCCACCGCCGTGACTCGGCAAAATGACGGAAGATGTCTATAAAGGGAGGGGTCGCCACCCAGCCACGCAGCAAGATTTGCCGGTGGCAAAAACGCCCCCGCGGCGACGGTCTCCGCCGAGGTGATCTGCGTGTTAGGCAGCGCGAGCTGCGCCAACTTTTCGCAAGACTGACCCGCCGCCCGTACATCCGGAGCAAACGCGATCCCCATCGCCAACAGGACAAACGCGCCGAGCTTTTTCATGTGAATCTCCATCTTGTGCGGGCTATAAAACGCCGCGCTCCGCACTTTAACGGTCTTACCCAGCACCGCACGGCAGTTTGTGCGCAAGCACATCCTAGCCGAAACAGATTCCCGTGCCAAACCATCGATTGAGAGGCATTTTAGGTCAATTTCCGTCGCGCGAGCTGGGGTTCGAGGAGGCCATACGATTGAGGAATCCAGAAGGTCCTGCGGGCACGCGGGTGCGACGGATTTTTTGGTGAAAGTTGGTTGGAAAGGGAACTTATTCGGCTGAGCGTCGTCTACCTATTAAGAGCGCTTAAGCGACCCGGGGGTGCAGACATGGGTTCACTTTGGCAGGATTTTCGGTATGCGGGACGGAACCTACGGAAGAGCCCGGGCTTCGCTGCGGTGGCGATGGTCACGCTGGCCCTCGGCATTGGCGCTTCGACGGCCATCTTTAGCGTCATTGAAAACGTGCTCATGGAGCCATTTCCCTATCCGGACGCGAAGCACTTCGTTTCCGTCCAAATCCATGACACGGAACGAAACGAGCCGGGCGGGCGTGGCGGCTATAGCGGGCCCGAGTATTTGGATTACGTCGCCCAAAATCATGTGTTTGACCGGGTCATTGCCAACGACAGCGGGGACGTGCTCTACACCAACGGAGAGGGCACTGACCGTTTCGACGGAGGGTACGTAACGCCAGGGACTTTCGAGTTCCTGGGCATGCCTGCGCTCCTTGGGCGAGTGATGCAGCCGGCCGATTATGAGCCTGGCGCCCCTCCGGTGTTCGTGCTGCGGTACAAGACCTGGGTCAATCACTTCAACGCCGACCCCGCCATCCTGAACAAGAATTTTGTGCTGAATGGCATATCGCGAACATTGATCGGCATCATGCCACCGCGTTTTGGGTGGGGCGACTCCGACGTCTGGATACCCGAAAAACCAAGCCATGGGGACACTACGCCGACGCTCGGGTTCAACCGCTACTGGTTCTTGCTTGGGCACCTTAAACCGGGCGTCACGGAACGCGAGGCGCAGGCCGATCTCAGTGTGGTCGCCCAGCGATTGTCCAAAGTGTATCCGAAGGACTACCCGAAGCATTTCACAGTGCAGATTCAATCGCTGACGGACCTGGTTGTTGGGCGTTTTCGCACTACTTTGTATATCGTTCTCGCCGCGGTCGGACTTCTTCTGTTGATCGGCTGCGGAAACGTCGCCAATTTGCTTCTGGCGCGCGCCACGACGAGGGAGAAGGAATTCGCGATTCGCGCCGCGCTGGGAGCGGGCCGGTGGCGGCTCGTGCGGCAGCTTCTTGTAGAAAGCCTGATCCTCGCCATCGGTGGCGCGGGGCTCGGAGCATTGCTGGCCTGGGGCGGACTTAAATCCCTCATCGCTATCACTCCGCAGGAAATCATTCCTGCTGAAGCGAGCATCCGGTTGAATGGCTCGGTGCTCCTTTTCACGCTCGTTGTTTCGGTCGCAACGGCCCTGGTCTTTGGACTCGTGCCCGCACTGCAATCAGCGCGGCGCGATTTGAACGATCCCTTGCGCGATAGCGGCAAAGGCGTTTCCGGCGGCTTTCGTCACGGCCGGCTGCGAGATGCGGTTGTGGTGTTGGAAGTTGCGCTTTCGCTCGCCCTTCTGGTTGGCGCGGGCCTTCTGATGCGCAGCTTTGTTGCATTGCACGAAGTCCATCTGGGGCTGCAACCGGACCACGTGCTCGTCGCCAGGCTTCCGCTTCCCAAAGAACGCTATAAGACGGCCGATGAAATAGCAGGTTTCTTTCGCCCGCTTTTGCTGCGATTGAAAGCTCTGCCCGGAATTGTTGACGCGACGGAAACCAGCACTCTGCCTCCATACGGCGGCATCCGATCGGACATCGAAATCCCGGGGAAGACACACTCGGAAAAATGGACTTCGCTATTTCAACTTTGCAGTGAAGGCTATTTTCCTGTCTTGAAGATTCAATTTGTGCAGGGCCGGCCGTTCACCGAGGCCGAGGTGAACGGGGCGAGAAAGCTGGCGGTTATCAACCAAACTTTCGCTCACAAGTATTTCGGCGCGGACAATCCCATCGGACAGCGAATTCACCTGCTGGAACTCGAGACGGCGCGCGATCCGGTGCACGATGCATGGTTCGAGATTGTTGGTGTAGTCGCCGACGTGAAAAATCAAGGGCTGCAGGATCCGGTGATACCGGAAGCTTGGGTTCCCTACACTGTGACGGGGGCGTTTGAGCGAGGCATTCTGGTGCGCACGGCGAACGAGCCGCTCGGGATGTTGAACTCGGTGCGGCAGGAGATTTGGGGGACGGATCGCAGCGTGGCGCTGACTTTTACGGGCACGCTGGAGGGGTACATTAGCCAGTTTTCGTATGCCGGGCCGCGATTTGGATTTTTCCTCTTGGGAATTTTCGCGACGATCGGATTGGTTCTGGTGACTATCGGCGTTTACAGCGTGCTGGCGTACACGGCGGCGCGGAGAACGCACGAAATCGGCATTCGCATGGCGCTGGGAGCAGAGAGCGGCGACGTGCTGAAGCTGGTGATCAACATGGGCTTGCGCCTCGTGATTTTGGGAGTGCTGATCGGTCTCGCGGTGAGCCTGGGTGTCGCGCGTGTTATTGCGACGCAGCTTTGGGGAGTTTCGCCGTACGATCCGGCCACCCTAATTGTTGTTCCGATCCTGCTGCTGATCACGGGGCTGGTGGCGTGTTGGGTTCCGGCACAGCGTGCCGCGCGCGTTGATCCACTCGTCGCTCTTCGCTATGAATAAATGAGTGGCGCGGAGTATTGTGCCCCATCCGGTCTTAAGTCGCTTCCAGCGATCGTTCGGAACGCACCGGGGACATTTGGCCGGTCCGGGGAGTTCAGCTTTCTACGAAGGATCTTAGCCTGGCGAGGGTTTGATCCCACTGATTGAAAACAAAGTCGAGGTACTTCTTTATTTCTTGCATAGGCTGGGGATCGAATTGGAACTGGCTTTCACGGCCGGCGCGGATGCCATGGACGATTGCGGCGCTTTCGAGGACCTGAAGAAGATGCTTGGTGATCGCCTGGCGACTGACTTTCGAGCCAGTCGTTAGATGAGAGACGGTGGAAGATGTCTATCGCTCGCCGTCAACGCCGAATCTAGGGGACGATCACTGCTTTGGTTTTTGGCATGGCGTCGAGCGTCGCCTGATCGATGTTCAAGTGAGCGGCAACCAATTCCGGCGGCGTGTGCGTGAGCCATTCGGAGAGCGCGAGATCCTGGTAGAAGCTGCTCTTAAACATTTCGAGGAATTTTAGGTCGGTCGTGCCGGTGTTCTCAATGTAGTGCGGCAGCGTTTTTTGGATGTAGCCAACGTCTCCAGTCTCGAAATCCATGGTGCGCGCGCGGCCGCCGGTGGCGAAGACAGTCATGCGGCCTTTGCCGCCGAAGTAGAACTGCCACTCGTCAGCGTTGGGATGCCAGTGGAGCTCGCGCATGCCGCCGGGCTTTACGGTGACGACGGCAGCGGCAATCGTGGTGGCCACTTTGAAGCTGCTGGAATCGATGATGCGCACATCACCGTTCTTCAAGTGCTTTGCGGGCGCGGGCTGGGTCGTGCGAAAAGCAAAATCTGTGGGCGACGCGCCCAGCGAACCGGCCGCGATGCGCTGGTCTTCGGCTAGAGAGCCGGGGACTGCGGACTGAAAAATAAAGCGCTCTTTTGCTGGCATTTTTGCGAGAGCGGACTGTGGCACGCCAAAGTTTTTGGAGATCACGTCGCGCGGCGTGTGAGCCATCCAGTCGGTCAACAGGACCGTTTCATACTCGGAAAAATTTCCGTCGTCGAAAACGAGCAAAAATTCCGCGCCGTCCGGCGCCAAGCCTTGAATCGAATGTGGGATTCCCGTCGGAAAGTACCAGAGGTCGCCTTCTTTGACGTCGGTCACGAAACTTTTGCCGTCGGCATCGATGCACGTGATTCGGGCGCTGCCATACAGCATGTAAGCCCATTCCGCGGCGGTGTGCCAGTGCAGTTCGCGAACGCCGCCTGCGGTGAGGCGCATGTCCACGCCTGCAAGCGTTTTGGCGACCGCGAGTTCGCGAATGGTGACTTCGCGCGACCAGCCGCCCTCCTGGAAGCGCTTGTGCGCGAAGGCAAACGGATATTTAAAAGTTTGCACGCCGCCGGCGTCTGTTGGGACGGGATGGCTCGAGGAGGGGTTGGCGGCATCGAGAGCGGCGTTCGTCGGCCCGGGATCGCTCGCGCTTCTGTCCGTGCTCGCATATTGCCCGGAGTTTTGCTTTTCTGCTGCGGCGCGATCCGGCCCAAGCACGCTCGCCGCCGCTATTGCTGCGGAGCTTACGCCCAAAAAACTGCGGCGCGTCCAGTGCTCTTTTTCAGGTTCCCCAGGCATCTTCACCATCCTCGTTGATTTGGCCGAGCGCACATTCTTTTTCGGTCTTCGATACCGTACACGGAACCTTGCCGGTCCGCAACGCTCCGGCGCGGCCTCAGTTTCAAAGAAACAAAGAGTGAGAATGGAGTCCCGTGGATCATGGACGCGACGGAAAGGCAGGCGCTGGGGGTAGTTGGGGAGAAAAAGCACAGACTGAAGTCTGTGCCACGCGTTGAGCCTAAGGCCAGGAGGAGGCGGGAGGTGTATACTTCGCGGCGGCGACTTGTTGAGATGCGATTTGAAAAGTGACGGAGGAATTGATGCGAAGACTTTTTTTGATATTTGTAACGACGACGGCAGTGCTTCTGGGTGCCAACGCCGGTTTGGCGCAAGAGACTTCGGCTTCGGGACCATACAAAGTTTTGAAGACGGCGAAAGTCGGAGGAGTGGGTGGGTTTGATTATGTGTATGCGGACCATGCGGGACGACGATTGTACATTCCGCGCACGGGCGAAGGAGCGCGCGTCACGGTGTTTGATTTGGACACGCTGGCGCCGGTGGGCGAAATTGCGAATGCCAATGCGCGCGGAGCGGCGGTGGATCCGAAGTCCGGGCACGGATTTGCGAGCAGTAAGCCGGTGGTGATGTGGGATACGAAGACGCTAGCGGCGATCAAGACGATTGAGGTGGAAGGCGGGCCGGACGGGATTTTGTTTGATCCGTTTAACGAGCGCGTTTATGTGTTCAGCCACCGGGCGCCCAATGCCACGGTGATCAACGCGGCGGACGGGTCGATTGCCGGAACGATTGATTTGGGCGGCGCGCCGGAGCAGGCGGTGACGGACGGCAATGGGCATTTGTATGTGGATATCGAGGATAAGGACAACATCGCGGTGGTGGACGCGAAAACGATGACGGTGACCGGGCACTATGATTTGGCGGGGAAGTGCGGCGGGCCGGGCGGGCTGGCGTTTGACGTGAAGAATCATGTGATGTTTGCGGCGTGCCATGAACCGCATGTGATGGTGATTTTGAGCTCGGTCGATGGAAAGATTATTACGAGTCTGCCGATTGGAAACGGCGTGGATGGTGCGACGTTTAATCCGGACACCATGGAAGCGTTCAGCTCGCAGTGGGACGGAACGTTGACGGTGGTTAAAGAGAATAGCCCGACGGACTTCGTCGTTGAGCAGACGGTACAGACCACGCCGAGCGCGAAGACGCTGACGCTAGATAGAAAGACTGGGCACATTTTGCTGATCGCTGCGGATTTCAAGCCCGCGCCTGAGCCGGCACCTGGAGAACGACGGCGGCGAGGCGAAATGATCCCGGATACGTTCAAGATTTTGGTCGTGGGGAAATAGCGCTCGTTGATTGTTCTGCCGGCGAACTGAACTAGGATCAGTTCACGAAAGGATAGATTTCGTCAGCGATCCAATAGTTCGCGACAAGAATCGCGAAAAGGGTGCCGAGGAGCCAGAGGATCCAGCGATGGCGTATCCATGTTTCGGCTAGCGGGGAGGAGAGCAAGGAAATATCCACGAGATAGGCGGCGCAGTAGCAGGCGTTGGCGATCAAGGCGAGGATGGCGAGGAGCAGGAGGGAGTGGAGGTTGAACGCGGGGCGAAAATGCGGCCAACTGGCGGCGATCCACGTGATGACGACGGCGGCGAGCAGGAGGTTGTAGAAGAGCCGACGGAGCTCCCAGAAACGGAAGGAGCTGGCCAGAAGCGCGCGAAAGTGGGGAGCGGGGGAATTGGGGAAGTTCTGTGATTGAGTTGGATGAGCAACGTCCATGAGAGCACTCCTTCATCAGCATGAAGCGACAGGATAAGAATAATCGGCTGCTTAGCGGTGTCAAGTACTTTTCACGGCAAAGCGACGGGTGGTTCAATGCTCTCGCGCGTCCTTCCGGCGAGGGCTGAATCATCCAACAGCTGATTTGAGCCGAAGCGAGGCGAACCGATTTGCGGCGAGCAGGTCAGTCCGTGTCGGCGATGTCGAGAAGATGCCTTACTTCCGGGCGGCCCAGGCCAGCCCGTCCGGCCCTTTGCCGGCAGCGATTTTCGCAACCATGTCCATTGACTTGATGTCGATTACGGCGACGTAATTGTCAGGCGTGCAGGAGACGTAGGCGCGCGAACCGTCGGGCTGCATCAGGATGCCGGCGGCACCGTGGCCGATTTTGATGCGCTTGGTTTCTTTGCGAGTGGCGACGTCGAAGATGGCCAGGTCCGGTCCTCCCAGCATCGAGACAAAAGCGAGTTTTCCATCGGGAGTGAATTTCAGACGGTTGGCGCTGCGGACGTTGGCGTCGAGGGTTTGAGTCACCTTTTTGGTGGCGATATCAACGATGGAGATCGTGCCGTCCTGAGCGTTTGCGGCCCAGAGTTCCTTGCCGTCAGGAGAAACGTCGAAGCCCTCGGCGCCCCGGCCCACCGGAACGACGGTTTCGGTCCAACTGGTTTGCGGCGGGCCGGGCGGGGGCCCCATATTCGGTGCTCCTGGGCCATTCGGCATTCCCGCACCTGGTGGCGGGCCTCCAGGGCCGGGGCCGCCTGCGGGGCGCTGGACTTGATCGAGGAAGGTCACGGTTGCGGAACTGACATTCGAGGTGATGATGTGCTTGAGGTCCGGGAAAACGTAAATCATGTGGGTTCGGTCCTGGCCGGTGCCCATAACCCAGTCGACCTTTTTTGTGGCGGGATCGTAGCTGCCAATAACTTTGGCCCCTTCGGCGGTGAACCAGAGCTTTCCTCCGACAAAGTCCAAGCCGTGAGGGCCGCGGAGAGGGCCGAGGTCGATCACGGGGAGGGCGGTTTGATTGAAGAGATCGACGGGAGTGATTGTGTTGTAGGTGCCGAAGCCGTAGTTGGAGATGTAGGCGATTTTGCCGTCGTCGTCGGCGATGACTTCGTGGGGGTCGGGCCCTGATGGAACCATACCGTCAATGGTCAATGTGGCGGGATTCACGATGTAGAGGGCGTGATCGCCCTTGGAGAGGACGAGCAGGGCGGGAGACGGAGTGTCCGCGGCGTGCAGCAACGCGGCGGTGGTGCAGAGGAGAAGAAATAGACTCAGGAAAACGGAGCGTCTCGAAATCATAGCTTTTACGGACCTTTCCGCAGCGAAGGATTGGACCGACAGTAATTTGGCAGGTTAGGGCGAGTTCGTCAAATTGTGAAGAATCTCACTAGGGCTCTCGTTTCAGGCTGGCTGGTAGTCGGATGAGGATCGTGGGACTCCGGACGTTGCCGGCCCCCTCCCCCTAGGTTTTGCATAAACGCTCATTCTAAAGGAGGTTAAAGTTGTTTGTTTTGTATCAGTTTTATAAGTGTTGATTCTGAATAACTTGCTTGCGTCAATCTGCACTGAAATTGTGCATGATGCAGTGGGTTCTGTAAGCACTGATAATAAAAGGGTAGGAGCGAAAGAAAGGTAGCCGGCAAGGAAAAAACGCCAATCAGGAGATTGGCGTTCCCGGGCTTCAAGCGCATTCTTACCCAGAACGAAATATAAGGCAGAAGTAACTCTTTGTCAATCGCAAAGTGCGGCAACGAACGGTACACCTTATGACGCTGACGTACTTGGGGGAGTGCTGAACCGGCAGCGCGGTCTAATTTAGGAAAGCACTCGAGCTTCCGTGGCGGAATCGGCGGGCTGTGACGGCGGTCACACCCTCGGATGATCTAACGCACTGCATTAGAACGCGTTAGGGAGCAAAAAAGAGTTAGAGCGGTGAATGTTGGGAGTACCGCATCGGGTTCTGGAGGTGATGGCCATGGTAAAGACAATCGAAAAGACACAAAAGGTGGTTATTGAGAGCAGGCTGCCACTGGAAAGCAAGCTGGTTCGGCTGACAAACATTTTGGTGGGGACGGATTTTTCTCCGGCGTCGGCACGCGCGCTGGAATATGCGCTGTCTGCTGCGAGGCGCTACGAGGCCAAAGTGTTTCTGGTTCACGTTATCACGAGCGAAGCCAACGCGATGCTGGCGCCGGAATTGATCTCCGTGACGTACGAAAAGGAAGCTCGCGCGGCGCAAGATGAGATGGAGGAGATCGTTATTTCCGGGCGGCTGCACGGCGTGTCCCACGAAACGGTGATTGAACATGGGGCACTGTGGCCAACTGTAGAAGCATTGATCGCGAAACATCACATTGATCTGGTGGTTGTCGGAACACGAGGAACTGGGGGTATGGAGAAGATTCTCCTTGGTTCGGGGGCCGAGGAAATCTTCCGGCAGGCGAAATGCCCGGTTCTGACGGTGGGCCCCGTGGCGAGGGGCGTAACGACGCGAGAAGTGGAATTCAAGAATATTCTGTTCGCGACGGAATTTGGACTGGGAGCGGAGCGGGAAGCGTCCTTCGCGTTCTCTTTTGCACAGGAACACCAGGCGAATCTGACGATGCTGCACGTGGTGCGGCATGCGGAGGATTACTCGGAGGCGGGATTGGCGTTGAAGAGAGAAGCCATAGTTCGGGAACTCGCAGAGCTCGTGCCAGTCGGCGCGGAAATGTGGTGCAAGCCGGAATTCCGGATGAGGCTTGGCGATCCCGTGGAAGAGATTTTGGAAGTGGCGCGGGAAATGAAGGCCGATCTGATCGTGATCGGAGCAAAGCGAGGAAAAGGGCTCGCGGCTGGACACGTCCCGCGCACGGTTGCGTATAGAGTGGTTCTCGGAGCGCCGTGCCCAGTACTAACCGTGAGGTCCTAACATGCGACTTACGGTTATTTTCAGCGCTTTGCTCTTAATGGCTTGCGGGGCGGCTGGGCAGGATAAGCCGGTGGTGAGGAATGCGAGCACTCAGCCGACAGATGGGCCTTCGGGCCGACAGACGTATCGCGAGTACTGCGCTACGTGCCACGGCGAAAATGCGAAGGGCGGAGGCCCGATGGCAACGGCACTCAAAACGCCGCCAACAGACTTGACTACACTTGCCAAAAAGAACGGCGGGAAATTTCCATACGAATACGTGGGCGGGGTGGTGCGATTCGGGAAGCCCATCTCCGCTCATGGATCTTCGGACATGCCCGTGTGGGGACCGATCTTCAATATGGTTGATTTCGACGAAATGACCGTACGGAAACGGGTCAGAAATCTCTGCGAATATCTTGCTTCTTTGCAGGAGAAGTGAGGCGGGCCGTCCGCGATTATTGCTGGCTGTGTTGCTGGGGACGCTCCTGGGTTGATTCCTCTTCCTGGCCGGAGTCGGAAGAGGGCTCGGCGATTTGCTCGTTACCGGAGTCATCGAGGGCGGGGCGGAAGCGGACGTCGACGGAGAGGCTCTGGCCGGCCTTACCTTTATACACGCCGCGAACGGGAGGCACGTCGCCGTAGTCGCGGCCGTAAGCCACGCGAATGTGGCGAAGCTCGATGGGTTTGCCAAGCGTGGGATCGAAACCAACCCAACCGTTGCCGAGCAAGAAAACTTCGGCCCACGCGTGAGACGCTTGGCCGCCGATAACTTCTTCTTGTTTGTTGCCGGGTTCAGCGCTGCCGGAGACGATATAGCCAGAGACATAGCGCGCGGGCAGGCCGCGCATCCGGACAACTCCTAACAAAAGATGTGCAAAATCCTGGCAGACGCCCGCACGTAAGGCGAGCGAATCGCGGACGGACGAGTTCACATGCGTAGCGCCCTTCCGATAGACGAAATTATTGTGGATGAAGTCGGAGGCGGATTGCGCGAAACCTGCGACGGTACCGTCGCAGGCGGCCTCGGCGGCTTGGGAGATTTCCGCTAGCTCGGGAAGATAGGGCACGTAGGCGCTGGGAGCGAGCCAATCGAAATTGTCTTCGAAGAGATCGGCGCGAATGGCGTCGAGTTCACGGAGCGGCATGGTGTTCGGTTCAAGCGAAGGGGCTTCGTGAACGAGGACGACGGATTCGGCTTCGAAGCGGAGGCGGCGATGGTGGGGAAGGACGCTCGAGACGTGAATCCAGTTGCCGTAACCATCCTTGTAGGAAGAGCCGCGAGATGCGGGAAGAGTGATCAGGCGGAAGGAAACGCAGCTTTGGCGGTCGTCGTGGATGGGGCGGAGACGGACTTCGTTGTAACTTTCGTAGACGGGGCCATCGTAGATGAATTCGGTGGCGTGATGGAGATGGAATCGGTTCATGCGACACCCGCATAGTAAAAGTAGGTGCGGGCGATGACTGCGCCAATCGTGTTGAACATTTGAATGAGGTCGGTGAGGTAGGGGTGAAGCCCGTCGCCGAGGATTTCGTCGATGCGGCTATAGCGGAGGCGCTCGAGTACTTTGCCGGTGAGGCGCTCGGCTTCGTTGGCGTAGTTGCCGGGGCCGGTGTTGCTGATGGCGCGGAGGCCGGACTGCATTTCCGTAACGCAAAAACGGATGGAGCGAGGATGCTGGGAATTCAGGATGAGCATTTCGGCGACGCGAGCCGGATCGATTGGGGAATGATACTGGCGGTGATAGGCCTCATAGGCGCCGACAGATTTAAGGACGGCCATCCACTGGTGGCTGTCGGGAGTGTTGTCTTCGGGAGAGAGCGCGAGGAGATTACGATACTGCACATCGACGAGGCGGGCAGTCATTTCCGCGCGTTCGAGGGCCCAGCCGATGCGGAGGAAATCCCAGCCTTCGTCGTGGGGAAGCGTGGCGTCGGTGACGCCGTGAAAACGATGGCTTCCGAAAATGACTCGTCCGCAGAAGCGGTGAGGGCCGGCGGCGGTTTCTTCTTGAGGATCGAAGCGGCCGAGAGTCAGGTAGAGGCTGTTCAAGTCTTCCCACATTTCGCGGGAGATGCGGTCCCGAATAGTGCGGGCATTTTCGCGGGCTTTGGTGATGCACTGCATGATGGAACTCGGGTTGTTCGCGTTGAAGGCAAGAAATTCGAAGACGTTGTGGGCATCCGGCTCGTTGTAGAGCTGACGGAAGAGCGTTTCTTCGCCAGCCATGGAGAGGATGGGATCCCAGCGGACGCCGTGTGGTTGCTGAACTTGCTCGAGAAGGGTGTGAAACGTGACGTCGAGGATGCGGGCGGTGTCTTCGGCGCGGCCGATGTAGCGAGCCAGCCAGAAAAGGGAATCGGCGATACGGGAGAGCATGTCAGCACTCTCCCCGCAGGACCCAAGTGTCTTTGCTGCCGCCGCCTTGCGAGGAATTGACGACGAGAGAGCCGGGTTGAAGGGCGACGCGCGTCAGGCCGCCGGGGACGATAGTGACTTTCTGGCCGTCGTAGAGGCAGTAGGGTCGGAGATCGACATGGCGTCCGGCCATGCATTGAGAGGCCGCGTCGTAAGAAGGGACGACGGAAAGCGGAACGATGGGTTGCGCGATAAAGTTGCGCGGCTCGGCGAGGATTTTCTCGCGGAAGGATTCGATCTCGGCGCGAGCGGCGCAGGGGCCCATCAACATGCCGTAGCCGCCGGATTCGCCGACACTTTTCACGACCATCTCGGGAAGGCGGGAGAGGACGTGAGAAAGATGATCGGAGCGATCACAGAGATAGGTTTCCACGGAGCGCAGGATCGGATCCTCGTCCAAATAATACTTAATCATTGTGGGGACGTGGGCGTAGATGGCTTTGTCGTCGGCGACGCCGTTGCCGGGAGTGTTGGCGAGAGCGACGTTGCCGGCGCGGTAGGCGCCCATTAGACCGGGGACGCCGAGCATGGAGTCGGAACGGAAACAGAGGGGATCGAGGAAGTCGTCGTCGACGCGACGATAAATTACGTCGACGCGCTTGAGTCCGTAGATCGTCTTCGTGTAAACGACGACGCCGTCGACTATCAGGTCGCGGCCTTCGACGAGCTCGATTCCCATTTGTTGGGCGAGAAAACTGTGCTCGAAATAAGCGCTGTTGTGGATGCCGGGAGTCAGCAGGACGATTTGGGCGTCGGGCTCTGCGCGGGGAGACAAGGTGCGCAGAATGCGGGAAAGCTCGGCGGGATAGTGATTGACGGGGAGCACTTCGTGCTCCTGAAAAGCCTGGGGGAAAGTGCGCGTCATGACCAGGCGATTTTCGAGGACGTAGGATACGCCGCTCGGCGTGCGGACATTGTCTTCAAGGACGAGGAATTCGCCGGTGGCGGAATCGCGCACAAGATCGATGCCGCAGACGTGCGTGTAGATGCCGTGAGGGACTTCGAGGCCGACCATTTCGCGGCGGAAATGGCGGCAGGAATAGACGAGCGGCGCGGGGATTTTGCGGTCTTTCAGGATTAACTGCTTTCCGTAGACATCTTGCAGAAAAAGATTCAGGGCGACGACTCGCTGGCTTAGGCCGGCTTCGATGCGCGTCCATTCAGACTGCGGAAGAATGCGGGGGATTAAATCAAAAGGGAAGAGGCGTTCGGTGCCGCGGCCGTCGCTGTAGACGGTGAAGGTGATGCCCTGGAGGAGGAAAGATAGGTCGGCGTGTTTGCGGCGCTCCTCGAATTGAGAGGGCGCCATCCCGCCGAGAGTTTCAAAGAGGCGGGCGTAGTGGGAGCGGGCTTGGCCCTGCGACGCGAACATTTCGTCGTAAAAGGGGCCAGCGGTGTAACCCGAGAATAGGCCTGGATCGGAGATACACATGGGCGCCGCCGTCATGGGCACACAATAGCAACCCCGGAGGTAGAGGGCTCACCAAAAAATCGCATTTGATGAATCGGAAAAATGGGAGGGCAAGGGCTATCCAATTGTCGCGCTGGAACCTAGCGCTGTAAGGAAGGCTGGGAAATATTTCGTGCAAGGATGAAACACCTTGACCTTCTACACGTCTAGGATATATATGCAGAAGGTGGAGGTATAGGGAGTGCAGCCGAAATCGGATTTGCCGCAGGGCACCTTGGACCTATTAATACTGAAAGTGGTGGCGCTGGGGCCGGTGCATGGTTATGCCATCGCGCAGAGGCTGGAACAGGTGTCGAAGCATGTTGTGCAGGTGCCGCAAGGATCGCTGTATCCGGCGCTGCATCGACTGGAGAACCGGGGGCTATTGGCGGCGGATTGGAAGGAGACGGAAACGGGGCGGGAAGCGAAATTTTACCGGTTGACCGCAAAGGGGAAGGCGCAACTTGAAACGGAAGCGGCTAGTTGGGAGCGTTTGACGGAGGCCATTGCGCTCATTATGAAGCTCTCGGCTGGAGGTGCGGAATGAATTGGTTGGGGAGGTTGTTGCGGCGCAAGAAAATGGAAGAGCAGCTCGAGAGGGAATTGGGATTTCATCTGGAGCAACACGCGAACGAGTTGATGGCTGGCGGAGTTGATGCCGCGGAAGCGCGGAGGCGGGCGCGGCTGGCGCTCGGCGGCGCGGAAAAGATGAAGGAAGAGTGCCGCGATGCGCGTGGGACGCGGTGGGTGGAAGATTTTTGGCAGGATTTTCGGTACGCGATTCGTACGCTGCGGCAACGGCCCGGCTTTGCGGCCGTGGCGATCGTGACGCTGGCCCTGGGCATTGGAGCTTCGACGGTGATGTTCACGGTCGTGAACGGAGTGCTGTTGCGGCCGCTGCCTTATCCGCAGCCAAACAGGCTGGTGGCGGTGCACGGGTACAGTGACGATTGGAATGCGAAGTTGTTTGGACAGCAGAGTGTTGCGTATCCGGATTTTCTGGATTGCCAGCGCGCCAGCCGTTCCCTGATGTTGGCGGGATCTTTATTCGATGGAGGAACGGTAAGCGGAACTGGGGACCCTGAATACGTCGACCTGCGAGAGATCTCTGCGAATTTATTTTCTGTGCTGCAAGTGAATCTCGCGCAGGGGCGGGCATTTTCGCTCGAAGAGGACCGGAGGGGGGCGGCTCCGGTGATGATATTGGGCTACAGCTTCTGGCAGAGACATCTCGGGGGAAGGGCGGAGACGGTTGGAGCATCCGTGAGTCTCGACGACAAACTTTATACGGTTGTCGGGATCGCGCCGGCCGGATTCCGGCTGCGCGGCAGCGAACCGGACGTGATGACGCCGCTGGGCCAGGATACGGCACCCTTTCTGCAGAGCCGTGGACCGCACCCGATTGGTGTTGTGGCGCGGCTGCAGCCAGGCGCAACGCTCGGGGAAGCGCAGGCGGAGCTGAATTTAGTCGGGAAGCATTTGGCGGAAGAGTTCAAGGACACGAACGCGGGTCGGAGCTTTCTCGTACAGCCGCTCCGGCCGGACGTTGGTAATGTTGGATCGACATTATGGTTGTTGCTTGGGGCGGTTGGACTTGTGCTGCTGATTGCGTGCACAAATATTGCGAGTTTGTTGCTGGCGCGTGCAGTTTCGCGCGAACGTGAATTGGCGATGCGCGTGGCGCTGGGGGCGGGGCGCGGCCGGTTGGTGCGTCAATGCCTTACAGAGAGCGCGGTGCTTGGGCTCGCGGGCGGAGTGCTTGGTGTGGGACTTGCGGCGCTGGGGTTCCAGCCGTTTGTGACGCTCTGGCCGGGGACGCTGCCGCGAGCGGAGGAGGTTCAGCTCGATTGGCGCGTGCTGCTGTTTGCTGTCGGCGTGTCTTTGCTAAGTGCATTTCTATTTGGGCTTGCGCCAGCGTTGCGCGCGCCAGTGCGAAGATTGGAACAAGTGCTGCGAGGGGGAGGGAGGGGCGTTGCGGGAAGTTCGCGGCGTCTGCACAGCAGTCTTGTGGTATGCGAACTCGCGTTAGCCGTGGTGCTGTTGGTGTCGGCGGGAATGTTGGGGCGCACACTTCTGCACCTGTCTTCGCTTGACCCTGGAATCGATGTACGGAACGTCCTGGTGACGCGCATGGCGCTTTCGCCGGCGACGCTGGAGGATCCGGGGAAAACGCGCGCGGCGTGGAGGGACGTCCTGCAGCGGGCGCGGCGCGTGCCAGGAGTGCGGTACGTTGCGACGGTCGATACGTTTCCGATGCGCGAGGGCGACAACGAGCAGGGATATTGGACCAGCGCAGACATGCCGCCCCCAAACCAGTTGCCATACGCGTTGCTGACCAGCGTGTCGCCGGATTATCTGAAGGTCATGGGGATATCGCTGCGGCGGGGACGATTTTTCGATGAGCACGATACGCTCAACACGACGCCGGTGATCGTGATTGATGAGGTGCTGGCACAAAGCGCTTTCGGGCCACAAGATCCAATCGGGAAGCGGCTATGGATTCCGGAGATGGGCTACGGCGGGAACGTGTTTGAAATTGTGGGCGTGGTGGGCCACGTGCGGCATTGGGGGCTCGCGGGCGATGACGGCGCGAAAATCCGCGCACAGATTTATTATCCGTTTTCGCAGCTTCCAGATAGTTTTATGCATCGCTGGTCGCAGCTGATGTCGATTGCGGTGCGGACGGAGGTTTCTCCGTTGAGCGTGCTTGGTTCGTTGCGAAATGAACTGAAGGGAGCGGCGGGCGACCAAGTGCTTTACGAGGTGCGCACGATGGAACAACTCGCGAGCGAATCGCTGGCGCTGGAGAGATTCCTTTTGCTTTTGTTCGGAATATTCGCAGGATTAGCTTTGATTTTAGCCTGCATCGGGATTTATGGAGTCCTGGCGTACCTGACGGGACAACGCGTGCAGGAAATGGGGATACGCATAGCGCTTGGAGCACAGCCGAACAGTGTGTTGTGGCTGGTGCTTCGAGAAAGCCTGGAGATGATCCTCGTCGGATCTGCATTGGGCACGGCGGCTGCGCTGGCGGCAGGGCGCGTGTTGCAGAGACTGATCGAGGGGATGCAGCCCACAGGGCTTTCGACTTTCGCGATGACTATTCCCGTCTTGGTAGCAGCCGCGCTGCTGGCAAGTTTTGTGCCAGCGCGACGAGCTAGCCGTGTGGACCCGGTGATCGCACTACGGCAAGAATAAGGGCGGCGCTGGCACCGGTGGCGAGATTAACCCCGATTCTGGTAGACGAATTCCTGACCGATGTTATCACCGGGATAAAACCAATCGGCTAAAGCCATGGGTGTGTTGCTTGGGCGCTCATCGAAATGCATGATGGTCTTCGTCGGAGGATTAAAGCGGTAATCGGGTATGGCCATCAGGGTAGCGAGCAGATGAGATTGGTCCGCATTCCAGATTTGGACGATGTGCCGGTCGGCCTGACTGTCCGCCAGCACGAAGGTGTAAGTGCCCGCAGGCAGCGCCTTTCCGGGAATTTCCACTGGGACGTTAAAGGTGACTACAGTTTTCTGATTCCAATCGCTCGCGCTGGCGTGGGAAGGAAAGAGGCCGCATAGCACGGCGGCGCATGCGAAAAGTAGAAGTGCCTTAACGATTTTCATGCAATTTACCTCCACGTGAAATTGGCCGGGAGGGTCTGGCTGGAGATGCCACCGCGGCAGAACCTTGCTTCGGCTCCTAACCTGTAAGATGCAGTAGCGAAAGAGCACGTTGCCAACGGCGAGGCTGTAAGCGTGCGGCACCGATGAAGGAAAAA
Organism: Candidatus Acidiferrum sp.; assembly: GCA_049792735.1. Classification (GTDB taxonomy): domain Bacteria; phylum Acidobacteriota; class Terriglobia; order Acidiferrales; family UBA7541; genus Acidiferrum. The sequence continues at coordinate 87,099 of JBARBE010000134.1, forward strand.
AAGACCGGCGTCATGCGCCAGATGCATTATGGGAGACCGACAGCGTCTGCCCGCATCGTGAGCGGAGGCTTTCCCGCAACAGAAGACGCAGCCGCGCACGGGCCCGGTGCAGGCGAGACTTTGAGTTTCCGACTGACCAATCCATTATTTTTGCGATTTCGGTGTGTTTGTAGCCTCGGATATCGTGGAGGATGACGACGAGCTTTTGAAAAGGGCGAAGCTGCGCCAGAGCATGTTCGAGGAGAAGGCGATCGAGGGACCCCGTCAAGACAGGATCGGCGTTGGCGAGTTCTTCTCGCTTATCGGAGCAGTTGGAGTTTAACTCTGAGGATCCCTCGATGGAAGTTTCGGTCCAAGTTTTTCTGCGGAGGCGCATGAGGACGATGTTGACCGTGATGCGATGCAGCCAGGTGGAGAAAGCGGATTCGCCGCGGAACGTGCGGATTTTGCGGAGAACCATGAGAAAAGCCTCCTGGGTGAGATCCTCGGCTTCGGCGGTATTTCCGACCATACGAAGGCACAACGCGTAAACGCGCGGACTATGCTGGCGGTAAATGAGCTCGAATGCGGAAGCGTCGCCTTGCTGCGCGCGCGGAATGGTTTCATTTTCTAACTTGATTTTCGCATCCAGCAAATCGTGTTCCGAGACTCCGCTGGGCTGCGTAAATTCTCCTCGCGCTGCTGTGATTGGACTTAACATTTTTCCCCCAATAAAGTTTGAGAACGAACTGTTCAGCGTTACATGCCGGAAGCAGGAAGAGCTGGAAGGACACGATTAAATGTGAGTGGCCTGAGATTTGCGTAGATCGAGGGCAGATTCGACGGCACGAGCATCGAGAAGAGGCCGGCGATGCACCGGCCTCGACCCGAAGAATAGAGTTAACGCTTCAGCTGAGGAGAGGCAGTTTGCAGCGCGGCGATTAGCTCGTGAGCCGAAGAAGGGGCGTCTCTGCGAGGTTCAGAGACGATTCTGGCGGCGTTGGCCGAACTGCCGTAGAGTTTGCGATTGGCGTCGTCATCGGGACGCAACGTGGAACCTTCCAGAGAGACGCCGGCGAAAACGCCGCGGGCGCGGGAGTAGCTGAGAATTTCGGAGCGCATGTAAGCGTCCGAATCGGCTTCTGCGGATCGTCCTTTTGGACCGGCGGCGGCGGAGACGTCGGCGCCGAGTTTCACCTTACTGTGCAAGAGGCTGCTGGCGCCGCGATCATTCATGATCAGGAAGACGAAATCCGTGGCTTCGCCGCCAATTTGCAAGCCCACACTTGCGCCTTCGAGGGCGTACATGGCGGGAGCGCCCCACGGACCTGTAAAGTCCTTGCCAGTACGGCAGACCATCGTGCCGCGGCCGTAACTTCCGCCAACGACAAACGCGGCCTTCAGCACCGAAGGCATCACGACGACGCAGCGGGCTTTGTCGATGAGGTCTTGCGGAATGTCGTCCGGAACGTTGAGGATTTCGTGCATGACCTCCCCGGAGTTCTGAAGACGAGCTTGTTCGTCCTTGGTGCTGACGGCGGGATCCTTTGCGAAAAGAACTGATCCGAAAGCGAGCAGGCTCGCGGCGAAAAGCACGCGATTGTTTGCGAATTTCATTTTTGCGCCTCCTTGCGCGATACGTGGTTTGTTTTTTCGAGCTTGTATCTTCTCGAGAGGGCGGATTGTCTCGTAGTTATTTTTGGTCCCGCGATTGAAGAGGCAACTTTGCGGCCAGAGCAGAACACAATTTCATAACCCTCATAGCTTTCAGGCACATAGAGGAATATTCGGAAGCAGCTTGAAGAGGAATGAAGGATATAAGGCATGTAGAATTTTCCAGGTTGACGGAGTTCTTGCTTGCAGTCGGTGAGCTCCCTGCCTTGCCGGGAGAACTCAAATGAGGAATTGCGGATCGAAGAGTGCCCAGGAAAATCCTTAACTGTTCAAGGCGTAGATGGCCGATGGAGCGAGTGAATTGCCCGAGCGAGTTGCGCGTGCGAGAGGTTGCCAATATACTTCGCGGCGTTAAGGAATGTTGAAACGAATGTTGCAAAGGCGAGGAGGATTTAAAGTGATGGAGCTTACGACGATGAAACTGGCGCGCGTAGTTCTGATCGCAGCGGCTATCCTGGCGCCGCTCGGGGCCGCGGCTCGCCAAAATGATTCGGGGAAGGACACCGCGAGCGCCCGGAGCAAGGATGGTAAGAAACTGTTCGGCTCAGCGGAAGCATTGCGCGTGGCACGTGTGAGTTCTCCACGAATTTCGCCGGACGGATCGCGAGTCGCTTACCTGGTGGCGGAGAACGATACAGAGAAAGAGCAGGCATGGAAATTTGTGACGCATCTCTGGGTGGTGCCGACCGCGGGGCCAGCGAGCGCGGCGCGGCAATTCACGCGGGGTGAAAAGAGCGTATCGAATGTGGCGTGGTCGCCGGATGGAAAGTTGCTGGCGTTCACGATGGAAGCGGGGGAGGAAAAGGAGGCGAAGCCGCAGGTGTGGTTCATGTATGCAGACGGCGGCGAGCCGTGGCAAGTGACGAAACATAAATCCGGTGTGCGCGGATTTGAATTTTCGCCAGACGGCAAGACGCTGCTGCTGATGGCCACGGCGCCGGTGAGCGACGCGGAGGAAAAACGTCAGAAAGAAAAAGATGATGCGGTGGTTGTGGACCGCGATTTTAAAATGGCGCAACTCTGGACGTGGAACATCGCTACGGGCGAGGAGAAGCAGATCAGCAAGGGGGACTATACGGTAAGCGACGCGCGGTGGTCGCCGGATGGGTCGCACATCACGTTCACGACGAATCCAACGCCGAGGCTTGACGACATTGCCTTGCAGACGGTGCGGATTCTGGATGTGGCGAGCGGAACGGAGCGCAAGCTGCTGGATTCTGCCGACCCGACGCATACGGCGCGGTGGTCGCCGGACGGGAAATGGATCGCCTACCTGAGCAGTCCGGGGCTTTTGATTTACAAGGAGAACCTTTTTGTTGTTGAAGCCAGTGGAGGAGCGCCGAAGAAGTTAAGCGGATCATTTGATTTGAACGCCGGCGAACCGATTTGGTCACCGGATGGGAAAGAGATTTTTTTCAGCAGCGACGACCATGAGGCATTGCGCGTGTTTTCGGCGGACGTGGCGGCGGGAACAATCAAGGCGCTTACGGGGACAACGGAAGTGGCTAGTGTTGCGGACATTAGCGCCGCGGGGAAGACAGCGGTGGGGACGCTCGGCGATCCGACGCATCCGGATGACGTGTTCCGAAGCGATTTGAGTTTTGGGTCGCTGGAACGCATCACGAATCAGAACGCGTGGCTCTCGGAGTATGCACTGGGAGCGAGCGAGGTGGTGCGTTGGAAGAGCAGCAAAGACGGGATGGAGATCGATGGGATTGTGACCAAGCCAGTCGACTTTGACGGGACGCGCAAGGTTCCGTTCTTGCTGAATCCGCATGGAGGGCCGACGGGAGCTTCGCTGCTGTCGTTTAATACCACCGAGCAGATCATGGCTGCCAATGGATACATGGTGTTGCAGCCGAACTTTCGCGGGTCCACGGGACGCGGAGAAAAATTTGCAACGGCGAACCAGAACGATTGGGGAGACGGCGATTATAAGGATGACATGAGCGGCGTGCAGGCAATGGTGGACAAAGGATGGGCGGATCCGGAGCGGCTGGGCGCATTTGGATGGTCGTATGGCGGATTCATGACGATGTGGATCGACACGCAAACGGATCGATTTAAGGCCATTTCGCCTGGAGCTGGCTTGCCGGATCTTTATTCGATGTATTCGCAGACTGACATTCACCGGTACTTGACGATGTTTTTAGGCATGAAGGCGCCGTGGGACAATTTTCAAGAGTATTGGGACCATTCGCCTATGAAGTTCGTTACCAACGTAAAGACGCCGACGATGATTTTGCACGGGCAGGCAGATACGCGGGTGCCGATTCCTCAGGCGGAGGAGTTTTATCGAGCGCTCTACGAGAAACATGTGCCGGTGGAGTATGTGACTTATCCGCGGGAGAATCACGGATTTGTCGAGCCGCGGCACATTCAGGATAGGTGGCAGAGATACCTGGTGTTCTTTGGGAAGTACCTGAACAACCCCCCAGTCACGGAACCTAAGGCGTTGGTGGACAGGTTGAACAAGGATTTGCCCCAATAGAAGCGGCGCACGGCAGTCGCGCAGGCGACCAAGGTGCCAGGCCAGGCCACCCACTTTCGGGGTGGCCGATTCGTTCGACCGCGCATGGGCGACAACCCTCTGGTCGCATGCCTTCCATATCCGGCTCTGCCACAATTCACAGTGTTAGGGATGTGCCCGGTCTGTACCACCCTTTAAGGTGCCCCCCTCCCCCCGGTTTTTTTGTAAGTGCACATTCTAAAGGATTTTAAGTCCTGTGTTTTGAAACTGCGCATTCTACAGGGGTTACGGGATGATTTTACGAAAGTGCCCATTCCAAAGGAGTTAGCTTGCTAGGGCGCAAGCGGTCGCCCTGATACACACAAGCCTGTGTGTGCGCTTACCGCCAGGGTTGCACAGCCCACGGACGCCAAGAGAGCTGACTAAATGCCTCTGCTCATGGTGTTCAGAGGGGATGAATCTAAATGCGAACAGCTTTGCGAAGAAAACAAAGAGAAAAATGAGCACGCAAACGGCAGAAAATAAGAAAGTTAAGGAGTCGAACTGGTCTGGAGACTAGAAACCGAATCGATGACGCTGAGACAGAGGCGCAAAATAACCCGCGGGCCAGTATAACAGAGAGTAAAGGATTGCCAATGCCAGGATTATCCGACAGTTCACGCAGATAGCGCAAGGGGTAAGACGAACACGACCGGCTTGAATCGGAATTTAGAAATTGTCATAACGAGTGCCGCCGGTGACGGAATAAGAGGCGACGATCGAGCGCTTGAACAAGGAGCTGCCGTGGAAAAAGCGGCTGGCTATTCAAGGCTAGAGTGGAGCATGCGGCGGTGAAGTACTACGGAAAAAGAAAACGGGGAAGGCCGATAGGGCCTTCCCCGTTTTTGCGGCTGGTTTGTAGAAACGGCCGGGGGAAGTTAGAAGCGGATGCGTCCGCCGATTTCGATGGAGCGCGGGTCGTTGATCTGATTGCTGAGAACGCCCCAAGACGCAGGGGCTGCGGGACTCAAGAATGGGTCGCCAAGCTGGTCGTGGTTGAAGATGTTGGTAAAGATGGACTGGAGTTCGAGGCTGAACCGCTCGGTGATGTGGATATTCTTGCGAATCTGGAAATCGACGTTCCAGAAGGGCATGCCGCGGAGTACGCCCGCGCCGCCGGCTCCGCCATCCAGACCCAGGATCGCGGGGCGGACGCAGTTAAACACAGCTTGTGGGTTGGCGAACATATTGACGTTGCCGGCAGTTCCAATGCCGCCAGAGCCCATAACGCCGTTATGCCGCGAGCTGCCGAAGTTGTTCGGGCACGTGAGGATGTCGTTTGTATCATCGAAGAAGTTTACGGCATCGGCTTCGCCGAAAGATTGGCCATCCCCGTTTGCAGAATTGAGTTCAAGGGGTAAGCCGCTTCCAGCAGTGAAGATCGGGGAGAACGACCAGCCGCCGAGAAGACGCCCCTTCAGGCCTTGTTGTCCCACGAAGAATGGTGGTTGGTAAACCAACAATACGTTGTCCACGAATTTACGGTCAAAGGGCTGCACGCCATAGCCCGCGCCAACGTCGTAGGGATTCACGGAAGTGAACTCGCTGGAGGCCTGAACCACGCTCACCGTGCCCAGAGCCTTGCTATATGTGAAGTTCTGCTGGAGCGTGAGGCCATGCCAGTCGGCCATTTTGAGAGTGATGAAGCCGGCGTTGTAGTTGCCATAGCCGACGCTCGCATTGACGGCGACGCCGGAGGTCATCTGGCCGCTGCCGCCGAAAGCGGAGCCGGTGATGGGGCTATTCATCATGGTGCGGTTAAAGTTGAAGCCACAGGCCTGCGTTGCGCTGCAAGTAGCATTTCCCTGGTCGAGGTCGCTCCACAAGCTCCACACACTCTGATTGAGCAAGTTCCCGGTTCCAACACCACCGCCCTCGTTAAAGACGACGGCCGCGGTGCAACTGGCGAAGCCGCTGCAGTAGCCGGTACCTGCAAGGGCGTTCTCGAAGAAGGGTTGGGGCGTGAAGGTATTGGCGTACGCCATGAGAGTAGCCTTATATGCTGCGTTCGTCTCCCCAGTCCCCTGCGTTGGAATGTTTGCACCGCAAGCGGCATAGGACGTGGCGCATCCCAGACCCGTTTCGATTCCGGCATAAGCCTTGGCGAAAGTCTGCCCGCCGAGGGTCATCATGGTGGGCACTGCATTGATGTTGAGCGGCTGATATTCGTTCCTAATCAGGCGGCCGATGTAGCCGACTTCGATGGTAGTTCTGCTATTCAACTGGCGCTGGATGGTGAGGTCGAACTGGTCGGATTCGTCGGGACGGAAATTACGATCCAAGACATCGCCGGTGGCGCCAGCAATGGCGTTGTAGCCCGGGAAGTCTGGCTGAGGAAGCGTGGCGCTTGGAGCGGGAATAGGAGCGGTCAAACCGTCCGTGCCGATGCGAAAAGCGTTGGCTGCGGTAGACCCGAGAGTGCCAGCGCAAGTACCGTTGCCGGCTGTGGGACTCTGGGGATCAACGCACTGCACGGGCTGCATGAGTCCGGTGCCGAGCAGCGGCACCAAGACGAGATTGACGCCGTTCAGACGGCCGAAGATTCGGCTGTAGCCACCTCGAACGACGCTCTTGCCTGGTCCGAACAACTTGCCAAGAATTCCATCATTGTAGTTGGGATTCCATGCCGCAGCGATACGCGGACTAAACGAGCCATAAAATGGGTTATAGGGGTATTTATCGCCGCCGTCAGTGTTGCCGACGAGAGCGAAACCAATTTCGGGATTATAAACTTGGCCCTGTAGAGCGGCTACTTGGCGGGCGTTGAGATACGCCTGGGCACTGATTTGCTGCCCTGCCTGATCCACCAGAGAGATTTGGCGGCCTTGTTCCTCGACTGGGGGCATTTCTAGAGTCCAGCCCAAACCGTAGGTGAGAGTAAAGGACGGCTTCATGTGCCAAGAATCACTAAAATAGACGTTGTAGTAGGGAATGACGCTTTTGTCTTGAGCCGGAGTCAAGGGAGGATTCAGAGTTAGTTGGGGGCCGGTGCGAGTGTAGACGGTTTGGGCGATAGACACGAGGCCGAGAGCGGCGGCGTAGTCGCGTCCGTAGTTAACGGCGTCCCCAGAAGCAAGCGTCGAAGGAGTGCCGTCGGCCAAGTTTATTCCAGAACTGCTTGCGTTGCCGAGCGCATAGACTGGTTGATAGTTGATGCCACCGCCGTTGTCCGTGCGCTGGTGGAAGTCCCAATTGCGCTGGTAGGTGCCGCCAAACTGGAAGAGATGGTTGCCGTGCAAGCTGCTGACGTCGTCCCGAACCATGTTGTCTTTGCCGTCCCAGAAGCGCTGACGGGTATTCTGAGTGTCGACGTTGTACGGCGTGAGCGTTTGGGCTTGCGACTGGCCAAACGGATCAAGGGCACCGCCCAAACCGGCGAGTTGAGGCGGGTCACCGGCCGAGCCCCACTGCCAGAAGTTTCGCAGGAAGCTGTAGTGAATGTCGTTTGTCGTGTTCGTGGTGATGTTGGTGGTTAGACCAGCCACGTAGAACCACGGTACCTGGGGCCGACCGGAGAGCGATACGGGAGTTCCGCCAGCGATATCAACCTGACTGTCGGTATCGCGCAAAAGATGGTAATAGCGATAGCTGCTCATGAAATGCCACTTGGAGCCGAAATCGTGGTCAATGCGAACGACGCCGAAATTGCTGGTTTGAGGGAGATCGACGTTGCCCGTGAAAGTGCCGACATTGCCGAGACCTGATGCATTCACGTCGCAGAGAGAAAGGCCACCCGAACAGCCAGTCAGATTGTTGGGCAGCGGCATCGTCGACCACATTTGCTGGACCTGGGAATTGACTCCGATGCCTCTAGGATCGAGGGTCGTTCCTGGATAGGTTACGCCATTGAAGGTCACAGCATTGGGGTTCAAGTTGTAGTATTGACCGCCGAAGTAGAGGAGCCCCAAACGCATGGAAGCGGTTGGAACGTCTCTGGTAATCGATTCTGATTGAGGAAAGCGATAGCCCTCATAATTGGCAAAGATATAGGTCTTGCCGCCGAGAATGTCCTTGGGAATCACGGGTCCACCACCGGCAACGCCGAACCTGCTGTAGTGGTAGCTGGGGCGGGCCGTATCCGTGGCGTTGTTTTCAAAGGTGTTTGCGGACCAATTGTTGTCCAAATAATATTCGTAGGCGGTGCCATGCCAGGCGTTGGTGCCGCGCTTTGTTACGATAGAGACTTCCGAACCAGCCGAACTGTTGAAGTCCGCGGTCTGGTTCGTGGTGCTGACTTTGAACTCTTCGACGCTATCGATGGGGGTGGGCATAACACCGGAAGGGCCGCCGCCGGGGTTGCCAGTGGTTTGATTCTGGATGAGGCCGCCAGTCGGATCGCCAGCGAAGCTCGGCGTATAAATGTTCATGCTGCCGTCCATATCGTTGGTGTTCTGACCACCGTCGAGCGAGAACGAGTTCTGGTCCATGGCTACACCAGCGACGCTGCCATCAGGAGCCACGCCGGGCTGCAGGGTAAAGAAAGTAGCGGCGTCGCGACTGATGCTGGGGAGCGAATTCAACGCTGTGCCGGAAATAGTGTTACCGACGGTGGCGTTCAATGTCTGCAGGTCGGCGTTGGAAGCGGTGACTTCGACGCTCTCCGCAACGGAGCCAACTTCGAGGCTGACGTTGAGAGTCACTGTCGAACCGACGCTAACCGTTTGGTTGTTGAGCCTCGAAATGCGAAATCCCTGCTTGTTTATGGCGACGTTGTAATTCCCTGATGGCACGTCGACAAAAATGTATCTGCCGTTTTCGTTGGTCGACACCGTTCTGGCAAGGTTCGTCGAGCGGTCCGTCAGAGTCACCGTCGCGGCTGCAATGGCTGCCCCTGAGGGGTCGGTGACAGTTCCAACAACTTGACCTGTAGACGCGTTCTGAGCAAACAGAGTTGAGGGTACAAGAGCCAGCAAACCGAACATCAGGCCAGCCACTAGCAGCGATCGCTTACTTAGCATTTAGAATCCTCCAGTTGTGTGCGTGGCGAACAGGGCAAAATAGACTTTCCATTTGCGTGAGGCGGCACAGGACCGCGCTTCTGCGGCCATACGAAGTGCAAGCCTCATACCAATCTGAAATTCCGCATTCTTAATTTGTTTTCAACGACTTCAGTGAGGGACGAAGAAAAAGAATATGAATTCGTGAAGATGAGCTGAATCGTTTTAACGCGACAAAACTGCAACTCGCACCGCTTATCAAGCTACTCACGCCCGTCGGCCGTTATGATGTCCCACTCGGTGGAAACATTGGAAGCATTCCAGAATCGGGATATTGGCGGAGACGACTGACAAGGCAGAAAATCATAATCGGGGATCAAAAAATCTAGGATGTCTTTACTTTTGCTAAATTAATTCTAAAACCGATATCTTGCGGCAGTCATTCTATGGATTTTGATAGACGCTTTAGGTATTTGATCTCGAATATTCCCGTCGAACCACTTGCGCGTAAAAAATTGTCTGCCGGATATCTTCGAAAGTCTCCGCAGAATTCCGCGAAGATTTCACTCTTCCAAGAAAGAACCAATACCTATCCAGGATTGGGCGAGAGATTTCAGATTCAGTTTATAGGTTCGCGAAACCATGTATTCTTTGCCGCCAGAGATTCGCAACATATATTCCCCCGTGGTCCCGGGATGGATCTCCTCGACCCACGAGGAATTGACCAGCACGGAGCGATGGATGCGAATAAAGCCGTAGGGGAGCAGCTTTTCGGCCATGATGGAAATCGATTCACGCAGATGATACGACTCCGCCTGAAGCTGCAGCAAGACGTAGTTCCCCTCCGCTTCGACAGCGAGAATATCGGCCGGATTAATGAGGAAAATTTTGCCCCTGGTCTTAATGGCGATTCTGATCGGCTTCACAGGCAGTGCCTCCAATCGCCGGCGGATTTCCGCGATTTTCGGGTTGCGTGCGGCAACCTCCTGGGGATTCGCAGATCGCAAGGATGTGCATCCGAGATCCGCGCGGGGATCTTTGAGGGGAACTGCAGTGATTTCGGATCTAGACGTCTCGTTCATGCCCGCTCCTGCCCATAGGACTACTTAAGTTTCATTTAAGTTTCATGCGCAAAAGACCACTCCAATGGTGAATCAACCGCGGCTCACGCCGGAATGGCATCATGCCTCTTAAAAAAAAACACGTCGCTCAAGAATGGATGATCGTGAGCAAAATCGGACGAATCCGTTTTATGGCCACATCTAGAAATCAACCACAGGCGCGCAATCGGCGTTCGCTGGCAGCTATCAGTTGCATTCCGTAACTCGAGGATGGCACTGTTCATGCGCCGTCTCTGAGTTCCTGAGGGGATGCTCCGAGGACACGACGCATGTGCATCGCAAGGTGGCTCTGATGGCAGAAACCATTTGCCAGAGCGATCTGTCCGATCGGCATTGTTCCTTCGCGCAACTGCATTGCCGCGCGCTCGACGCGCCGGCGGATCACATATTGATGCGGAGGCAAACCCAGCGACTTCCGAAAAAGCACCTTAAAGTGCGAGGCGCTTAGGCCGGCGACTTCGGCGATTTCAGCGAGACCCAGATCGCGCTCGAGATTGTCCTCGATGTAGCCCAACACGGCCTTCAATTTACCGCCCGGCATAGCGGATTTACTCCCCCGAGCGGCGCGCGCAAAAGAACTGTGATTCCGGACGATCCTTGCCGCGAGGCCAGTGGCCAAGGCCTCCATGTAAAGACGACCACTTGGATAGCCGCTTTCCATTTCCGCTTTCAGAGCCCATCCGATATGTTCAATCTGCGGATCGCGTGCTTGAAAACGGTTCCTTATTTGCAATTTGGCGGGATCTCCGCCGGATTCCTCCACAACTCGCTGCAGAATGCGAAGCTTGAGCCCAATCACCAGTGCCGTGTCCTTTCCCCGGAGTTCCCATAGGCCGCCCAGATTCGGAGGAATAATTTCCAAATCGCCGTGGATGGTGGTCCCACGATGCCTTTCGCCGCCGCGACGGCAGTCCACCACAACCGAGGAGCCGACGTGTAAAGAAACCAAAACTTGAGGGGAACCACGGAATTCCACAATTCCAGGCAGGTCCGAAATGAGGCTGAGACGAAGATTCGGAGTTACTCCGATGACTTCACTGGGAAGTGGTCCGGAAGTGCGGTCCCGCAGGTAGCTTCTGCCAAAAGCACCCATGCAAATGATCCCCTATACAGGGCCTGCCTAAACTTAAAGAGAAGACGCTGGGCCCCAGCCCAGGCTGCACCCTCCGGGCACACCCGCTATTGCAACCTTAGAATGCTACTTCGCGAACGAACGTTGCCTACAACTTTATGGTATTGGACGTTTGGAAGGCGCAAAGGTTACGCAAAATCTGAATTGACTCCAGGGTTCTAAGCTCGGGCGTAAGAGGATTAACGCGCCAGAAAAGTCAAAAATTGTTTCCGAGCTTCGTTGGTTAAAGCCGAGGCGTTCCATCGAGAATCAGACGATGACTCCGGCCGGCGGTATCCGCGGCTAAGAAAGCAAGAAGGAACTGAGTTCGCGATTGAAGCGGCTGGAGTCCTCGATGTTTGAAAGATGGGCAGCATTGAGTTCGACATAGCGGGCGCCGGGGATGTGATCGGCGAGGTTGCGACCATCGGCGGGAGTTGTCGCGGCGTCGTTTGTGCCGGCGATCACAAGTGTTGGCACATGGATTTCCCGAATAACTTCGCGAACGTCGAAATCGCTAATGGCGGCGCAATTTGCGACGTAACCTTCAGGGTTCGCGTTTTCAAGCATGAGTTTGGTTGAAGCGGCGATCGCTGGAGACTTGGCGCGGAAGTCGGCAGAAAACCAGCGTTCGATGACCGCCGTGGAGATGGATTTCATTCCGCCATTGCGAACGGTTTCTACACGGGTGTTCCACATTTCAGGAGTGCCGATTTTCGCCGCGGTGTTGCAGAGGACGAGTTTTTGAAGCCGGGCGGGGGCGTTCAGGGCGAGCCACATCCCCGTTTGGCCACCCATGGAGAGACCGCAAAAATGAACCCGGTCAAATCCTAATTTGTCGAGAAGCCCTAGGACGTCACGCGCGAGTTGCTCGATGGTGTATGGGCCAGGACTCACGGAAGACTGGCCGTGGCCACGCGTGTCGTAGCGCAGAACGCGGAATTGCTGCTGAAATACCGCTAGCTGAGGATCCCACATGGAGAAATTCTCGCCGAGGGAATTGGAAAAAACCAATACAGGTGCGCCTGCGGGGCCTGTGAAATCGTAATGAATGCGAACGTCTTCCAGTTGAGCGAAGGACATGGCTCTCACTTTTTCCGGGGATTTTTCTGCTCACGCGGCAAAGCGCGCGAGGCGAGCACGCGGTCGATCAATTGATCGGCGACGCCTAAATAGTTGCCAGGCGCAAAGAGACGGTCAAGTTCAGCGTCGGAGAGATTCGCTTTGACAATCGCGTCTTGCACCAGAACGGAGCGGAGGTCCCGGCGTGAGCTCCGAGCGCGTTTGCAGGCAATTCGGACCAGTTCGTGCGCTTCCGTGCGAGGTATTTTTTCTGCGAGGGCCAGGGCGACGGCTTCGGCAAAGATCAATCCCTGGGTAACGTCGAGATTTTGACGCATGCGTTCGGCGTCGATTTCCAACTCGGAGACTGCGCTAGTGAGATGATGCACAGCGCCAGCCGTCAGGCGGACAATGTCAGGCAATGTCTCCCACTCGGCATGCCAGCCGCCCAAACCGCGTTCCTGCTCCTGAACCTGTGCCGCGAGCATGGTGCCCACAAGAGGAGGTACGCGCAGAGCCGCGGACAGCACGACGGCGCACGCGACAGGATTGCGCTTGTGGGGCATCGTCGAGGAGCCGCCGCGTCCGTCGGCGGAAGGTTCGAAGATTTCGGCGACTTCGGTTTGCATGTGCAGGGAGATGTCGCGCGCGATTTTGCCAAGCGTTCCCATGCACAAGCCGAGTGTCGTGGCGATTTCCACCATGCGATCGCGATGGCTGTGCCACGGTAGCTCAGGCAAGGGAAGCTGCAATTCCTTGGCGAGAGCGGAAGCGACTTCCAATCCGCGGGTACCGAGAGCCGCCATCGTTCCAACTGCTCCGCCAAATTGGAGGACGAGACAACGGGCTTGAGATTCCCCCAAGCGCGCACGATGACGATCAATCGCATCAAGCCAGCCAGCCACTTCGAGACCGAATGTTGTGGGCAGTGCCTGCTGCATCCAGGTTCGGGCGGCGAGAAGAGTCGCTCGATGCTTGTGCACCGTTTCGCCGAGCATCACGGCCAAGAGGTCAAGTTCGGCGGAGATGAGAGTAATGGCTTGTCGCAACTGAAGCACACGGCCCGTATCGATGACGTCCTGACTTGTCGCGCCCCAGTGGACGTAACGGGAGGCCTCTTTCTCTTTTTGGGCTACAAGCAAGGTGAGCTGCTTCACGAGCGGAATCGCCAGATTGCCGGCGCTCGCGGCGGCTCGGGCCAGCGCCGTCATATCGTAGAGTTCGGCGCGGCATTTGGCTTCGATAGCCTGGGGAGCAGTGGCAGGAATGAACCCAGCCCGCGCTTCGGCCCGCGCAAGGGCCGCTTCGAAATCGAGCATACCTTGCAGCGTGGCCCGATTCGAAAAGACTTTCTCGACGGCTTGGGAGCGGAACAAAGGGTCGAGCAGGTTCATGCGCTGAGTGTAATCACTCCTCGTGGGGAAAGAAAACGGTTTCCTCGCTGACTTGTACGGCCGATAAACGGTTGCCGGTAGACAATATAATCTGCAGTTGTGTTAAACGGCGGAGATCGCCAGCTAAACTCGTTCAATGATGAGAGCGATGCCCTGGCCGACACCGATGCACATGGTGCAAAGGGCGTATCTTCCGCCGTTGCGCAGCAATTGATACATTGCCGTCGTGATGAGTCGCGCGCCGCTGGCCCCAAGCGGATGGCCGAGAGCGATCGCGCCTCCATTGGGATTCACATGAGAAGCGTCATCGGCGACGCCAAGTTCGCGCAATACCGCTAACGCTTGTGACGCGAAGGCTTCGTTCAGCTCGATGACGTCCATCTGGCCGATGTTCAAACTCGCCCGCGCAAGAGCTTTGCGAGAGGCGGGGGCAGGGCCCATCCCCATGATGCGCGGCGCGACACCTGTTGCCGCGGCGGTGATAATGCGCGCTTTGGGAGTTAATCCGTGGCGCTTGGCTGCCGATTCTGAAGCGAGAAGAAGGGCGCAGGCGCCATCGTTTACGCCAGAAGCATTTCCCGCCGTCACCGTGCCGCCAGGTTTTGCGATTCCCGGCAACCTCGCGAGCACGGCCAAAGATGTGTCGCTCCGTGGGTGTTCATCTGCGCTTACCAGTATGGGGTCCCCTTTTTTCTGTGGAATGGGGACCGGTACGATTTCCTGAGCGAGAAATCCATTGCGAATTGCGGCTGCGGCGCGCTGCTGGCTTCTCAGCGCGAAGGCATCTTGATCTTCACGCGAAACGTGGAACTCCTCGGCCACGATTTCTGCGGTTTCCGGCATCGAATCGACACCGTATTTTGCTTTCATGACTGGATTGATAAACCGCCATCCAATCGTGGTGTCTTCGAGTTTCATCGCACGGGAAAAGGCCGCGTCTGCTTTGCCCACGACGAAGGGGGCGCGCGACATGCTCTCGACACCGCCTGCAATGATCAGCTCGCCTTCGCCGCATTTGATGGCGCGCGCGGCGGTCGCCACGGCATCCATGCTCGAGCCGCAGAGGCGATTTACCGTGACGCCGGAAACTTCCTTCGGAAGCCCCGCGAGCAGCAGGGCCATTCGTCCCACGTTGCGGTTGTCCTCGCCAGCCTGATTCGCGCAGCCGTAGACGACATCGTCGAGGGCGTTCCAGTCCACTTTGGGATTGCGCTCGATGAGGGCTTTGATGGGAATGGCCGCTAGATCATCCGTGCGAATCGAGGAGAGCGATCCGCCGTAGCGGCCAATGGGTGTTCGAATGGCGTCACAGATGTACGCAGGTTCCATTGAGTTTCTTAAAGCTCCTGAATCGTTCTATCCTAACAGGAAGAATACGGCCGGCGAAAATCAAGATATGCGGACAAACGTAAGGAGATACAAATGAAATTCGAGAGAATAATCCTGATCATGATAGCGCTATTTTCTGCTGGCGCGATGCCGACACCGGCGCAAAACAGCGCGACACAGGAAGTGACCGCGTTGTTGCATGAGTTCATGGAGGCTGCAGGCCGAGGCGACCGAGCAGTATTCGACAAATTCTTTGCCGACGACGTGATTTATACGCGAGCGACGGGCGTGGTCATAGGTAAGGCCGACATTATGAGCAGGCTTGGGAAACCGACGCCTGCATCGGAGGGAAAGAACACCTATTCGGCTGAGGACATCACGGTTCACGAGTATGGCGACACTGTGGTGGCGGCATTTCGGCTGGTAGGCCGCACCGAAGATCGCGACGGAAAAGTGGAGACGTCTTATTACCGGAATACCGGGACCTTTCTAAGACGCAATGGACGATGGCAGGCAGTAGCGTGGCAGGCAACCAAGATCGGCGAGAACGCCGAAGCCCATTGATGGGGAGAAATTAAGGAGCATCGCGCGAAGTCCGGCCGGATCGAAATCTGTCCAACGCTTAGTACACGAAATTGCCGGATCGCTAAAGTTGTCCCGCGGTGTGCCGATGAAAGAGGAGAGAAAAGCGCCGGAGCAGATTTCGCGAACGGTCGTTCGCCGCGATCAAGAAACGACAAGCAATCCGGCATTATTTGCGCGGAGAATTTGTGCGCCTGTATGGAACGTCGTTCCAGGCCGGAGCAGGGCGTCTCTCTGTGCCCTCGCCTAAAGTCTATCTTTTCAGTCTGACTGCATCCCTCGCTTTGGCTATCCAATCGCATTGACCTTTTCCGCTCGCGGCCCGGAAAGTTTTCCGGGCACAACCCGCAGAAACGACCAGCGTAAACGCGGACCGAACGAGCCAATGGAGGATCTGCTATGGCCACTGCCGCAGCAGCATCATTTATTCGTTCTTCTAGCCGCAGTCTGGTTTCCAGCGCCGATTCGACCTTTCCTAGACGCTTGATTGAAAGCCCTGCCTTCGTGCAGCCGCTTGGCGAAGAAGCAATCGGAGCCGCGCATGCGGTGGCCAAGCTCGCGCGCTTCTCCTGCGAAAGGATTCTGCTGGATCGCAAGTTGCCCGATCTGGATTCCGGCGAGGTTGCCGAACGCGAGCGCCTCCTCATCGCGAATCTCCCCGGAGTTCGCTACGTCGCGCGCCGCATTCACGCTCGCCTTCCGTCCCACGTGCAATTCGAGGATCTGGTTCATGCCGGCATCCTCGGCTTGATTGATGCCGTTGATAAATTCGATCCTGCCAAGAACGTTCAACTTAAGTCCTACGCCCGCTTCCGCATTCGCGGCGCGATTCTCGACAGCCTGCGCCAGTTGGATTGGAGCCCGCGCAACCTCCGTCGTCAGGCCAGGCGCATCGAAGAGGCCCATCGCGAGCTTGCCGCTGTTCTGGGCCACGCTCCATCCGAGCCCGAGCTTGCCACGCACCTGGGACTCGAACTGGACGAGTTCCAACACTTGCTCGGCGAGCTGCGCGGCCTCGATCTCGGCAGCCTGCACGCCCGTTCCCTTGAAGGCGCCGGTCATGAACAATTCTTCGGTGTCGCGGTTCGGCCCGAGGAAGATCCATTCGCTGTCACTCTCCGCGCCGAAATGCGCACTCTTTTATCTCAAGCCATCGATGAGTTGGAGCGTCAGGAGCGTCAGGTCCTCGCTCTCTACTATCGCGAGGAACTTACGATGAAGAAAGTCGGGCTGATCATGAATATCGGCGAATCGCGTGTCTCCCAAATCCGCACCGCAGCCCTTATCGGCCTGCGCGCTCGCCTGAAACAAAAAGTCCATCCCGATGCAAAGCAGTCTGGAAATGCCTGGTGATCAAACCCGCCGCGCCGTCTTCGATTGCGGGATTTTAGGCCTGCCTTCTGGGAAGCGTACATGCGCTTGGCCAATGGGAGACTTTCTATTTTTTGCACACCGCGCTCAGCAATTAATCTCCTTACCCGGCTCCCTTGCAGAACACGCGGTTGAATATCCGGGGTAGCGTTTGGGCCATCGGCCCTCGATACTTCGTTGACAGTTCTCCCAAGCACCTTCATTATCGTCTTACCCCTTCCAAATTTAATGTTTGGTGTGTGCCGATGCGCATTCTTGTCGCTGAAGATGACGCACCGCTGGCGGAGTTTCTCCATCAACGGTTGCAGCAAGAGCAGTTTTGCGTACAGATGGTCTCGGACGGCGGGGAAGCCCAGCGTCTTGCTTCGGACCAACCCTACGATTTCGTGGTTCTGGATCTGAATTCGCGGCCCGAAGGCGGGTTGGACGTCCTGCGCAAGATCCGCGCGAAAAAGCCTGATCTGCCGGTCCTCATGGTTACTGGCGCGAGCCAAGCGGATGAACGCGTCCGTTTGCTCGATGCTGGGGCGGACGACTCTCTCGCGAAGCCTTTCGCGTTCGCGGAGCTGGCCGCCCGTATCCGCGCCGTGCTTCGTCGAGGCAGCCGCCCCGGCCGCGCCGTGCTCAAAATTGCTGACCTGGAAGTAGACCGCGTCGCCCACGTTGTACAACGCGGAGGCCGTGCGATTGATCTCAGTCCCAAGGAATATGCACTGCTGGAATTCCTTATGCGCCATGAAGGCGAAGCAGTCACTCGGACCGCCATTGTCGAGCAGGTCTGGAAGATCAACTTCGATACCATGACCAATGTCGTGGACGTTTACATCAACTACCTCCGCCGAAAGGTAGATTCCGGGTTTGACCCGCCTCTTATCCGCACCGTCAGAGGCGTCGGCTACCAAATCGGTGGCAACGGCGCTCACCCTTAGAGCCCTCGGAACGGCTGTACCTGCCGACCTGTTTACAGGAATCTAACCCACTAGAAAGGAAGTCCGCGTGCTTCCGGCGCGCGGTACACCAGTCTGTGAGCATGAGCAGCTTTCAAGGCATTGATTATGAAGCATTTATGTATGATTTGGAGCCGTCGTTGGAGAGAATTTCCGGGATTGGCCTTGTCTCTTGCCGCTATGCAACTTCTTTTCCACTTGGGGGTTCTATCCCCCGGGAGTTAAATATGATATTTACACTCCTGTCGGCTGGAACCTTACAAGGTCCGGACTGAGGATAAGGGGATGATCATGCTGAAGACCAACTCTAACGGCAAGGGCAGGGTGGGCTTGCTATTGTGTCTTGCGGGTCTTCTCTGCTTCGCAGCTCCCAATGCACGCGCTGGCCAAGGCGCGCCCGATCAAGCACCGCCAGATCAGGCTGCACCCGATCAAGATCAAGCCCCGCAAGATCAAATCGCGCCAAACGATGCAAACGACCCTCCCACTCGCGTTGCCCGCATTAGCTACCTCGACGGTTCGGTTTCCATCCAGCCTGGAGGCGTAGGCGACTGGGGCGCCGCTGCTCTCAATCGCCCGATGACGATTGGGGACAAGCTATGGACTGACAAAGATTCGCGCGTTGAATTGCAGACCGGCGTCGTCTCCATGCATCTTGGCAGCATGACCGCACTTTCTTTTCTGAATCTCAATCAAGCCATCACGCAGATGCGCATCGCCGAAGGCTCGATCAACTTTCGCGTCAAGGAAATTCGCGAAGGCGACGTGTACGAAGTGGATACGCCGAATGCAACGTTCACCGTGACCAAAGCCGGTGCTTTCCGTATTGACGTCAACGAAAATGGCGATTCCACAGGCATTTCAGTCATTCGCGGCGAAGGACAAGTCGTTGCCGGCGGCAAGACGACGGATCTCCAGCCGGGCCAGCGCGGCGTATTCGATGGCACCAATGAGGTCCAATCCACGGTTGCGCAAGCGCCTCCTCCAGATGGACTCGACCAATGGGCCAACGATCGCGATTTGCGGGAACAGGATTCCGTTTCCGCACAATACGTTCCTCCGGACATGCCAGGGGCTGCTGACCTTGACAACAACGGAGATTGGAGCGAGCAGCCGGACGTCGGTCCGGTCTGGTATCCGAACGATGTAGGACCGGACTGGGCGCCTTATAGCGCCGGAAATTGGAGCTACATCGGTCCCTGGGGTTGGACGTGGGTTGGCTACGAGCCTTGGGGCTTTGCGCCCTATCATTATGGCCGATGGGGTTATTACGGCGGCCGATGGGGTTGGTGCCCAGGCCCGCGAGTTGGCTTCGCAGTTTACGGCCCCGCATTTGTAGGCTTCCTTGGTGGCGGCTTCGGATTCGGTGTCGGCTGGTTTCCTCTGGGCTGGGGCGAGCCTTACCACCCGTGGTACCACGCCGGATTCGGTTACTGGAATCGGATCAACGTTCACAACACTTACATTCGCAACGCAAACGTGATTCGCGGCGGCAATTACAAGTATGCTTACGCGCATAACGTGCACGCAGTGACGGCGACCTCGCGCGGCGCCTTCACTGGCGGTGAACGAATCAATCGTGGCGCCGCTCACATCACGGAAGCGTCTTTGCGGGGCGCTCAGGTAACGAACCATGTGGGCTTTTCTCCCACGCATCAGAGCTCGTTTGGCGCTGCAAACGCGAGAGGGAACGTCGCGAGGCCGCCATCGTCCGTGCAGAATCGCTCCGTAATGGCGCGTACTGCTCCAGCCGCTGGAGCGTCGCACATGTCGGTCCGCGCCGCGGATAGCAATGGACTGCGAACGGCCAATAACAGCCGCTCCTGGTCCGCTCAAGGCAATACCACGGATCGCGGCCGCGCGCCGGAGGGCTTTGGCAGTTCCAGCAGAGGCTCCAGTGAAGCCATGAGCGCGCGCACGAACCGCACGGATCGTCCGCCGTGGGCCGGTGCTGGTGCATCCGCGAATAATGGTGCTTCTCGCGCCACGGGAGACGCCAGCCGCGAAACCTATTCGCGCGGCGGCGGCGCATACAACTCGTCTCAGAGGAGCGCGCCTTCCACCAACCGGGGCTACACGGCTCCTTCTCGCTCGTATTCGGCGCCTAACCGCACATACTCGGCGCCCAGCCGGACTTATTCCGCGCCCAGCCGCACGTACTCTGCTCCTAGCCGTAGCTATGGCGGCGGAAGCTCTCATGCTGGTGGAGGTGGGGCTCCCCATGGTGGCGGCGGAGGCGGTGGATCGCCTCACGGTGGTGGCGGAGGCGGTGGTCACCCGCACAGATAAAAAAGTAATCGCTTGCAGACCGCTAACGCGAAAGGCCCGCTCCTCTTAAACGAAGCGGGCTTTTCATTATCTGGTCGCTCTCAAACCCAAACTCACTCAGAATTGCCTTTCGACACTTTTCCTCGTTTGGGCGGGATGAACTTTTCGATGCATCTCACGTAAGATTCTTGCTCCCGAGTATGGCTGCCCAACGTCCTAGCAAGACCACCACTGAACCCGCGGTGGGCGCTCGTCCGCCGATATCGCTATTTGTAATTCCCGGTCTTCCGGAGATTCGCAAAGGCCAAAACCTTGCTAAGCTAATCGCGCAAGCGGCTCGACGCGAGAAAATCGGCTTGGCCGAAGGAGACATTCTCGTTGTCGCGCAAAAAATCGTTTCCAAGGCAGAAGGCCGCGTCGTGCGCCTGTCCACAGTCCGGCCCTCGCAAGAAGCCAGGGCCTTGGCAAAAAAGCTATCCAACGATCCTAGATTGATTGAAGTTGTTCTCGGCGAATCGCGCCGCATCGTCCGTTCCGAGCGTGTCCTCATCGTCGAAACGCATCATGGTTTCGTCTGTGCCAATGCGGGAGTCGACCACTCCAATGTCGCAGGGCACGATATCGTCACGCTCCTCCCGAAACGTCCGGATCGCTCCGCGCGCCGGCTCGCCGCAGCTTTGCGCAAAGAAACCGGCAAGCGGCTTGCTGTGATTATCAGCGATACCTTCGGCCGCCCTTGGCGCTTAGGTCTCATCAACGTGGCCATCGGCGCGTCCGGTGGCCCCACGCTCCTCGATCTTCGCGGCGCGCGCGACCGTCATGGCAAACTTCTTCGCGCCACGGTTCTTGCCGTCGCCGATGAGCTCGCCGCAGCCGCAGGTCTGCTAATGGGAAAATCCGCCGGTACGCCGATCGTCGTGATTCGCGGCTATCGTTATCGTTCTGTGGAAGCTCCGGCCGCGCGCATCATTCGTCCCGCCAAGGACGATCTCTTCCGCTGACGGCCCGTCCTTCGGCGCAGTTTAATCTTCTGCCTCGCGCCGCAGGTTTCCCCTTGCAGCGTTGGGCGCTCCCCGTCATCCTAATCTCGGCATGTCTCCAGCTAAAAAAATTACGGTCACTGCTCTAGCCGGTGGCATCGGCGCCTCGAAGCTTCTGCTCGGCTTGTATCACGCGATGGATCCCCACGCGCTCACCATCATCGTCAACACCGGCGACGACATCGTCCTCCACGGCCTGAAAATTTCTCCGGACCTCGATATTGTCACCTATACGCTCGCTGGCGTTGTCAACCCCACGACGGGATGGGGCATGCGCGGCGAAACGTTTCATTTTCTGAAGCACCTCGGCGCCTACGGGCGCGAAACGTGGTTCAATCTCGGCGACCGCGATCTTGCAACGCATGTTCATCGCACCAATTTGCTCGCGCATGGCAAAACGCTCACGCAGGTCGCCGATTCCATCCGCCACGCGCTTGGCGTGAAATCGCGCATCCTTCCGATGTCCGACCAGCCCGTGCCGACGATCATCGAAACGCGCGACGGCCACATGCATTTTCAGGAGTATTTGATCAAGCATCGCACCGAACCGGGCGTGCGCGCGATACATTTCGAGGGCGTAAAGCATGCTCATCCCGCACCCGGCGTACTCGAAGCCATTTGCGACGCGGACCGCGTCATCATTTGTCCGAGCAACCCGCTGATCAGCATCGGGCCGATTCTTGCGATTCCGCGTGTGCGCGAACAGCTTCGAGCGCGTAAAGAGAGCGTCATCGCGGTATGTCCGATCGTCGGCGGCAAATCGCTCAAGGGCCCAAGCGACAAAATGCTGATCCAAACGGGCGCTGGCTCGTCTGCTTCCGCTGTGGCAAAACTCTATGCGGACTTCACAGGAACATTCGTTATCGATCGCCGCGACGCCGCTCAAGCCGACGCCATCCGCGCCCTCGGCATGAAAGTTGCTATCATGCCGACGGTTATGCGCACTCGCGCGCAGAAGCGCAAGCTCGCCCGCACTCTCCTCGCGCTCTAGGGCTGCCGTGAACCGCCGCCCAGAAGTGTCATTCCGAGCGAAGCGAGGAATCTGCTTTTTCTTTTCGCTGATTCGGAAGAGTGCATCGGCGTGCGCGGTTCTTTCTGTGAAAGGCTTTTGCCCTCATTCTTTCGCAATGATCAAGTCCCACGGCCCGATGGTGATCTGCTGGCCGGGCGCGAGCGATTGGCCCGTGAGCAGATCGCTTCCCGCGGCGTAGGAATAAGTAATCGTCGCGGGGGAGCTCGAATAGTTCAGAAAGTAGTGTAGCTTGCGGCCGTCTTGGCCGATGCCATGTTTCACTCGAACGCTGGGCGGGAGCTGCTGGTCGGCGCTGGTGAGGCCAGCTTCCTTCAGCGCATCCAGCACGATGGCAACCTGTAATTTCTCGGAGACGGCGGTTCCTTCATAAAGAAGCGTTCCCGAGCCGTACTGATTTTCCGTGATGGCAGGCCAGCGCCCAAAAAATGGATGGTCGTAATAAGCGAGCGGCTTGGCCGTTTCCAACTGCAGAAACTCGGCCCACGCGTTGACCCTATTTTCTTCGCCGACGTGAAACGGATCGTCTTTCAAAGCAAGCGGATGTTCGAGATTGGAAAACTCCTGGTAAGTGAAGCCCGCCGCCTTTCGCAGCGGACCCGGCGCCAACTCCCAGCGCACAGCGGAATTTTCGTTGGTGAAGCCGCTCTTGAACGTCATCAAGACGTGGCCGCCGTTCTGAACGTAATCAGAGATTTTGTTCAGCAAAGCGTCGTCCGCGACGTATAGGCAGGGAATTATTAATAATTTATATTTCGCGAGTTCCGCCGCCGTCACGCTGGGAAAAACAATATCGCTGCCCACATTCGCAAAATACAGAGCGTTGTGAAGCTGCGTGAGAATCGCGTTGTATTCCCCCGCGGCTCTTCCCGGCGTCCAGCCAACGTCCGGCGTGTGTTTAAAGGGCATGAAGCTGATGGCGTGCGAGGAATCGACGCTGTAAAGAATCGCGACGTCGTTGTGGATTTTCATGTTGGCCAGATCGGGGCCGATTTTTTGCAGTTCGTGCGCAGTGCGCGTGACTTCGGCGTACGCGCGATTGGGCTGAAGGTCGTGGCTGAGCACGCCCTTCCAATAGGTTTCCTGCCCCGCGTGAATCGAGTGCCAATGCCAGTATTCGACCATGTTGGCGCCGCTCGAAACATGCGTGTAAACGTCCAGCCGCAATTGGCCATCGTAAGGAGGGAACTGGCCCGCCGAGTCCCAGCCAAGCGTCTGCGCATTCGTTTCCGTGACCAGAAAATTCCCGTGCTTCAGCGACCGAGCAAAATCGCCCTGCAGCGCCTGCCACGCGCCATCCATGTGGTCCTGCGTGCCGTGATAGGGATTGTTGGCGACGACGTCCAGAACGGCGGCGACCGTTGGCTCATCCGTTCCGCCGCCCATCATTCCGCCGAAATCGTGCGTGACAAACTGGTCGGGCCGGCGATACTTGCGGACCAGCGCGGCCTGCCACCCAAGAAAATTCGCCACGCGTATTTCCTGCCAGCGGCTCCATTCGAGTTTGTAACTGGTGCTGGTGGCATTGTCGCGTGTGGGCATGTCCGCCCAGTCGTTGACGTCCTGCCCCCAATAATTCAGAAACCAAGCCTTGTTGAGCGCGTCCGTGGTACCAAACTTTTTCTTGAGATGTTCGACAAATCCGGCGAAGACGTCGGGATTCGAAGCGCCGTAACCGCTAGTTTCGTTGTCGATCTGCCAGCCGATCACCGCGGGATTATTTTTGTAGTGGCTCACAAGGTTTGTGATGACGCGCTCGGCGTAAAAGCGGTATTTGGGATTATCGAAATCCATGTTCTGCCGCATCCCGTAGCCGACATATCCGTCGCCCAGCGGCCGCGCCAGAATCTCCGGATGCGCGTGCGCCATCCACGTCGGTATCGAGTACGTTGGCGTGCCCATGATCACCTTGATCCCCGCTTTGCCCATGGCGTCCACGACGCGGTCCATCCACGCGTACTCAAACTTCCCGTCGCTCGGCTCCCACAAACTCCACGTCGATTCACCCATGCGTACAACGCAGATGCCTGCCTCTTTCATCAGCGCCACATCTTTATCGAGACGCCCCGGCTGCAGATCGGCAGGCATGTACTCGTTGTAATAAGCCGCGCCATAAAGAATCGTCGGCTGCGTCGCACCCGGCACCGTCGATGGATCTTGCGCAAGCGCGGAAAAAGTCATCGCCACCATCGGCCCCGCGATGACCAATGCGCTGAAAATCCAACATAGCTTCGTTCGATGCTTCTTCATAATTGCCCCCGACACCGTTTTAGTATCACCCGTGCCTCGCATTGTCTCCGCCACCAGCGTGGTCGCCGCGAAACATGGCAGCGTATTGCACACTGAACTGGGTTTCAAGTGAACTTATCCGCGGCGCTGCAAAGCTATGACCAGACAGTGGGCCTTGCTCGACTTCGCGATAACTGCAGCATTTGCTGAAAGGTTCGACGACGTGTACTTATAGATGATATAAAGACACCTGTCGGAAGGGGCCGCAGCCAGACTGAATCTCAGTCTTGTTCTGCTATCGCTCTCCGGCACTGGTTCGATTCCAGACTGTGAATGGTCACCACAAAACTCCTGCTAGGTGGGACCGGCCTTCGGGCAAATCGAGGTTTGGCTTTGTGGGTTAAGACCCCCGATGGACCTCGATGGTTCCACCCACGCAGGATACCGGAGGGCGTTGACCAATGGCAGAACTGATTGGGATCGTAGTCCTGGCGGTCGTGCTTCTGCTGATAGCCGTTAAGGTTTTCCCTGTCAGGAAAATGACCGTCTACGAGTATCAAAAGGGCTTGAAGTATACGAAAGGCCGCTACGCCGCTACTTTGAATGCCGGGCAATACTGGATTTTCTCAACCTTTTCCTCCATCGTCCCCGTAGACATTCGTCCGCAGTTTGTGACCATTCAAGGACAGGACGTTCTCAGTGCTGACGGCGTAACCCTGAAAATTAGCCTTGCAGCTGAATTTCAGGTCGCCGACCCTCACGTCGCAGTCAACAAGAATGCCAGCTTTCAAAACAGCTTGTACCTCACGCTGCAGATGGCCGTAAGGGAGATCGTGGGAAAAGAGAAAATCGACACCCTTATTGAAAACCGCGCTGGGTTTAGCGCCAAACTGACTGAGCTGACGACGAGCAAGGCGACTGAATATGGGCTAAAGCTCATCTCCGCAGACATCAAGGACATCATGTTTCCAGGCGAGATGAAGAAGGCCTTCGCCCAGGTTGTAAAGGCCCAAAAAGAAGGTCAGGCGGCTTTGGAAAGAGCCCGGGGAGAGACCGCAGCGTTACGCAGCCTGGCCAACGCAGCCAGGATGATGGATGACAATCCAAATCTGCTTCAACTTCGAGCGCTGCAAACTTTCGCGGATAATGGCGGAAACACGCTAGTTTTGGGATTGCCTCCGGGAACTATTCTGCCAGACGGACGTGGTGAGAAGAATTCCAGCGCCGCGCGCAAGGAATCAAGCAAAAAAGAGGAAGAATAGAGCTGGCTTCATCTTCATTTAGGATTCGCTGCCAGAGATATTCTCGCCGCGCGTCTTTTCCCCACCAGCTTCGCAGTATGGTATCGTCGAAAACTTCGAATATGAGCGCCTCTCCTCTGACCCCAACCGACTTTCGCCACGCGTTAAGCCAATTCGCCACCGGCGTCAGCGTCGTCACTGTTGCCCGCGCCCCCGGCCGAGCTTACGGCATGACGGCCAACTCCTTCACGTCGGTCTCGCTTGACCCATTTCTGACTCTTGTTTGCGTAGACCAGCGCAGCCATCTCCTGCCTTTGCTAAAGCAAAATCTTCTGTTCGGTGTCAATGTCCTAAAGGAGCATCAGCAAGCCGTCTCCGTTTATTTCGCCCAAGCCGTTCAAACGCCCGAAGCCGAAGGTAAGCTCGGCGTCTGTTATCGCTGGACTTCAGATGGCATTCCGCTCCTCGAAGACACCATCGCTCAAATCGTCTGCCGCGTCGTGGCCTCCTATGTCGCCGGCGACCACACCATTTTCCTAGGCGAAGTCCAATCCGCCGATCTCTTTCCCGGTGAACCCCTGATCTTCTTCCGCAGTCACTACCGTCAGCTCGCCCCGCGCCGCTGATCCTGGCTTGGAGGGTCAGCGTTCTGAGGCTGACCGTGCTCTCTCAAATTTGAGCCGTCGGCGGTCAACTCCTCCTCAATGCCCGCCTAGTGAATCCCTCTTCACTCCATACTCCGCGCCCCATCGATCCGTCATCTGCCCGCGAATCTCCCAAAGCTCCGGAAAAAATTTATGTTTCATCCCGTCTTCCAGAATCTCGACGGGCCGCCCCTTCAGCGATTTCGACCCAAACCCAATCGTTCGGTAAATCAGCTGCATGTGCTCGTACCGGAATTTCTGAAATAATTCGTCGAATTCCGCCAGCTCTTCCGCCACCATGTACGCATCGCCGTGGTTGTACTCCGAATCGTAAATCTTCTCGATCGTCAGTCCGTGCTTGTCCAAATAATTCTCTTTGAACGAGTTCCAAAGAGGCTGGTACATTTTCAGCAGCACGCGAAATCCCGGCGATTCCTGCCCGCTGCCATTCCCCAATTTCTTTCGAATCTCTTGATACTCCTTCGGCGACATCGTCTCCAGCAACGCCAGCTGTTGAATCATCAATCTTTGCGCCGTGTGCACGCGTCGGAACAGCGTAATCACGCGATTCGTATTTTCCTGCTGCAGGTAATCGTCGATATCCAGCAGCGTGTACGCCATCAACTTCATCCAGAGCTCTTCGATCTGGTGCACAATCTGGAACTGCATTTCATCCGCGTTGCAAAGTTTGTCGTAATCGAGTTGGCACGAGAGCAGCGCCTTCGTGCTCAGATAAACCTCGTAATCGAGCGTCCCATCCCCGCTCATAATCGCGTAAAACTGTTCTCGATCCACGCAGACCTCCCGGAACGAAGGCTCCCTCGGCAAGAAGCAATTCGCATTAATTGGACGTCCCGCCCGCCATGGGCCGGTTGCTATAAACACTCTTCCCGCCCGCTCGTGCCACCAGATAATAGGGCGCGCTGATGTTTCGCAGATCGTCGATGTTGCGGTCACTCGGCACGAAAAGAAACACGCGCCCCGGCCCGTCCCACAGACGCTCGAACGAAGCGTCATCTTCAAACACCTGCGGACAATCCGGATACAGCGACCCGAACCACAAGTCGTTGATGCGTCCGTTCAAAAAATGCATCGGCAATCCCGTATAAAACAATATGCTTGACCCGCGCGAGTATTGTCCGTCCACGACAATCGTATCTCCGGGTTTGTAGTTTCTTTGGATTGCCATCGCCAGAGATTTCGATCCCAGTATGGGATTAAATGTGCCTAGGGCCACATGCACTGCATAAAATAGAACTACCATCATCGACGCCAGCGTCAAATTCGCCCGCATCGATGCTCCACGCTTGCGAAAAATCCAGTGCAAGACGGTTCCCACCAAAAAACCAACGCCTGCTACCACCAACGGCCAACGGAAAAAGCCCATCGCTTGCGGCGTCAAATCGAAAAGATGGCCCATCGACAGCTTGTACATGCTCTGCGCCCGGCGCAGCTCTTCGGCAACGTCCACGTTCGGCGGGATTTTGGGTGACACTGCCGCAAACCAGGCCGCAACGCCAAACGCAATCACGCCGATCACCATCATCCCCAGTGCGCCGCGGACTCCGCTGCGGCGCATCACACTGTCCGGCGCCGACTCCGCCTCTTGCTTCATCCACATCCCGCTAAGCAATGCCAGCGCCGGCAACGCAGGCAGCACGTAATATTCCTGCCGCGTCGAAAAACTGAAAAACACCAAAATAAAAGCCGCCCACGCGGCCAGCAACAAAGCGGCTCGCGATTGCCGATCCAAATTATCTTTCCAGTCGCGGATCCGCAACGGCACCAGTTTCAGGCTCTTCACTGCGTAAAATGTCCACGGGAACATCCACACGAGCAGCAATCCCCAGAAAATCAGCAGCGGGACTTTGTCGTAGTCGCGCGGTACTCGCATATTCAGATAGCGGTAAATCTGATCGTTAATAAAATAAAACCAGAAAAATCCCTTGGCGGCTCCCACGGGCGGATTGCGAATCGACGCCAGAACGTGCCACGGGGCTGCCACCGCCAAAAACACAATCGTCGTTGAGACAAGCCTCATCTTCAGGAGGTGACGCAAATTTCGCGTAACCAGCAGGCACCCAACGATGATGCCAACAGGGAACGCCAGCCCTATCAACCCCTTTGTTAGCACGTCGAGGGCGGTGACCACGCCAATCGACCAACACAGAAGTCGCGAGGGTCGAGGCTCTTCGAGGGTTCGCCAGAAAAAATAGACCGTCACCGTAAGCCAAAAACAAATCATGATGTCCGGGATAATAAAACGCGTATAGAGGTACGGGCCGATAGCCGTCGCCAGCACCAAGGCTGCATAAAAACCCGTCTCTTCGTCCGCAATTTCCCGCCCCAGCAAGAAAACTGCAAGCAGCGTAAGGAGCGAAAAAAAAGAGAACTCCAATCGCGCTGAAAATTCCGACACGCCAAAAACCGAGTAGATTCCGGCCATGATCCAGTACGGCAGCGGGGCCTTCTCGAGATAGCGCACGCCGTTCACATACATGGTCACGTAATCGTGCCGCTGCAGCATCTCTACCGCGATGCGCGCGTGTTCCGAATCCGCGTCGTCCATCATCGGCGGCGACGCCAGTCCGGGAATGTAAATCAAAGACCAGAACGCAACGATGCCCAACAGGTATGCCAGCGTTCGCTTCGGCGATTTAGCATTTGGAGAGAGTGTCAGGCTGGACGCGGGGCTGCCTTCGGCGGGCACTTCGTCTTTTATCCTCTCGAAATTGTCGTTGGAGGTTGCGCGCAATTTCTGATGGCTTACCAGCCGCCGGCCCCGGCCGTCCGCGGTGGCTCATCGCGCCCGGCCATGGCTTCGCGCCGGCTGCGAAATTCGCGCACGCTGTAAACCGGTTTGTTCTGCGATTCGTAATACGTCCGCGCCAGCATTTCGCCGATCAATCCCGTGGCCATGAATTGGATCCCGCCCATCACCAGCGCCATCCCCAGGATAATCAAAGGTCCGTGATTGGCCAATATTCCTTCGTCGAGAAAAGCTTTGCGGATGAAGACCCAGGAGCCGATCCCCGCGCCGCCCGCGAGGCAGGCGAGGCCCAACAACCCAAAAAATTGCAGCGGCTTGGTCGAATAATCCAATAAAAATTTCACGCTCAGCAAATCCAGCAGCACGCGCACCGTCCGCGAAATCCCGTAATTCGACGTCCCATTCTTCCGCGCGATGTTCGAGATCGGCACTTCCGCCACCGATGCTCCCGCCCAGCTTGCCAGCGCAGGAATAAACCGGTGCAGCTCTCCATACAGATGAATCTCCGATAAAACTTCTCGTCGGTACGCCTTAAATGTCGTCCCAAAATCGTGCAAATCCACGCCGGAAAGCTTCGCCATCATTTTGTTCGCGATCCGGCTCGGCAACTGCCGCATCAGCCAGTGATCCGTGCGCGTCACCCGCCATCCGCTCACCAAATCGTAGCCTTCCTCGATTTTCTCCAAAAATCGCGGTATTTCGTCCGGGTCGTGCTGCAAATCTCCATCCATCGAAATGATGATATCGCCGCGCGCGAAATCGAATCCCGCTTTCAGCGCCGGCGCCTGCCCAAAATTCCTGCGCAGTTGCACGATATTCACGCGCGGGTCGTGCTCGTAAATATCCGAAAGCACTTTGAACGTTTTGTCCTTGCTTCCGTCGTCCACAAACACCAGTTCGTACCGCTCGCCGAGCGCATCCATCACTTCCGTCAGCTTCACGTAAAGCGGCGGAATATTTTCTTGTTCGTTATAAAACGGAACGACAATCGAGTAGCGAATAGGCGGATCGTTCTTCATGCTCGATATTCTGGGCTTCCTCAGGCTTCTTGGGCTACGAACCCATAGTCTATCAGCCGAATCCCCTGCGATGCGACAAGATTTCGTATTTCTGTGTCCGTGAGGATTTCCAGTTCTGTCTGCCGTGAAGTTTGCAGCCGCGTCGCGGATTTTGCAAGGTCCTCGTCCGCGTATCCTGGATGACACATCAGCTCGGTCGTGCCCTCCGGCAAGATCTCCAGCAGCCGCAGTACGCCCTCGCGCGTCAATTCGCCCGTCTGCGCTATTCCGCAAAAATAGTCCGCCGTCGCAATACCCGCGCGTCCCGCTTTTTCATGCGCATCGGGAGCCAGTAACTTCAGCCCGCGCGCTTGCACGCCTTGCCGCATCACCACCGTGACTTTTTGCTTCTCACCAGCCGACAGCGCCGCTCGCAGACTCGACTCCTCATGCGAAATTCGTATCGCCGCGATGCCATGTTTTTTCGCCAGCCGCAGCGCAATCTCAAATAATCCCGGCAGCATATGCACGTGCCGGTGCCCGTCAAGATGCGTCGGCGTAATCCCTGAATTGCGCACTTTCTGAATCTGCGCGTCCCACTCCTCCTCAATTTCATGGAGCAAAACGCTCCGCCGCGCCAGCCTCAGCAGCAAACTCTCAGGTCTGCCCTCCAGCTCCCCTTGATCGTTCAACAAGCTGGTCACCAACTCCCGCGGCGCAACCGGCTCGCCGTCGCTCAAATTCAAATGCACGCCGACTCCCAGCGCCGGAGCCGCCCGCGCCAACTCCACGCCGGACGCAAACGCCTCGCCATTCGCCAGCAGGGAAGCGCTGGTCACAATCCCGCTGCGATGCGCTTCCGCGATGCCGCGGTTGAGGCCTTCCGTCCACCCCAAGTCATCCGCGTTTACGATTAAATTTCTCAAGCCCTGGCCTGTCCTTCCGTCCCAGCCTGTCCTTTCGTACAGCTACTCTTTCGTGCGCCACCACTCGACCGTACCATTGACCGTTTTTCACCTCAACTTTAGCATGGCTTCCAGAGGCAAAAATGCCGGTCAAGACGCGCGATACCAAACTTGTGGACGGACGCTACAGCGATAAACGCCGTGGCCGCCGCATGAATTCCCGGGTTCCCGTTCGCTTGGAGTGGGAAGGCAACTCCGGCAAGCGCTTTTCCGTCGAAGCGCATACCCGCGTCGTCAATCCGTATGGCTGCATGGTTGTCCTGGGGCAGGAACTTCAGCTCGAACACCGCCTCGCGATTACCAATCTCGCCACGGAGACCAGCAACGCCGCTGTCGTGGTTTGGCGCGGCATCCCGCGTCCCGACGGCTGGGAGTACGGCGTCGAACTCGTCGCGCCGGAGATGGATTTTTGGGGGTTGGAGCTGTGATTAAGCCGCAACCGAACGCCAAGCCCGCCATGTCACCCGCCAGGGTTGTCGCCACGCGTCCGCCCACGGCCGAAGAACGCCGCCGCGCTCAGCGGGTGCTGCTCAGGATTCGCGTCATGGTTCAAGTGGAAGGCAAGCCCGATCAAGTCGAGGGTTCGACGCATACCGTCAGTGCCAGCGGCGCGATGCTGATTGTTCCGCATGGCATCGCGGAAGGCACCAAAGTCACCATCGAGAATCCCAAGACGCAAGCCAAAGTCGAAGCCCGCGTCGTGCGTCCGCCCCAAATGACCCATGAAGGTTCGCAGGTTCCGGTCGAGTTCACTTCGCCTGCGCCGAACTTTTGGGGCATCTTCTTTCCGCCCGTCATCAACTAAATCTTTTTCAAATTCTGCCGGTGATCACGCAGGCCGCGGTTTTTCTTCTCTGCGATCTCCGTGTCCTCAGTGAACTCTGTGTGAAATTCCTGACTTTGTACTTTACCTTTTTTGTTGCGCCGAAGAAGAGCGGCCCCGAAAACTCGGGGCCGCTTGCTGGCAGAAGTGAGTCGATCTCCAGTTGATCCTCAATTGATCGTCAGGCTCACGTTGGCGTTGGCCGTGTCCGTTCCGGCCGTTCCAGTAACCGGCAAGGAAGTAGTCCCGGTAATCGTGACGTTCAGCGTGCCCGAGTGCGATGCAGCCGTAGTTGTCCCGCCCGAGTAATTGGCGCTCACCGTGTGAGTTCCTACGAGTTGAAGGAATGCCGGCGCTTGCGCCGCCATCACGGTAATGTTTCCGGTAGACCCACTTGTAAGCGTTGCGGGGCCTCCGAGAGCTGCGCCGTCGACCATAAACTGCACGGTTCCGGTAGGCGTTCCCCCGGTGACGGTCGCGCTCACTATAAGACTTGCATTCGGCAAATCGGCTACCTTTGTCGAGGAAACCGTGAGTTGAGTGACTGTCGGCGTCAGCCCACCGCCTCCTCCGCCACCACCCCCTCCCCCGCTACTCCCGCCGCCGCAGCCCAGCGTGAAGCTCAGGATGCAAGCGAGGCCCAGACCGAGCGCCGCTCGATAACGCTTCTTATCCGGCAAGAACAAGAGCAGCACCGCCGCAAACCCTGTTCCCGCGCTGAGCGACCACCAGCCCGCCCTTCCGACCCTCTCCGGCTTGTTAGCCGCCCACTGGTTCTGGGTATCGGGCGCTACCATTGCCGTCATGGAGCTGGAAGGATTATTCACATTGATCGTCAGCGAGTCCGTGAGGGTTCCCGCAGGAATCGTCAACGCCGTGCAATTCACACCCGGGATCGTTCCACAAGTAACCGTCACCGCGGTCGAAAACCCGCCGGTCGGCGTGATCGTGATCGCTGAAGTCCCCGAGGACGTCCCCGACGCCGCTGCCGTCGTCGCCACCGTGGCCGGCCCCGCCGCCATCGTAAAGTTTCCGACGGTCGCTTGCGTGACAGTTACCGTCACGGAAGAGGTCGAGGCGGAGCTGGAATAATTTCCATCCGCGGGAGTGAACGATGCGCTGACAGTCTTCGTCCCCGCGGTGGTAAACGTGGTTGTTAATGTGGCTGTGCCGAATGCCCCGCCATTTGCGCTGTTGTAGGCCGTGGGAACGACGGCCGCCGTACAAGGCGGCGTGCCGCAAGTAGAGAACGTAACCATGCCCGTTGGGCCGGCGCCGTTACTTGCGCTCTGGCAGGTCTCAACGGGCGTGCTGCCAACGTTACAGGTCTGCGTGTAGTTTGTAGAAATCATTGCGACCAACGTCACCGCCTGCGCCGTCGTAGCCGAGGCGGATGTTCCGCCATTGACAGTAAGCCCTGTCTGGGTGGGACCGGGATTGACGGTAATCGAGTTCGTGGCTGAGTTGCTGGGGTTATAGCTATTGTCTCCGGAATAGGCCGCCACGATGGCACTTGATCCTCCGGAGAGCTGAATGAGCAGATCCTCGACAAAACCAAGATTGCCGACAGAAGAGATATTCGTGTTGTTTGAGCCCGTTTTTATGAAATCGTTCAGCGGGGCTCCATTGTCTGTAAGCGTGATGTTTCCCGTTGGGCAAGGCACTGTCGGGATATTTGTTGCCGAGGTCGTTGAGGAATTCTGGCAAATGGTACCCGCGGTCGCTCCCACCACGTTTACAATCATGATGTAAGGTGTGCCATAGCCGATAGAGGTCGCCGCGATAAGATTCCCGTTATAGAGATCCTGAGTGTAAACCGTCCCGGTGGTGGTGCTGTTTTCTCGAGTCACGGTCACGTTGGTCGGCGTCGAGTTGCTCGGCCCAAAGGTTCCGTCGCCGGCGTAGTGGGCGATTACAGGGTAGGCCGTGCCCGATCCTGTGGTGTCATCCCCGGGCAGCATATTGGTGGATATCGTGACCTTGCCCCCCGAAAGCGTCCCACTGCCTACGCCGACCTGCGCAAAGCCAGGCGGCTCTGCTACCAAGGAAACATTGCCGGTAGGAACTGTTGTGCCAGAGCCCTGCGTGACCGTAATCGTAAAGCTTACGGAATTCCCGTGGGTGATATTCACTGTGCCGGAAGCCGGGCTGGTAATCGCAGGCGTAGCGGCCGCAAAGTTAGTCGTAACAGTGCTCCATTTGGAGATCAGGTTCGCTGCGTTGACCGTCCCCAGTCCCGTTGCGAGGTCGTAACCTGCGGTCGTGGTCCATCCCGGTGTTGTGGAGGAGAACGGAGGATTTGGTTTCGAAGGTTCCACCAAAATGCCGTACCCGCTCGTACCTGTATTGCTGCAGCTCAGTGAGCCTGCATCACAGATCACCGAATTATTGCCCTTCGTCACATCGTTGAATGCGCAGCCGGAATTGATCCCACTAGGTCCAAGCGAAGAATTGCAGGCGCTGGTGCCCGGCGACGTGCCCTGCGCCGTGGCCAGCTTGTATAATACATAGTTCGCATTACCTTGGCGTCCACCTCTCCCTGCTGCCAGCTCTGATTGGTTGACCAACGCAATCATCGCCGCAAACGCTGGAGTCGACAGTGACGTTCCTCCAAACCCGGCAAAATTGTAGCCACTGCCAGTACCGGTCAGATTGCAGGGCTGGCCCGGCGACGGCTCATTGGCGGCAGAGTCACAAATTATATAGAAGTTATTACTCGGGCTATTAACTGCGGCAAAGAGAGCCACGTCTGGAATGTCGCGCAAGCTGTCAGCCGGTACGCCGGGCGCGCTCTGCCAGCTTGGTTTCGTATAGCCGGTGCATGTGAGGGTCGTGTAGTTTTGCACGCCGCAATTGCTCTGTCCGCCGCTTCCCCCAGCAAGGTCCGATCCATTCGGATTGACGGAGGTGCAGCCGGTCAGTGATCCTGCGGCCGCGCAGCCGTTGTTCCATGTAATCTCCGGAATATATCCCAACGCTGTTTCCAGGGCAGCTGTGTTGTTCCAATAAGTCGTTGGATTCGACGCGTCATCGAAATCTGTCCCGCCAACCGCAACGTTGAAAGGTGTGGAAGCACTTCCGCTGACCGATAGGCCACCGTACTGCGCTGTGGATTCCACGTTTCCTTGGTCCGCGTCGCACACATCCGAACCGCTATCACCCGTGGACACCGTGACCGTTATGCCCTGTGCGGCCGCTTGCTCCCACAATGTGCTATTGAACGCAGTGTCGCTATCCGCCTCGCATGCGCCGAAGCTTTGACTCATGACCGGCGCAAGATTGTTGACGACAATGTACAGCGCGGACTGGTCCACTCCGTCTGTCGGTTGCGACTGAGCCAGCACGCCAGTCTCCGTGCCCCCGTTCACCACCATCAAAATCGTAGCATTGGGAGCGACCGCGCCAGCCATCTCCACGTCCACCGTCGCCTCGTCAGCGTCGCCAGGCACAATCCCAGGGTCCGGCCCGTTGACGATCACGTTGTTTGCTTGCGTGAACGCTTTCAGATTTGCAAGATTGAAGCCATTTCCGTAATCATTGATGTCTTGCACATTGATATTCGACCGCTCCACAATCGCGATCGTCTGCCCCATTCCGGCTGGCTCTCCGGCCACAGTTGCCGGAATGTTATAGATTTTTGCTAAGTCCCCCGCGCCCACCGCATAGAGGCCTGTTCCTGTTCCAAATTCCGGCTTCAGTTTGCCATCCACGATGGCACGTTCGAGCGCGTTGGAGCGGTGCAAGAAGGACGTTTTTCTAAAATCATGCAACGAGTGAATCCGCGCGACTACTGGTACCAGTGCCGCAGGGATCTGGGGGGCAGACACATTCGCCATGTGCTTCTCGCCGTTCACCAGGAAGTTATGGATCTCCGTGTGGAACGCCGTTCGCACCATGCCTGCTGTCCCATTAAACTGGATAAACATGTTTCCTGGCAGCGTCTTGATGCCTGTGAATCCCTCTTGCGCGAGCCAGTTGGTGATCTTTTGTACGTCCGCGTCCGCTACTCCGAAATCTTGTCCGAATTGTTGCGGCGTCAGCCATGCATGATAGTTCGGCGAGTTCTTTGTTTGCTGCTCGTCCAGCAAAGTGCGCAGCGCTGTCTCTTGGTCCGCGCTGCGTTGTAGATCTAGCAGAATACCGTTCACCGGCAGAGAATCAGGCACAGCGCCTTGATCGAACTCGGGACGAGCAAGTGGATACACACCTCGGTGTAAGGTAACGAGATTCGTATCGTCGATGGCCTGAGTGATGCGTGCGGGGACGGGCGAAGCTTGCGAAACGGCCGCGGCGCTTTGCGATGTGGATTGCGCAGACGCGGTCGCGGCGGAAAATGCGGCAGACGTGGCTAAAGACACAAAAGAGAAAAGAAGATTGCGAATGATTTGAGAGTTGGTTTTCATGATCCGCCCGCGCAGCAAATTTGGTGTGCACTGCACTTCAAAGGTCCGCCGTCGGTCCAGAGGGAGCAACCGTAGCGTAAGAGATTAGTTCTTACGCGGATTGGTTGCTTTGGCTAGCACTTGGCCCGAGAGCGCGTTCCCCAGAGAAACCGCCGGACAAGCTAGCACGAACAAAATCCTGCTTCACCGGCAAGTCTCCGCCCCACCTAACTTCGATTGTGTTGCTCCACGAATATGTGACCACAGCCCCGATTTACGCGGAATCGATAACGAGGGTCAGCTGTCCTCACTTTGGGGATAACTGCCTGTCCTATGATTTATTCCGCAAAACCACTTGTGTAGTTCCCGCGCCTTCCGTGCAACTGTTTGGCGGCTAGCGCCTAACGGACTATCAACCCCAGGTTACGCCGTTTGTTGCGTGCTGCAATAGAACTGAGCCTCGGCGATTCAAGCCAACACGCCGGCTGAAGCGCTTTCTGGCGCTTCGTACCGCGCGAGCAGATTCAGGCCACCGCACCTAAGGCGAGCTCCGGCGAATACGTGCCTCCGGGTGCCAACTAGCGAAAAGCGGGCGTCCCGGCTTTGCCGAAACGTCCGCTTGTCTCGCATTAGGCATCTATTAGCTCAGCTCCTCGAATCACCAGTGGCGATAGCCGCCGTGCCAGCCGTAATACCCGCGGCCCCATCCCCAGCCAAATCCAAAGGCCGGATAGACTCCAACGTAGCCGGGATAATAGTAGCCCGGGTAGGCATAGGGAGCGTAAGGATAAGGTCCATAGGGCGGCGGGTAGCCACCATAGTAGCCGTTACCCACGCGGAGGGCTGGGCGGCCACTGCGGCCGTTGCCATAATCCTGTTGGGTGGCCGGCAAGAAGGCTTGCTGGCTATGCGTGGTGTCGACCTTCACTGGATCCACCAGATGGAATGAAAGCTGGGACTCAGGTCCGAGAATTGTGGGACGCCCGCGGGTGAGGAGGACCGCGCCGATGCCTGCGACAGCGCCCGCTCCCGCACCGATGGCTGCGCCTCGGCCCCAATCGGCTGCGGCGCCGATTGCGGCACCGAGGCCAGTGGTTCCGACGATTGTGGCGGCGTCGGCACCGTGCGTTGTGCCGCCAGCAGCTTGCCACAGTGCGGTCAAAACGGGTGCTTGTTCGCCGTTGACGAGCGTAATGTCGGTCAGCTCAATGCCCAGTTCCGACTGGCCCTTGACGCGTCCAGCCTTTTTCGCGGACTTCACCTGGCCCATGACGACCTGGCCGCGACGCGCGACCACAAAGCCGTTTACAACGATGGGCTGCGCGAGAACGCCGGAGAACTGATCACCAATCTGGTTGTGATCGCTGGAAAGGGGCTCGTTAAGCCGCATGATGATGACCGTTCCGGCCGGAATCGTGAGCAGGGGCGGCGGCGGGCCAACTTGCCGATTCGGAGCATTTTGCGGCGGGTACTGACCTGGATTTTGTTGGTAGTACTGTTGCCCATTTTGTTGGTCGTATTGCTGATTGTACTGAGGAGCGTTCTGCTGCCCGTTCTGCGGCATGCGATCCACAGAAGTGACCGGCGGGCGATTCGTGTCTTGCGTTGGAGGGGGCGGAGGCGGTGCTTGTTGATCTTGCGGCTGCGTTTGCTGAGCCTGCGGCGGGGCCGCTTGCTGGGCTGGCGGCTGAGCTTGTTGCTGGTTCGGCGGCGGAACTTGGTCCTGACTTTGAACCGGCGGATTCTGCTGCTGATCTTGCTGCGCGAGAGCAAGGCCGCTTAGGGAGAGCGCAAGAACTGCGCCACACGCCCCTCGAAACACCCATCCAAACCTTTGTAAGTTTGCTGGGAACGATCTCATGATTTTCTCCTCGACCCGGGGGCCCTGCCGAGATGATAGCCTCGGCCTACTAACCTAAACACTTAGATGGCGAGAAATACTCGCCGGATGCTCAATGATTTGAAGCCGTTGATTTGCAAGGCCTTATACATAAGCCCTCATGGAATGATAAAGATATGGAAGCTGTTAGAAATACAATCGTTCGAGAGATCCGTCTTTCTTAGGGCGCTGAAAGAAGCCAAAAGTGCGGGCAAAAATACACGGGAACCGCTGTCTTCGACATCATGCCAGCCAACCTATGAAGGGCGGATCCGCTAGAAGGGCAGCGAGGAGAAGTCAACATTGCCGCCGGAGATGATGATTCCCAGTTTGGGAAGCGCGGCGGCTGGGCGAGGGGGGAGATTCAGGCTGGCGACTGCGCCTGGGCGGAGTAGGGAAGCGATGGCTACGGCGCTGCTTGGCTCGATAATGATTTTCATGCGTTCCCAGACTAGGCGCATGGCGGCGATGATTTCTTCTTCGGTGACGAGGAGGACGCGGTCGAGATGGCGGCGCAGAATGGCGAAGGTGCGGGGGGCGAGGGAGGCGCGGAGGCCGTCGGCGATAGTGTCGCTGGAGTCGAGGGATTGAAGAGTTCCGGTGGTGAGGGAGCGGTAGGCGTCGTCGGCGCGGGCGGGTTCGCAGCCGAAGACGTGGATATCGGGGCGGAGGGCTTTGGCGCTGAGGCAGGTGCCGCTGAGAAGGCCGCCGCCGCTGACAGGAGCGAAGACGGCGTCGAGATCGGGGATTTCTTCGAGAAGCTCTTTGGCGGCGGTGGCTTGGCCGGTGATGATGGGGTCGTTGTCGTAAGGATGGATGAGGATCGCGCCGGTTTCCGATTGGACGCGCGCGCAGGTTTCGGTGCGAGAGGTCATGGTGGGTTCTGAGAAAGTGATTTTGCCGCCGTAGCTTTCGACGGCGCGGCATTTTACGGGCGGAGCATTTTTGGGCATGACGATGTAGGCAGGGACGCCGCGCCAGGCGGCGGCGCAAGCGACTGCAGCGCCGTGATTTCCGCTGGAAGGAGTGACGATGCCGTTGGCGGCTTCGGCGTCGGAGAGGGAAAGTATGGCGTTCGCCGCTCCGCGAATTTTGAAGGACCCGGTTTTTTGGAAGTTGTCGCACTTGAAGAAAAATTGGACGTCCGCTATGGCGTTCAGGGAGTGGGAAGTGAGGACGGGAGTGCGATGAATACGAGGCGAGATACGCGCGTGAGCTTCGCGGATGGCGTCCCAGGTGGGGGGTTGAAAGCTAGGAGATTCGATTTGAGGAGTTGTGCTCATGAAAGGCTAAGTCGGATCGAGAATTTCGCTCGACTGCATAAGTGATCGTGTGAAACGCCCATCATTATGGCATGGGCGAAGAAACTTCGGGAGAAAGCGGCGGCGAGATTGGGATTCGCGAGCAGGCCAAAGTGGACTCGGATGAAAATGGGCATAGAGGGGCGTGAAAGGCTGCGGGGGCATGCAGAAAAATTTTGAAAGTTAAGAATTGGTTTGGCGAGGGTAAGGGAGGTACTATCTTCGCGGAATTTGAGGGCGAGCTGGCGGAACACGGAGGAGAGTTCATGGGAATTTTCATGAGGATGGATGCGATGAGGATGCGACGCGCGGTGGGCGCGCTTGTTTTGGCGGCGCTGCTGAGCGGAATCGAAGTTGCGGCGGCGAACGAAGTGAAGACCGACGCTGGTGTTGTGGAGGGAACGACGAGCGCGGATGGGAAGGTGCAAATTTTCAAAGGGATTCCGTATGCGGCGCCGCCTGTGGGAGCGCTGCGATGGGAAGAGCCGCAGCCCGCGGCGAGTTGGGAGGGCGTGCGGAAGGCGACGGAGTTTGGCGCGCGCTGCATGCAGTGGAATGTGTTCGGGGACATGGTGTTTCGCGATGCAGGGCCGAGCGAAGATTGCCTTTATTTGAATGTGTGGACGCCAAAGGCGGAGGCGGGCGCGAAGCTGCCGGTGATGGTGTGGATTTACGGTGGAGGGTTCCAGGCGGGGGCGACTTCTGAGCCGAGGCAGGACGGCGAAGTGCTGGCTCATCGGGGCGTGGTGATTGTGAGCATGAATTACCGGCTGGGGATTTTTGGATTTTTCTCGCATCCGGAATTGACGAAGGAATCGCCGCATCATGCTTCGGGGAATTACGGATTGTTGGACCAGGCGGCCGCGCTCGAATGGGTGCGCAAGAACATCGCGGCGTTTGGCGGAGATCCCGAAAACATCACTATTTTCGGAGAGTCGGCGGGATCGTTTTCGGTGAGCGCGCAGATGGCTTCGCCGGTTGCGAGAAAACTGATTCTCCGAGCGATTGGAGAGAGCGGGGCGTTTTTCGGAAGGACGCTTCCTGCGAAGGCGCTGGCGGAGACTGAGCAGGACGGGGCCAAGTTTGGGGAATCGATCGGTGCGGACAGTCTGGAGAAACTGCGGGCGATGACTGGCCAGCAAATTATGGATGCCGCGATGAAGGACAAGAATTCGTTTCGGTTCGGGCCGAACATTGACGGGTATTTTTTCCCTAAAAGCCCAGCGGAGATTTATGCGAAGCGGGAGCAGGCGCACATTGAGCTGCTAGCAGGCTGGAACCACGATGAAGGCAGCTATCTTCAATTTTTCGGAAAAGAGGAGCCGACGAAGGAGAATTACGCGAAGAAGATCGAGCAGACGTATGGAGAACATGCGGCGGAAATGCTGAAATTGTTCCCCGGCGGAACGGATGAGCAGGCGAAGGAATCGGCGGGGCTCT
This sequence comes from Candidatus Acidiferrum sp., assembly GCA_049792735.1. GTDB lineage: Bacteria > Acidobacteriota > Terriglobia > Acidiferrales > UBA7541 > Acidiferrum. The sequence goes on from JBARBE010000134.1 coordinate 128,125, forward strand.
TGTCGACGGCGAATTTCATTGGGTTCGGGACATGGAAGTGGATTGAAGAGCAGAGAAAGCTGGACGGGCCGGCTGTGTACCGCTATGAGTTCGATGATGCGCCGCCGGCCGCGCCAACGGCAGACGGGAAACCCGGCGTTTCTCGCGGAGCTTATCACTCGTCGGAGATTGAGTTTGTGTTTGGGATGCTGAAATCGAAGGACCTGCCGTGGCGGCCAGAAGACTTCAAGCTGTCGGAGCAGATGGGAGCTTACTGGACGAACTTTGCGAAGACCGGGAATCCAAACGGAGAAGGATTGGCGGAGTGGCCTCGGTGCGACGCGAAAGACGGCTATGAAGTGATGCATCTCGCGGCCCAGGCCCGCGCGGAGAAGGATGGGCAGCGGCGGCAGTACGAACTGCTCGACAAACTCTCTGCGAAGCCGTAGGGCGGTTGGGCCACGGCTCCCCCCGATGGTTCTGAGAACCAGCGCGTCTCAGGAGGCGCGGACCGGTTCGGGGTGGAACTTAATGGCGGCGGCGACGCCCAGGACGATGAAGAGTGCCATCACGACAAGTTCGGAGACGAGGAAAGGCGGCTCGTTGCCTTTAGGCGCGAGAGCATGCAACACGGGAACCTTAGCGAAGAGCTGAGCGACGAGGACGAAGACGTTGAAATAGAGTGCGATGGTGGCGGTGATGGCGTAGATTTTGCGCCACGCACCGGCGAGGTGTTTCAGATAGCGAGCCGGAATGGCAACCGCCAAGACAAGCAGCGAAAGGATGCCCAGAATGATCCCGGGCGTGATCCCGTGAAACGGAAAAAGGAAGCCGGTGATGCTCGTTAGGGCGGTAGTGACGAGGAAGATGGCGGTGAGGCCGTTGAGCCGCTTGCCGGCAATCATGCCGAAAACGGCGATGAAACCGGTGAGGATGCCGATCAGACTAATCGCGACGTGAAACAAGGTGAATGCCGTCAACCCAGTGCTCATAGACTTTCCCCCTTGAATGAAGATGCTTTTGGATGATTGGCTGGTGGGAAGGGTACAATATTTCCGATTAGATTTGATTGGTAAACGCAATTTGGGGGAACGCTCGACACTGACAGGCGCCCGGCGTTGACAGGATAGCCCGCCGGAGCGAGCGCGGATTGCGGGAAGGGAGCGCGACCGAGCGAAAAGCGAGTACCCCTAGTACTAAGGATTGATGCTTGACCGGTTTAATAGGTCTGCTAGGCTGAGGTTCCCCTTCTCAAACGGCGCGAGGGCAGTCGAATCAGCTTACCCGCGCAGAGGAGGACAAAATGCAAGCTTCAGAACGACGACAATTAAGCCGTTACAGCCTTCGTACCCCGCTGCGATTCCGGTCCACGGGTGTGGCTGCGGATAAGAGCGAGCATTTTACGGAAGCGCTGAACATATCCCGGGGGGGATTCTATTTTGCTTCATCGGCGCCCTTGCAAGTGGGGATGCCTATTGAGGTTACCTTGCGAATGCCGGCCGAAGTGACGGGAACGCAAACCGAGGAGATGCAGTGCACGGCCCGGGTTGTGCATGTGAAAAATGAAGCGTACGCGGATGGACGAATCGGGTTTGGGGCGGAGATTGTAAGGTTTAACTCGGTGCCGGCTGCAGAACGCTGGATGGCGTAGTAGTTCCCCGGCGAGTCGCTGCACAGTTGCAGAGCGAGCAAAAAGCAGATTCCTCGCTACGCGCGGAATGACAATTCTAAAAACCAGAAATCTTTCGGCGCCTAGATATGCGCGGCTTTGCTAGGGCTTTGCGGCTGCAACGGTGAGAATCGTTTTGGCGCTGCCGACGTTATCGAAATGGTCGTAGGCGCGAACGGCAATGCTGTGTTCGCCTGGAGTGAGTTTGTCGAGCGCGAATTCGTAACGCTCCTCGGGATTGTCACTTACATTGCCGATTGGGACGAGGAGTGTCCAATCGCCGCCATCGAGACTGTATTGGGCGCGATCGATGAAGCTGGAGGCATCTTTAGCGATGAACTCAACCTGAAAGAAATCAGCGTGATTCGGGCCGCTTTGGAAATGTGCCGAGTTGAATTTCAGGCCCTCAATGATGGGCGGAGTGTTATCGACTTCAAAGCGCTCGGAGACGCGCTCGGTTTTCAGGGCGATGGCGGGGGGATTCGAGGGAGAATCGCTGGCGACGATTTTGAGATAGTACGCGCCATCGGGAAATGATGTGGTGTCCCAGGAATAGAATTTCTGATCAAGTTTGTCCTTGAGAAGTTTCCACTCGTGTTCGCTTTCGCCGCGATAGTAGACACTAAAGAGTAGATCGTCATCGTTATCGTCGTGGGCGCTCCACAACACGGATTCATAGCCTTTTTCGCGATAGCCTTGCGGAGGCTGATCAAATTTTGTGGAAGTCGTGGTTTGTGAAATGAAGATGCCTGTGGTGTTCGGCGTGGACGGCATTTTCAGAGTCACGCTGGGAGCCTGGCCGGTGGAGATGATGGTGTTGCTTTGGGCGCGGACGCCGGGATCTTGCATGACGATGGCGTCGATGACGGGGGCGACGTTGCGCGGGAGATAGGCGAGGCTGACCCAGTCGATGCCATCGCCGGGACGGCCGTCGTGGATGACGGCTTTCCATTGGAAGAAGCGGGCGCTGGGAACTTCGACTGTGGTGCCGGGCTTCGAGTAAGGACCGAACCACCGGGACCATTCTCTACCGGGATCTTCGGTGTTGCCGGAACGGACAAAAAATTCCAGGCGTGGTTCGGCAGAGTTGGCGCTGGAATTTGCGGACTTTTCGGACCCCTCGGCGGCATCGGCCGGCGGACCCCACCAATTGAGACGGCCCCACTGCGAGAAGAGTTGAGCGTCAAAGGAGCGCGATTCGAAAGTGCCTTCGGGCTCGTATTGGGGGCCGACGGAGAAGACTTTTCCGGGATTCGCGGTGCAGAGGAAGATTTTGCCGGCGGCGTTGCGGGCGATGCCGGTGATTTGGGCAGAGCCGGCTTTAGCGAGCTGAGCGAAGACGCCGTGGCCGTCAATGGCGAGAAGCGCGCCGTTATTGCCGGTACCGGCGAGGACGCGGCCATCGGGTGCAAGGCCGAGAGAATACACGAGGTCATCGCGGGAGGACCAGAGTTCATCGGGAGCGCCGTCGGGCGAAAGGCGATAGATGCTACTGGAAAGTGCGGGAGGGAAAGCGATGAAGGGAGTTGCTTGCTGAATCTGGCCTGAGATGGTGCCGGTGACGCCGCCGGTACTGGTGGTGAATGTAGTGGTGCCTTGGGGAGAGGCGATAATCGTGGTTGAGGGTGTAGAGAGGGTGCGTTGTTTTTCACCGATGGCGGCGACGTAGATGGAGCCGTCGGGAGCGACGGCGAGAGCGGTGACTTCGCGCTTGGGAGTTTCGTAGATGACGAAGCCTTCGGCTTTTGAGGAGTCCGCTGCAGAGGCTTTTTCTTTGCCTTCTTTGCGAGCGGAACTTGCTTCTGCGCGATTGATGCGGAGAACGCGGCCGTTGGGTTCGGTGCCGGCGAGCAGATTATGGTTCGAATCGAATGCCAGGACGCGGATGTGGGCTTCGTCGCTGGTGTAGAAGAGTTCGCCCTTGCCGTCGGGAGAGACAGCAAAGACTTGGCCTTTGTCGCCAGTAGCGACGTAGAGAGTACCGTCGGGAGCGAAGGCAATGTCCCAGATGTATTTTGTCTTGGGGTCGAAGAATACGGATTTTTCGCCGGTCGCGGAGACGCGATAGACCTTGCCGTCGGGAGAAGTCGCGACATATAGAGTGCCTTTCGAATCGAAGGCGATGGCTTGGGCGACTAGGTCCGAGGAGTCGAAGACGGTGACGGGCTTGCCGTTGTCATCGAAGCGAAACACTTTTGCGGGTGAGCCGCCGGCGGCGTAGAGGACGCCTTTGGGGTCGAGGCGAACGGACCAGAGATAGGAAGCGTCGGCGTCGGCGAGGAGCGTGAATTTGGGTGCGAGTTCGAGGCGGCCGTCGCTACGGACGGCTACGCCGTGAGCGGTGCCTTTGAGGAATTCGTCGTAGGTGGTTTCCAGCCAGCGGCGGGTGTGTTCGGCGAAAAGAGAAGAAGGAAGGAGGTAAAGGAAGCAAAGGAGGTAAAGGACGCAAAGGAAAAAAGAGTGGCGAGTGGCGAGCGACGAGCGGCGAGTGGATGAAAGAGCAGATGACGCGCGTTTTGGCATTTGGATGGTCACCGGATTTGGAGATTTAGCGAGATGATCCCTGTTACGGGGCCGCCGAGCGGGATGGAAGATTCGCTGGCCAGGGACTCGCGGAGAATTTGGACGGTGCCGGGAGTGGGGCGCCCGTCGACGACATTGATTTCGGAGAGCGGGGCGTCGGGGAGCTCTTTATCGTCCCAGAGGATAGTGGGCGTGGGAGCGAAGAGGCCGACGTAGAGACGGTCGTTGCGGCGCTCGCGATTGATGAGGGCGATGAGCTGATCGAGGCTGGCGCTGCTGCCGCCAGTGGAAAACGAAAAGCCGTGGGATGCGCGATTGAGCATGTCGCCGTCGGTGACGAGCACGCGGAGAGTGGTGCCGCGAGTAGCTTGCTCAGGGACGCGGACGGTCGTCTCTTCAATGCGCGCGGGGCCGCGATAAGGGCGCAGCAAAACGCGGACGCGGAGAGTTTCGCCGGGAGCGGCTTCGCCTTTTTCTAGCCAAGCGCTTTCAATGCTGTAGGCCTGGCGGCCCGGGACGCTTTCTACACGAAGATGAATGCCCTCGAAGACGGGGATTTCGTGCGTGTTGGTGAAAAGGCGATTGAAAATACTTTGGACGTCGAGAGCAACGGGGAGGCCGTCGGGGGAGAAAGCGTCGCCCGGAGCGAATGTGTTTTCAATTTGAACGGGCGCGTGGCCATGGACAAGAATTTGCCCAGAAAGATGCAGCGTGGTGCCCTCGCCGTAAAGAGAATTTTGCGTGAGGCCGTTGAAAACGGTGAGGCCGATGAGGAGCGGAGTGAGCTTGGGATGATCGACCATCTCGAAATGGAGCTTTTTTTCGGCGCCGCCGACGGCGAGCGTTAGGTCGATCGGGATCATGGCAGGCGTAGCGCCGAGCTTGCCGGTCACAGCGGTGAGATGGTCGCCGGTGATGGTCCCGATGTCACCGCCAACGTTGATGATTTTGGTGGAAGCGAGTTCGGAAGAGAGCGTGGTGACGACTTCGGTACGCGCCATGGGGAATTGGACGTCGCCGAGGCTTAGAAAGGGATGGCCGCAGAGATACACATTATTGGCGTGGACGGCGGTGACGGTGCACGCGGAGCTGATGGACGTGTCGCCCTGCACCAGGACCATGCCTGCCATATCGCCGGGAACGAGTTGCGAATCGCCGGGCTTGGCGGCGGCGGTGCCGCCTTGCGCGGCCACGAAGCCGAGGCTCTGGAGCTGACTGGCGAATTGGCGAAGGGCTTCGGGTTGATAGCCAGAGAAGATAAGCGGCGTTTCAATCGGCTCGAGAGCAGAGCCAGTGGGCAGATTGGCGTTGGAAGCGGCGGTTTGCGGTAAGGAGATTTGAGGCAAAGGCGATTGGTACGGGTCGGCTTCGGAGGTGAGTTGCGGCTGGGGGCGAAGTACATCCTCGATGGGGGTGACGCCGCCGATGGGCTCCTTGGTGAAAACGCCAAGTTTTAGCGAAAGAGCGCCGGCCAGCTTGCCGTCAAAATATACCGGGCTGCCGCTCATGCCGGCGACGACGCCCGTGTGCTCGACTTTGGGGCCCTTCAATTGGACAAGAATGATGGATTGCTTGGGGCCGAGAAAATTGGGCATCACGCCGATGACTTCGAGGTCGAACTTTTCGACTTGGTCACCCGCGAAGATAGTGTAGGCGTAGCCCTGCATGCCGGGATGGACTTGGCTCAGGGGCAAGATTTCCGCTGTGGCTGGGGCTTGCGCTCGTGTTTGGAAAAGGGACGGCGCCGCGATGAGGAGCGAAGCTAATAGGATGAAAAGCCGGGAGAGATTGCGAGTCATGGACAGATTAGACGGAGCCGAGAGCATGAATCGATAATCATACGCGGCGAGGTACGGGGAAGCAATCAAACGGGCGGAGGCTCGACGTGTAGGACAGAGAGCCTAGAAGTTCTAGGACTGAGTGCGACAGAGTGACAGGGGCGCGAATTGAAAGATTCCCAGCCGACTAACCTTTTGCCAAATAATTTGCGACCACGGTGGCGCACGTTTCGACGAATTCCTGCTCGGGTTTGGTGAAGGTGTCGGCGAAATAGCTTTCGATGTCGACCTCCGCGGCGAGTTTTTTGTTAGCAAAGATGGGGACGACAATTTCGGATTTGACCAAGTTGGAGCCGGCGAGATAACGCGGATCCTTGGAGACGTCCTGCACGACGATGACTTGACCGCTGGTAGCGGCAGCGCCGCAGAGGCCGCGGTCGAGAGGGATGCGCGCGTTGGGAGTGAAACTGCCGGCGTAGGGGCCGACGATGAGGAAGTTAGAGTCGGCGGGATCGACGAGATAGAAACCGGTCCAGTTGTAGCGCGTCATTTTTTCGTGAAGATGGATGGCCATGTGTTCCATAAGGGCGTGCGCCGAGAGAGCAGTCTTAGCGTAGCCTTGAAACTCATCGAGAAGCTCATTGTGGGCTGTGTTCATCTTTTGCCTCGCGACGGCAAGCGGTGCTCGCGCGGTCATCCCTGCGGATCAACTGTTAAGAAACGACTACCATTTTACATGAAGGATGAAGGGAGCAGGGCGGCCCGGCGCCACGGAATTGTCGACGTGTTTCGAGAAGAGAGGTAGAATCGGCGGCGGCGAGGTGCGAAATGGGTGATTTGAAACGATTGAATGACGTAATACAGGGCGAAGTGGCCGCGGGGTGCAGAGAGCTGACGGGGCGAAGCGGTGCGGCGAAAGGCGGAGTGTCGCGGCGTGAATTCTTGGGGAAGACGGCTGCGGCGGTTGCGGGATTTTCGATTGTGCCGCGGCGAGTTTTGGGCGGCGCGGGATACATTCCGCCGAGCGACAAAGTGAACATTGCGTTCATCGGAGTGGGAGCGCAGGGTCTGCGTGTGATGCTGGGGTTCTTGAAACAGCCGGACGTGCAGGGCGTGGCGGTTTGCGATGTGACGACCAGCGCGGCGAATTATCCGCAGTGGGATGACCACGAATTCACGAAATCGGTGCGAGAGCTGCTGGGCGTGGACAGCGGGTGGGAGTGGCTGAGCCCGAACGAGCCGATTCAGTTGACGCATTCGCTCCGCGTAACGAGTGGCGTGGCGGGGCGCGAGCCTTGCCAAAAAATTGTGAATGGGTATTACGGTACGCAACAGCGCTCGGGAACTTACAACGGCTGCGCGGCGTATGTTGATTTTCGCGAACTGCTTGAGAAACAAAAAGATGTGGATGCGGTGGTAGTGTGCACCACGGACAATTTACACGCAGCGGTTTCCATTGCAGCGATGAAAAAGGGCAAACACGTTTTTTGCCAGAAGCCGCTGACGCACACGATTTATGAAGCGCGGCGCATGGCGGAAGTAGCGAAGGAGACAGGAGTCGCGACGCAGATCGCGGTCGGAAATCAGGCGTCCGAGGCGACGCGGCTGCTGTGCGAATGGATTTGGGCCGGCGTGATTGGGCCGGTGCGGGAAGTTTACAACTGGTCGAGCAGGCCGTATTGGCCGCAGGGGATTGAGCGACCGAAGGACGTGCAGGCTGTACCGGCGGGTTTGGATTGGGATTTATGGCTTGGGCCTGCGCCCGAGCGCGGTTTCAATCAGGCTTACTTGCCGTTCGTGTGGCGCGGCTGGGGCGATTTTGGCTGCGGCGCGCTGGGAGACATGGGGTCGTACAGCTACGACACGCTGTTTCGTGTGCTCAAGCTGGAAGCGCCGGAGACCGTGGAGGCGAGTTCGAGCGAACGTTATGACGAGACGTATCCATTAGCTTCGATATGCCGGTACAACTTTCCAGCCCGTGGCGATATGCCGGCCGTGAAATTTAATTGGTACGACGGAGGCTTGAAGCCGGAGCGGCCGGACGAACTGGAAGAGGGTCGGCCATTGAAGGGTGAAGAGGAAGAGAACGAGGGGTTGTTGTTCGTCGGAGATCACGGAAAAATTTTGTGTAACTTCAACGGCGGGCATCCGGAGCTGATTCCTCGCGCGAAGATGGAGGCCTTCGTGCCGCCGCCGAAAACTTTGCCGCGTTCGCCGGGGAATGAGCGTGAGTGGCTGAACGCGTGTAAGGGCGGGAAGGACAAGCCGGGGGCAAGTTTTGAATTTTCAGGAATGGTCACAGAAACGCTGCTCCTGGGGAATGTGGCGTCGCGAACCGGAGAGAGGTTGCATTGGGATCGCGCGGCGCTGAAAGTGACGAATTCGGACGCGGCGCAGAAATTGGTAAAGCCGGACCGACGCAAGGGATGGGAGATTTAGCGCTTGCTCAAAAGCGATGGATGGGGCCGATCAGGTTCCAGTGAATCGAGTACCAGGCTAGGAAGACGCAGGCGAGCGCGACCAACGAAAACTTGAGGCGCGAGATGAAGCGAGTATCGGCGCGGCTCCAGATCCGGATTCCGGAGATCAGCGCGAAGATGCTGAAGAATACCGCGGCGACGGAGAACCAGGTTATCGCAGAAAAATAGCGTTCGATGACGTTGAATGAAGGCAGATCTGAATTTTGAAGGTTGCCGGCCAAAGCTACGAGCCAAATGGCGACGATGATCCAGGTGAAAGCGGCCAGACGCGGCCCGATCGTAATCCAAAGTGTGCCTGGCTGAGGCTTGAGCGGCGGACGACTGCCGAAGAAAAGCTTCCTGCCGAAGCGAATCAAGCTGGCCAGGACGACGAAAAGCAAGATGCACACGCTCACGGAGAGGGAAATTCCCACAAAAGACTTGTGCTCATACCAGGGGACGCGCTGAAACTGCACTCCAGGAAAATTGACGGCCACGCGAATTATTTTCCCCGAGGAATCCCGGATGCCGAAGGCGCGAGCCTGATCGCCCTCGACCTGCCACAAATCCTTGCCGATAGGTTTCCATTTGCGCGTGTGGCCGCGCAAGTCTTTAACGACATCGACAGTAAGAACGCCGTCTTTATCGACCTTGGCGACAGCTTGGCTGAAAGGATTGCCGATGGCCAGTTTGGTGCTATCGGCGCGCCGCGTCGATTGGTAAGTGCCGGAAATGTCCTTGAGTTGGGCTAACGAGGCCGTTTGAAATGCGGGCGGTGTATAAGCCGGGAAGTAGCGGTCGGCGAAGCCGTCGAGAAGTTCGGCGCGATTTTTTGATGCGGAGCCGGCGGAATTGTAGGAAACGAAAATGACGAGTTTTTGTGTCGGCTCCATCAGGAACATGCTGTGAAAGGCGATCAAATCGCCGTCGTGGCCGATGAAGCGAAGATTATTGCGCCAGGTTTGGTAGAAGCCCATGCAGATCGGAGGCAGTTGGTTGGAAGCCTGGAACTGAGGTGTCCACATAAGGTCGCGCGTTTCGGTTTTGAGGATGCGCTGGCCGTCGAGTTCGCCGCCGTTCAACAGAGCGAGCGCGAATTTTTCCATATCGCCCGCCGCGGAAGAGACCCCGCCCGCGGGAGCGGGATTGAAAATCTCGAAGCCTATGGCGGGTTTCTCGGTGTTGTTGCGATAGCCGTCCGATACGTAGGGAGCGAGCTCGGCGTTCATGGGTTCGTTGAAGCTGGAGTGCTTCATGCCCAGAGGCTGGAAAATGTACTCGGAGACATACTGCTCGAACGGCTCCGCGGCGACGCGCTGGACGATGTAGCCAGCAAGGCCGACGCCGTAATTGGAATAGGCCGGAATTTCACCCGGAGGATACATGCGGCGCGGTTGATTGGCGATCAGGAAATCGCGAAGTGAAGCGGGCTTGTGTGGATCGACATAAATAATGTCGTGAACTACTTCTTCGAAGCCGCCGGTGTGGGTCATCAAGTTGCGGAGAGTGATGGGTTTGTTGTAGGCTGGAGCAATTTTGAAATCGAGATAGCTGTTCACGTCGGCGTCGATGTCCAACTTGCCTTGCTCGGCGAGTTGCATGACGGAAACCCAGGTGAATAGTTTCGAGATGGAGGCCAGGCGGAACATGGTGACGTCGGGGTCGACGGGGGATTTTTTTGCGAGGTCGGAGTAGCCATAGCCTTTTTTGAGAAGTTCCTGGCCGTCTTTCATGACGAGCACCGTGGCGCCGGCAACGTCGCTGCGCTCCATTTGGAGCGGAACCAGGCCGTCGAAAAAGGCTTCGAGGTCAGCCTTTTCGAGAGGATGCGCGGCGGGAGGCGGAGTTGCCTGCTCGGGCTTTGTTTCGGCTGCAGCACGCGGCGCAGCATCTTTCGTGGGAGCCGGCGTTTGAGGAGCAGCGGCAAGCGCTGGAAGCAAAATGCAGAGCGCAAGAATTGCGATGAGAGTGCGAAGCCGGGTCATGTCGCCTCCGAAGGACGGGAACCAGAGGCACAGTCTCTTGGAAACAGCGCGCGTGCGCAACAAAAATCTGTGAACTTCCCGACGGCAGACCAGCCGAAATTGGAGCGAGAAGAGGGCAGGGCAAGCCCCGCCCCTACACGCATCTCTGGCGATTATTCGTACCGCAAGGCCACGAGAGGATCGACGCGCGTGGCGCGGCGCGCGGGAATGTAGCACGCAAGCAGTCCTGCGGCGACGAGGAGCAAAGTCACTCCGACGAAGGTAAGTGGATCAGTGGCAGTGACGCCGAAAAGAAGCGAAGCGACCGCACGCGTGAGCGCTAGCGCGCCGGCGATGCCGACCACGACGCCGATGAGAATCGTGCGCAGTCCCTGTCCCAGGATCATCGTCAGGACGTCGCTGGAGGCCGCGCCGAGAGCGACGCGCACGCCAATTTCGCGGGTGCGGCGGCTGACGGAATAGGCCATGACGCCGAACACGCCTGCCGTCGCAAGGAGCAACGCAGTGATTCCAAAAAAGCCGACGAGAATAACATTGAATCTCCGCGAACCCATTGAGTCTGAATAGATTTGCGAAAACGTTTGGAATTTCGCGGGAATTTCCGGATTGAGATCATGCAGGATGCCTCGCGCCGCCGAGGTGACCGAGCGCGTGTCAGCATCGCTGAGCATCGTTAAAGTCATCTCCGCGCGAGGCCGCTGGAACAAATCCACATAAACGGTGGGACGCGGCGGCGCATCGAGACCGTATTCATGAGTATCGCCCACGATTCCGACGATCGTTAGCAAGCGCAAATCGCCGTCCATATTTCCAAACTCAATCGTATGGCCAATGGGATCCTGATTCGGCCAGCGGTCACGCGCGAGCGATTCGCTGATGACGGCAACGTGCGGCGCATTCGGGCCGTCGCGCTCGTCGAAAATGCGCCCTCGAATCAACGGAATTCCAAGAACCTGGAAGTAGCCGTCGCTGGCGACGCAGAAATCCGCAATGCCGCGGCGTTCTTTTTGCTGGGCCAGTGGGCCGAAGTCATCAAAGCTCTTGGGGACCTCGTTTGGCGACAAGAGCAGAAACATTCCGTCGGGAAGGCCGCCATCCACCAACGGCAAATTGCTGGCCGCGCCGACCTTGCGCACGCCGGGGATTTGCTTGAGGCGCTCGATTAGATTGGAATAGAAAATTCCCTGGCTCGCTTTGGCCTTGGGATCCTCGACCCAGGGCAGCGAAACGTCCATGCTAACAATCTTGTCCACGCGGAAGCCGGGATTTACTTCCAGCACTTTCATGAGGCTGCGCCCGAGCAATCCTGCTCCGATTACCAAAATCAATGTGATGGCAACTTGCGCCGCCACGATGACCTGGCCAACGCGCTGGCTGCCTTGCGAACCAGCTTGTCCGCGAGCGCCTTCGGCGAGCCCTTCGCGCGGGTCTCCGGAAGTCGCGCGTACCGCGGTAAACGCTCCGAGCCCGGCGGCCACCGCTGCCGTAAGAAGCAGCGCAAAGGCAAGAACTGGAATATTGATCGAGACGCTGTCCAGGCGCGGAAGACTTTGCGGCGCGAGCGCGAGCAAACCTGTGACACCTGCGAACGCACCTAGTATGCCAAGCCCGCCGCCCGCGAGCGACAGCAAGAATGTTTCCGTGAGGAACTGACGGATCAACCGTCCCCGCGCGGCGCCCAGCGCGCTGCGAATCGAAAGCTCGCGTCCTCGCACCGACGCTTGTGCAAGCAACAGGTTCGCAACGTTCGCGCAGGCGACCAGCAGCAGAAATCCGACCGCCCCGAGCAGAACGAGTAGCGCCGGACGAGCTTTGCCTGTGATCGAGTCCTGTAGCGGGAGGACAACGGCATCCTTGAGGAGGTAATCGTTCTGTTCGCTCGAGGTAGCGTGGATGCGGCGAGCGATCGCGCTGATATCTTGATTCGCTTGTGCGACCGTCACGCCATCGCGAAGACGTCCAATCGCAGAGTAGTTATGCGACGTTCGGCTGGGATTTTCGCCGTCGAGGTCGGCGGGGAGCCACAGTTCCACATCTTGCGGAAATTGAAATTCGGGCGGGAGCACACCGATCACCGAGTAGATCGCGTCTTCAATTTTCAGGTGCGACTGCGACAAGTCCCGCGGCGCTCCGAGATGCTGCTTCCAGTAGCCGTAGCTGACAAGGACGGTCCGAGCGGCCCCTTTTTTCGCGTCGCTGGCGCTCAAATCCCGGCCGATAATCGGCTCGATGCCCAGGACGGTAAGAAAGCTGGAAGAGACAGCGGCGACGGTCGTGCGCGTCGGCTCCGAAGCTCCGGAAACGGACTCGGTGTCGCTGGTGTACTTTGCAATCGACTGAAGGCTGCGGTTCTGATCGCGAAAGTCGTCGAAGTTGGGGTCCGCGAGGCGCGATGGGTGGCCCTTCGAGGTGACCTCGAAGATGGCCATGATGCGCTTCGCATTGGGATAGGGCAGGGGACGCAGGAGCACGCCGTAGACAACGCTGAAAATGGCCGTGGTCGCGCCGATGGCCAGCGCCAGCGTAAACACCATGATCACGGTGACGCCGAGGTTCTTCCGAAGCTGCCGAAGGCCGTACTTGAAGTCTTGCCAAAGTGAATGCATCGGAGATTCTCCAGAAGTTCGAGTCGAGCCGACGGGTATTGGGCAAAGGATAGGCTATCCGGACGAGCCGTTCAACTACTTGGACGAACGTAAATAAGAGGACGTTTGTTCCCTGCATTTTTTTTGCCGCGTAACGAGTGGGCGGTTCCCGCGTGTGGCGTGGGCTCGGCCGGCCAGCAAAGACCCTGCATGGCAAACTCGACGATTCTGGGGATTGATGTGATGAAGGAAGAGCGGATATGATGCGGGCGCTTTGGAGTGGGGGATGGGCAAGAAATAGAGTGGAATTGCCTTTGTTTCGAGTGAGGCGCGAGGGGGGATCGATGAAGCGAATATTTTTAGCTTTGCTTATTTTGGCGGTGACGCAGACGGTTTCGGCGCAAGACTGGGCCAAGGACAAGCTGGCGAAGTCGCCGCGACACCAGGAATGGGTGACCGTTAAGCACGACGGGCGTTCGGTAGAGACCTTCGTGGTGTATCCAGAGTCGAAGGACAAGCGGCCGGTGGTGCTGATCATTCATGAAATTTTCGGGATGACGGACTGGGTCCAAGATTTGGCGGACCAGGTTGCGGCGGCTGGATATATTGCCGTTGCGCCGGATTTGCTGTCAGGGATGGGACCGAATGGCGGGCGCAGTTCTTCGTTCCCGGAGGGGAAAGCCACGGAAGCGGTGAGCCATCTGAATCCAGACCAGGTGACTGCCGACTTGAACGCGGCGGCGGATTACGCGAACAAAATTCCGGCGTCGAACGGAAAGCTATACGTTGCGGGATTCTGCTGGGGCGGAAGCCAGTCGTTCCGCTTCGCGACGAATCGCAGCGATCTATCCGCGGCGTTTGTTTTTTATGGAGCGCCGCCGGATAAGGACGCGATGGCGCGGATCAACGCGCCAGTCTACGGATTTTTCGCCGGGAATGACGCGCGCATTGGCGCGATGCTGCCCGATGCCATCGCCAACATGAAAGCTGCCGGGAAAACATTCGAGCCGGTAACTTACGACGGCGCGGGACACGGCTTTATGCGCGCGGGCGAAGCACCCGACGCCAATGACGGGAACAAGAAAGCCCGAACGGAAGCTTGGGAGCGGTGGAAGAGCCTCTTAGCGAAAGTGAATTAGAAACGGCTGCGCTCTTACTCGGGTTTTCGTTCCATTGCTCGTTCACTCATAACGAAGTGCGACCATCGGGTCGACGCGCGTGGCGCGGCGCGCGGGGATGTAGCAAGCCAGGACGGCCACCGCAATTAAGACCATCGAGATCGTGACCAAGGTGGCCGGATCGCTCGCGCCAACTCCGTAAAGCAGGTGCGAGAAGCTCGGCAGCACGCGTGCAAGAATAAGTGCGACCGCCGTCCCGATTGCCAGGCCAGCGATAGCCAGCCGTAGACCGTGTCCAACGACCATGCGAAAAACGTCCCGTCGCTCTGCACCGAGAGCCAGGCGAATTCCGATCTCGTGTATGCGCTGGCCCACCGAATACGAAATCACGCCGTAGATTCCGATGGACGCCAGTAACAACGCCAAGCCCGCAAAGGTTCCCAACAGGATCATGGGAAAGCGCTGCGCCGACATCGACTCCGAAACAATTTGTTGCATTGTGTGGATGTTATAAACAGGCTGATCGCTGCCCGCTCCGTAGACCGCTGCTTTGATCGCGGGCATAACAGTCACTGGTTCGAGCGGCGTGCGCACCACTATCGTCGTGTAGGGATAGTTCAAAGGCACCCATTGGTCCGGGTCTTGGTAGAGCGGAAAATATGCCAGATTCTGAATGTAGGTACTGGAGTCGTCCAGAGCCCACTGTTTTACATGGCCCACCACGCCGACAATCCGGCAAGGGCCCACAGGTGAAAATCCAGCTGATAGCGTCTGATCTAGCGGATCACGGTCTGAAAAATAGTTGTGGGCGAAAACGCTGTCAATGACCATCACGCACGGAGATTTGGTCGTGTCCTCGGAAGTGAAAAAGCGGCCCCGAAGCAACGGTATCCCCATCGTTCGGAGATAGTCGGGACCCGTAAGGAACATCGCTAGCCGCGGGGCGCCCTGAAGCGAAGCGGGTTTCTGCGAGCCAATCCAGAAGGGCATGGTACCACCCTGACCACTCAGCGGAACGGTATCGGTGAAATCCGCCGCCTGCACGCCGGGAATCTGCCGAATACGCTCGATCAACTGCTGATAGGCAATCCGAGTACTCGATGCTGTCTTTGTCAGCGAATGCGAAACTCCCACCTTGAAGGTGATGAGATGCTGTGTGTCGAAGCCGGGATTGACGTCCCATAAGCGCCGAATCGTCTGGAACAATAGGCCCGCGCCCACCAGCAACACCAGAGTCAAGGCCATTTGGACGATCACAAGACCGCTTTGAGCGCGATGATGTGCGCCCGTCGAGCCTCGGCCTCCCTCCTTCAGGGATCCCTGCGGATCAGCGTTCCAACTTCTCAGCGCGGGCGCGAGGCCAAACAGAATCCCAACCGCAATCGATGCGCCCAATGTAACAAGTAGGACGGAAGCATTCACCCCGACGTTTTCGCTGCGCGGCAAACTTTCCGGCACCGACGCCAGCACGGACTTCGCTCCCCAGATTGCGATCAGGAGCCCCAGAGCGGCACCAGCGAGCGAGAGAAGTACGCTTTCCGTAAGCAACTGCCGCACCATTCGTGCGCGACTCGCTCCGAGCGCCGAGCGAACAGCAAACTCCCGGGCGCGCGCCGCCGAGCGCGCGAGCAGGAGGTTGGCGACATTTGCGCAGCAAATTAGTAAGACGAACGCCACGGCCCCCAACAACAGAAGAAGCACTTTGCCTGCGTCCCCCACGACAACCTGCTTGAGAGGCTCGATGTAAATTCCGAGATCGCGATTGGCATCGGGATAGAGTTGGTCCAGGCCATTCTGAATTGTGTTCATCTCGGCCTGACTCTGAGCTAGGGTCACCCCAGGCTGCAGGCGCGCGATGGAGAAAATGCCGCCGTGGGCTGCGCGATCGTTGAGGATTAGCGGATCGCTTCGGCCAAGCGCCGTATAAACATCCGCGTACTGCTGTCCGAAATTGAATCCTGATGAGACAACTCCGACGACGGTGTAATCCACGCCATTCAAGGTGACGATTTTGCCGAGCACCTCAGGGCTAGCCCAGAATCGATTTCTCCACAAACGGTCGCTGATGACTGCGACGGGCGTTCCGCCCTGTCGGTCTTCCTCGGGCAAGAACTCACGCCCGAGAGTTAGCGCTGTGCCGAGAGTGCTGAAAAAACCGGAGGAGATTTCTTTTCCATTGAGGTGCTCGGGAGCGCCGGGAGCTGTGAGATCAACCCCCACGTCCATGCCCGCCGCGATTTGCTGAAGGGAGCGCGCACTGCGCTGCCAATCCCGGAAGTTAGGATAGGAAACCCACACTCGTGGAAATCGCGGATTGTTCTCCCAAACCATCACTAAGCGATCGGGCTGAAAGTAATGCAGCGGAGCTAACAAGACGCCCTCAACCACGCTGAACATCGCGGTGTTCGCGCCGATGCCGAGGCCCAAGGTGAGGACGGCGACAACGGTGAAGCCGGGAGACTTGCGCAGCATGCGGAGACCAAACCGTATGTCCTGGAAAAATGTTTCGATGAGATTGACGCGGCGGGTGTCGCGGCAGTTTTCTTTGGACTGTTCGAGGCCGCCGAATTCGCGCGTGGCTCTGCGCCGCGCTTCTACAGGCGCAATGCCAGCGGCAATATATTTGCGTGTCTCCTGTTCGAGATGGAATTGCAGTTCTTCGCTAAGGTCATTCTCGACTTGGTGGCGGCGGAACAGCGAGCGCAACCGAAGCGGGACGGTGTAGATCCAATGATTTGGCCCATAAAGCTGCTCCTTTCCGGACGCGATGTAGCGCGTCGCTGCGGCTCTCGCGCTTCAGGCCTCTTTCAGTTTCACGACATTGGAGATCGCGGCGGAGAGACGGGCCCAGTTGGCTGACTCTTTCTCAAGCTGTCCTTTGCCAAGCCGCGTGAGCGAATAGAATTTTGCGCGGCGATTGTTTTCTGTGGGCTTCCATTCGGCGGTGATCCAGCCTTCTTGCTCAAGTTTGTGCAGCGCCGGGTAGAGCGAGCCGTCGCTGACTTGAAGTACATCGCCGGAGACCTGCTTGAGGCGGAGGCTGATGGCGTAGCCGTTCATGGGTTCGAGGGCGAGAATTTTCAGGAGAAGCAAGTCCAGCGTACCTTGTACCAAATCGGATGGTTTGCTCATGGACTCTCCAGGAAACGCACGCGTGCCAGTTCTGCTCGGTTACCGAGAGCAGGGTACACAAGCTCCTCTCGGTAAGCAAGGGGAAAATAGAGTAGCCGAAGGTTTGGGATTGACGGGCAGGCCTGCAGTTAAGTTGTGCCTCTTGTGTCGCCGGTTTTCACTCGACAATAATGCGATCGGCCCACTCGACTAGCGAAACGAAAGTTGCCGGACTGCCGAATTTTGCTCCCCACTGATTCAAGTCTGCTTCCGTGACCCCACGGGCCCGGGAACAGGCTCCTCAAGCAAAGACGGGGATGTGTTTAGCGACGACCTTGGCGAGCGTTTCGCTAAGAGGCGGCCAGCCCACGGGAAAGATCGAATTCACCATGGACTTTCGCAGTAGAGCGGTTGCGTCGGCGAGGAGGAAGATTTGGACGTCATGGCCGGCTTCCGCTAGCACAAGGCCGTGCGCGAAGGGGAATGCAGCGCGTGTCGGGTCATCGGAGCCCCACGCGCTCTTCATCATGATCTTCAGCGGTCGTTTCGATTCTTGCGGCTCCGCGCCTAATGCGAGAAAGGGCAAACCCGCGAGCTGAGCCAGGAAGGTGCGTCGCGCCATGGTTGTTCTCTCCTGAGGTGAGATGTTGCCTGACGTTCAGTGGCGGCAGCTTACACCAGCTTCGTTTTCTTTTCTCACGAAACCTTATTGTGAATTCAATGAGTCAGACCGCTTCCGGCGTGTCATCAAGCGGATATCGCCTCTCTGCTGATTATTCGACGTCGGAGACTTTACCCTTTACGAAAGTCACCTTGAGATCCTTATAGACGTAGATCTGCTTGGTCTTGAGGTCGACTATTTTGTCTGGCTGGCCCATGATGGCGATAACCTGATCGGTCGTCTGGCCTAACTGAATCGTCGGGGGCGGTTGCGCGGGCTGAGCTGGCGCTGCGTCCTGTTGTTGCTGTGCCGGCTGTCCCTGGCCCTGGGCATCCTGACCCTGCTGCTGTTGGTTATCTTGCCCTTGCTGGCCTTGCTGCTGGGAAGAGTCGCCACCGGTATCGACAGAAAGAACTTGTTCGATGAGGTCCGAAACTTGGCCTGCGTCCGCGTTAGCCAGATAGCCCTTGGGAAACTGGAAAACGACCTGGGCGCGGCGGAAGGAGGGATCCTGCACACCATTACAGGAATCGCACTCGATGATGAAGACCGCGACTTTGCTTTCTTTCTGTTGGACTTCAATCCTGGTGGGATAGACCTTCTCGCCGACGGTTAAGAATTTTGTGTCGCTTACCTGGCCTGGTACCGAGGACGCATGAGGCAACCAGCCAGGGATTTTGGTGACGCCCGGGGAATGAATCGTCCCGTCTTTGTAAGTGGAGGCGAAAGGCCTGGCGGTGGAGGTCGGATAGCTGAGAATGCCGCCCTTCTTTATGTCCAGAATCGTGCCAGCCTCGATGACCGCGACTCCAGTCGAATCTTCGCCGAGCTTCACAAGCTTGTACTTGGAGTTGAGCTGGCTCTCCAACGAAGCAGCGTCTTGCGCGAAGGCCAAATATGCGGGGAAGAGTACAGCTAGGGCCAGGGCGCCGTATTGGACTAACTTCGCGAACCTGTAATTCATTGTGGCAAAGCTCTCCTTGTCCCCTTTCTAATGCGCCCTCAGCCAATCAGGGGACGAGTTCTTTCCGGCCGAGAGTTTGAACTTCGGCGTGAAGAGCGCCACGAAATTGAGGGGGGGCGCTCTCCATGCCATTTATATCTTTTTATATCTTGATGACCGCCGACCGTTTCGAGGGTCGGGCTGTATTGTTAGTCGTTTCCGCCGCCACCGCCTCCGCTGCCGCTGCTCGATGCGGCTGCCTTCACATCTTGTTCGGTTTGGTCTGCATTCTGCTGTTGGGCTTTCAAGTCATCGCCTACAGTCAAATCAGCTTGAACCTGGCCATCGGGCGAGGGTTTCTTGTCTGCCGCGGGACCGGTGGGCATGCCGTTCTTACCCTGGTTGGCGGCCATCTGACTGAGGCCTTCGTCGATCTTGGCGCGGAAATCGTTCTGCATATCCTGCAAGTCTTGAACAGCCACAGGAACTTGAGCGCCCGAGGCGCAATCTCCCTTTTGGCTGCTGCTGACGAGGACGTTAACGTTTTGATTGGCGTCAGGTGCGTCCTGAATTCGGGTCAGAACGTCGCCGGGGCTCAGCGAGCATTCCGTTCCGTCCGGCAGGGCTGGGTTCAGCACTGTGGAAACTACGAAGGTGCGGTGTGCAGGATCAAGTGCAGCAGGCACTTGATCCGTGGAGGCGGAGGCCGGCGGCGGATTGGGGTTCCCGGATTCTTTTAGCTCTGCCTCGACCTGCGCTTTCACTTCGTCGGCAATGGCCTGCTTTACTTCAGGACTTAGGGCTACTGGTGCGTTATTCGCTGCCTCGGCTGGTTGGTCAGACTGGCCGGAGTCCGGAGGCGGAGCCGCCGCAGCTGCCGCAGCTGCATTTGCATCGGCCGCTGCGTGAGCTTCGTAGGCGGCCTGAAGATTTGCGGCGATTAAATAGTCCGCTAACCACAAGGAAGGAGTGGCGTAGACCGGAGCCGGAACGAAGTAGGCACCATAGTATCCGTACCAGGGAGCTCCGCCCCATCCCCAGCTCCAAGCGATCGGCGCGGCCCAGGGGTTGTAAGCCCAAGCATAAAAATGTGGGCCATAGTAATACGGCGGGACGTAGCCATAGTAGGCCACACCATGCCAATAGGCGCCGCGATAGGCGTAGGCATACCTACGGCCGCCGTAGTAATAGGTGCGGCGCATGTAGGGCCTGCCGCCACGCATATAACCGTGTTCGGCATAACCGCGGCCGTGCCCATAGCCGACCAAGCGGCCGCCGTCTCTGCCTCTAGTTTCAAATCGACGTTCACCGTGGGCGCCGTGATTAATGGTCATTCCATGAGCATGGATGGAAGTCACATGCCCTCTGGAATCGAAGTGGCCTGAGGCGCCGTTCCTTGTCGTGACGCTGGTTCTCGCGCCATGGTTGTTGAAGCTGTGGGTGCTGCCATCGGCGTGAGTTACGTTCCTGCCCCCGCTTGCGGTCCGCATAGTCGTAGTGCGAGTCGTGGTTGTGGTATGGGTGTTACCTGCGCCGCCGCGGGTGGTGTTTGTGCGCGTAGTGGTGGTCGTGCGCGTCGTCGAGTTCGTGCGCGTATTATTCGTGTGGGCGCCGTTCGTATTCGTGTGCGCCGTGTTGGCGTTCGTATGGGTTGTATTCGTATGCGTGGTGTTCGTGTGGGTGTTATTCGTGTGCGTTGTGTTGGTGTGCGGCGTGGAGGCGGGATGCGGAGCTGGCGCTTTTGGCGCCGGCGCCGGCGGTTTCTTATTTTGGGCAGAAACAAATAAGGGCAGCATCAGCGAGAGCAGCAACACCAAAAAGCCATGGCCAATGGTTTTGCTTTTGTGGCGCAAATTCATCAGTTCCTCCTCAGGAAATTCTTCAAAACATGTCATCCAAGAGCGATGGCTCTTCTTTCTGTTAGGTAGTGAGATAAGAGCCAAAATCCGTTTCCGCATAGTTTCGACTAAAGAGCGGACCGAGAGACAAATCCAATGTCACGGCCCGGGCGGAGCGTGCTCGTCTGGCGCAGAGCCACTGAGACTTGGAATCGCAAAGAAGCAAGGACAGGCAAGGCAGGGAAAAGGGAAAGCCATGGCGTAGACACCTCAGTGGCTCGCGGTGAGATCGAGGGACATTCCATCTAGTGACCGACTCACATCCGGACTGCACACCCGCTTGGGCGGTATCCTACACCGAGAAAAAGGGACTGGCAACGACGGATTCTTCTTGTGTGTATTCAGAAAGCAATCATCCGGAGAAGGCGGGAAAACGGGAGGCCAAGACGGCAGGAAGGCAAACCTGTTAGGATTCGTCAAGAAAAGCAGGGACAGGAGCGTCCCTCGAAGCAAAAATAAGGGAGCCGAGATCATGTCAGAACCAAGCAAAGAAGAATTGCTGGCGCGGATTGCGGAGCTGGAAAAGCAGGCGGGGTCGAGAAAAAAGGGGAGTCTGGAATTTCGCGTGGGGGAAAAAGGCGGAGTGAGTGTTTACGGACTCGGACGATTTCCGGTCACGCTGTATTACGAGCAGTGGATCCGCCTGCTGGATATAGCTAGCGAATTGCGGGCGTTTCTTGAAGAGAACAAGAGCAAGCTAAAGCTTAAGAACGCGGAATAGAATTCCGCACGCGTCCATCTGCAATAAATCCAGACGCCGCAAAAACTTGGCTAATGCATATCCTGCATGCCGTGCATGGCAAAGATGTTGTCGAGGCCGTGTTCGTAGGGATAGACGTGAGTCATCCAGCCTAGAACGACTGGGTGGAAGCGGCCGCCAGCCTCGGAGCAAGCATCTTCGGTAGCGATGGATCCATTCAGGCCGAATTTCGACCAATCCGCAGTGCGCAACTGGCCAAGGCGCGGAAAGCAAAGATTCGTGTGTAAGTGCCACATGGCGATGCTCAGCGGGATGCGGGCATTCAATTCATCTTCGCTGGCGGTCCTGGGCATGGTGTACATGGCGCCGATGAGGTCGTAGCCGGTGGCGGTTTTTTTGTAAAGCAGAGACGTGGGCCGCGCGGGATCGAAAGAGAAAGACTCCAGAAAGCCATTGCGATAGTTCGTGAAGTGATATTCGGGTTGCGGAATATTTGGCAGGAAGATTCTGTAACCATCCGCAAGGGCGACGTGGTAGTCCTTGTATTTTTCGATGCTGGCGCGAAGCGTGGTGACGACTTCGTTGGCGCGCTCGACGTCTCCGGGCTGCTGCGGGCGCATGGAAGTCATGTACATGTGAAGGC